>DWZB01000078.1 GCA_019118405.1 Candidatus Limosilactobacillus gallistercoris
CTAAGGTTAAGTTTTTGATTTCACCGAAAACAAAAGTTGTTATTAAAGGACATAGAAGTGGCGTGGTCTTCGAGACTTTTAAGGCTAGTTCGGGTAATGCAGTAGTTACCAAGCAAATGACTTTTGATACCCCGGGAACCTACGACATTATAGCTACTCGTGGTAAAAAGAAGGTTATTAAGCATCTGAAAGTTGAAGAGTACACAGAGTCAAGTTCTTCTGAGAGTAGCTCGAGCAGTAGCTCAAGTCAATCTTCCAGCAACAGTTCGCATTCTACGAGTAGTTCATCGTCGCACAGCTCAAGTAGTAGCAATGCTGGGAGCAGTAATGGCGGAAATGATACCGCTAATAGTAATACTAGTGGTAGTGCCAATACGAGTGCTGGCAACAGTTACCAAGGAAGCACTGGCGGTGGCAGTAGCAGCTATCGGCAGTCAAATTACGGCGGTGGCAATGGCGGTGGATCACGTTCAAACGCCATTCCGAGCCAGCCCGGTTACAGTGGTAATGCTATTTCAAATCAACCAGAATAGTGTGCGAACGAGAGCGGGGCGATTTTATCTTTCGAAGTTAAGCTAGCCGTTGGGAGCTTTTGCGAGCATAAATAAGATCCAAGTGTTCAGAGAAATCGAATACTTGGATCTTTTGTGTACAGCATTGTGGAATTTTGCTCTATAAAAAGGAACTATATTATGGACCCTTTTTTGTTTAAATTTTTGGTAGCGTGTAGTAGAATGATCAATCGTTATGTACCTAACTATTTTATAAGGAGTGATAAACGTGTTGGTCACCGATGAGGAATTCTTTAAACGGCTGGCAGGTCTGGTTAAGGATATCAACAACACCATCCATTATTCCGCCTTGCCGTCCAACTTTCGGGGCCAAGGGCGGATCATCGAGTTGATCGCTCGCCACGAGGGGTGTACCCAGCGCGAACTGGCTGGCTTAGCACAGATCAAGCCGGGGTCGTTGACCGAAGTTATGGAGCGCTTGGAACGCAACCAGTACGTGACCCGGCGGCGCGATGAACGGGATCGGCGGATGATCAGAGTTTACCTGACCGACCAGGGCCGGCATTTTCATATCCAGCTGGATAAGCACCGCATTGCATTTGCTGACCGCCTGCTTGCGGAGGTTACGCCCCAGGAACGCGAACAGTTTATTCGGGTGGTCGATAAGATGCAGGTCCAACTCCATAAATACTATGGTGAGGCATTGAAAAAAGAGGAAAGGGATGAAGATAAGTGATTAAGATTGCCAAGAAGAACTTGGTTTGGTGGGCGACAGCTTTGGCAGTCGTGTTCCTGCTGATTCAGGTCGCCTGTGACCTTTACTTGCCGACGATTACGTCCGACCTGGTTGATAAAGGGATCATGCAGCAAAACATGCATTTTATCTGGCGTGAGGGTGGTCTGATGCTGCTGGTAGCCTCCATTGGCCTGGTGGCTGCGGGCGGCAATGTCTACTTTGCTGCCACTCAGTCCATGCAGGTTGGGGAGAAACTGCGCCGGCAGATTTTCAGCAAGGTGCTGCGCTTCTCAAGCAAGGAGGTCAATGCCTTTGGTGACTCCTCGCTGATCACGCGGTCAACAAACGACATCGTTCAGATCCAGAACGTAATGGTTCAGGTATTGCGGATGCTGCTCCAGTCACCAATTATGCTGGTGGCGGCGTGCGTCCTCGCCTATGTCCGCGAGCCGCGGCTAACCCGGGTGTTCCTGATCAGTTTGCCGATTTTGGCCGTGGTGGTCGTGATCGTAATGTACTTTGCGGTTCCGTTATTCAAGGGCATCCAGAAGAAGACGGATAAGATCAACTTGGTCTTTCGCGAAGGCCTGACCGGGGTCCGGGTCATCCGGGCCTTCCGGCAAGAGCAGCGTGAACAGGACCGTTTCAAGGCGGCAAACGAAGACTACACCCAGACTGGGATTAAGGCCTTCACCCTGGTTTCATTCCTCTTTCCGGTAATGACGCTGATCCTCAGCTTGACCAACGTCGGCATCATCCTGCTGGGCAGTCACCTGATAGCCAACATGACGATGCAGGTGGGGAACCTGATTGCCTTCATGACCTACGCTACCCAGATCATGATCAGTTTCATGATGCTGTCGATGGTCTTTGTGTTTGTGCCAAGGGCCTCTGCTTCTGCCAGCCGGGTCAACGCGGTGCTGGATACGCCGATCAGTGTTGCCGACTTACCAGCAGACCAGCAGGTCAAGATTAATCCGGCGCACCCGGCATCTCTTCAATTTGACCACGTTGATTTCCGTTATGATGGGGCCGAAAAGCTTGCTCTCCAGGATCTCAATTTTAACGTTAAGGCTGGACAGACGCTGGCGATCATCGGGGGAACCGGCGCTGGGAAGTCCACCCTGGTCAACCTTATTCCCCGACTCTTCAACATTGAGAGCGGCCGGATCGAAGTGGACGGTCAGCCGATCGACCGCCTCAGCCAGCATGACCTCCATAAGGTAATTTCAATCACGCAGCAGAAGGCCGTTCTCTTCACGGGAACGATCCGCTCCAACCTGCAGTTCGGTAATCCGCAGGCCACTGATGACCAGATCTGGCGGGCCCTGGAGATTGCTCAGGCGGATGGTTTCGTGAAGGAGGCTGGCGGCCTTGACGCCGTGGTTGAGCAAAACGGGAGCAATTTCTCCGGCGGTCAGCGGCAGCGGCTGGCGATTGCCCGGACGATCATCAAACCGGCTTCAATCTACATCTTTGATGATTCCTTCTCGGCCCTCGACTTTAAGACGGATGCCGAGTTACGGATGGCCCTGCGTCAAGACAAGCAGGTTCAGCAGGCCGTGACGGTGATCGTGGCCCAGCGGGTTTCCACAGTTGCCGACGCAGACCTGATCATCGTCTTGGATGACGGAAAGGTTGTCGGTCAGGGAACCCATGCCGAATTGAAGGCCCACAACAAGACCTACCAGCAGATCGTTAACTCACAGATTCAGAAGGGGGATGAGGAACGTGCGGAACGCACCAGCCAAGAATAGGAAGGCTAAGCACTTCTGGCCGACGACCAAGCGGCTGATTGATTACTTGCGGCCATGGAAAGCGGGCGTCATTTTTTCAATCTTCCTGGCGATTGTCTCGGTCATCCTCTCGATCATTGCCCCGAAGATCCTGGGGGAAGCAACAACGATCATCTATAACGGGGTGATGAAGGGGTACGCGTCGATTAAGGCCGGGCACCACCTGACGGCTTTGCCGATTGACTTCCACCGGATCATGATCATTGGAGTTACGGTGATCCTGCTGTATGTTTTCTCAGGCCTCTTTAGTTTTGCCCAGCAGATCATCATGACCCGGATCTCGCAACGGGTAGTTTATAACCTGCGGCAGGACCTGGAGGAGAAGATGGGCCGGGTGCCCGTCAGCTTCTACGATACCCACAGCAATGGGGATATCATGAGCCGGATGGTCAATGATATGGATAACATTGCCGGAACCCTCCAGCAGAGTTTCATCCAGATCATTACCAGTGTGATCACCTTCGTCGGGGTATTGATCCTGATGATCACGATCAGTTGGAAACTGACCCTGGTGGCCCTGCTCACGATTCCGCTGAGTCTGGCAGTGGTCGCCTTTGTGGCCCCGACTGCCCAGCGGCTCTTCAGCCGACAGCAGGCTGAGTTGGGGAAGATCAACGGCCAGGTTGAAGAGACCTACGCCGGACACACGATTGTCCGGACCTTCAATAAGGAAGAAGACGAGGAACGGCAGTTTGCCGAAAAGAACCATCGTTACTATCAAGCTGCCTGGAAGGCCCAGTTCTTCTCTATCCTGATCTTCCCGTTGATGAACTTCATCCGGAACCTTGGCTATCTGATGGTGGCCGTTACGGGGGCTATCCAGGTCATCCACGGCCAGATCACGCTGGGGAATGTTCAGGCTTTTCTCCAGTACACCAACCAATTCTCACAGCCAATCACCCAGATCGCTAACCTGAGCAGCACTATCCAGCAGACGGTGGCGTCGGCCGAACGAATTTTTGCCGTCTTGGATGAACCAGAGATGAGCGAAGAACTAGTTCCGGATCATCCATTAACGGCTAAACCGGTCCCGAAGATTGAATTCCAGCATGTTCAATTCAGCTACCAGCCAAGCGAGCCCTTGATTGAGGACTTCAATCTAAAGGCGCCGGCTGACCATATGGTGGCGATTGTCGGGCCAACCGGGGCCGGGAAGACCACTATCATCAACCTGCTGGAACGTTTCTATGAGATTCAGGGCGGGCACATCTACCTGGACGGCCATGATACCCGTTCAATGACCCGTCACGACCTGCGGCAGCACATTGGGATGGTGCTCCAGGACACCTGGCTGTTCACCGGCACAATCATGGACAACATCCGCTTTGGTCGTGAGAACGCGAGTGATGAGGAAGTCTACCGGGCCGCCAAAATGGCCTACGCCGACAGCTTCATTCGGGAGCTGCCGGATGGCTATCAGACGGTTCTGAATGAGTCGGCTTCCAACATCTCCCAGGGGCAGCGACAGTTACTGACGATTGCCCGGGCCTTCCTGGCTAATCCCGAGATCCTGATCCTCGACGAGGCCACCAGCTCGGTTGATACCCGGACTGAGGCCCTGATTCAAAACGCCATGAACGTTCTCCAGAAGGGGCGGACCAGTTTCGTGGTGGCTCACCGGCTATCGACCATTCGGAATGCCGAACAGATCATTGTGGTCAACCACGGCCACATCATCGAGACCGGGAACCATGACCAGCTGATGAAGGCTAACGGTTTCTACGCTGACCTGTACAACAGCCAGTTCATGGGGCAAACAATTTAATCTATATAGAAGGGTCGTCCATTTGGGCGGCTTTTTTCCTTTGCCGGAAACTACCATTTTTCGATGGCGGGTTATAGAATGAGGAGGACATTTTAAAGGAGCTTGAGAGATGGAACAATATCAAGAAACAATTAATCAATTGAATGCCATGGTTGATGAGGGGATCGTTCCGGGGATGACCTACATGATCTTTGATGGCACGCAGGAATGGACGGCCACCCGCGGCTGGGCCCAGCTGAAGCCGACACGCGAGAAATTACGGTCGGGGATGCTCTTTGACCTGGCTTCCCTGACTAAGGTCGTTGGAACGGTGCCCGTGATCGCGATGCTCATCCAGGAAGGGGAGCTGCACTTAGATGACCCGGTGCAAAAGTACCTGCCGGAATTTACTGACAGCCGACCGACAATTCGCAACCTCCTGACCCATACTTCAGGCATCAGGGGTTACATTCCGCACCGCAATGAGCTGCCGGCCGCTCAATTAAAGCGGGCTTTTCTCACCCAGCAAACGGTTGATAGCACCCTGAACCGGCAGATTCGGTATGCTGACGTCAATTATCTTTACCTTGGCTGGATCATTGAGCGGCTCTGCAATCAGCCGGTGCAAGAGGAGATCAGGCAACGTGTGCTGGAGCCACTGGGGATGACCACAGCCGGCTTTCATCCCGATCCGGCAGAAGCGGTACCGACAGAAATTCAGAAGGGCCGGGGGCCGATTCGCGGGCAGGTTCATGATCCCAAGGGCTATATCCTGGGGGAACACTGCGGCTGCGCGGGGCTGTTTGCCGGTCTGCACGATTTGGTGATTTTCGGCCGGCAGCTGATTGAAAATAACTTAGAGGGAATGCTCAACGATGAGCTGGTGGATGCGATGTTTAAGGATCAGACCCTAATTTCCGGACCACATAGCCGTTCTCTGGGGTGGAAATTGCTGCATGACCGCCGCGACGGCCACTTCTTGATTAGTCACACCGGCTTTACCGGAACCTGGATGATCCTCGATCGGCAAAACGACCAAGGCTTTATCCTCTTATCAAATCGGGTCCACCCGACAGCCCGCAACCAGAAATACCTAGATTGCCGTGACCAGATTTATGCGACCTACCTGCGTGAAAAGAACTAAATAAAAAGTTTGTGAAATTATTATTCAACTTTCATGCATACAGCAGACGCAAAATATGCAATTACGACCGGCGCAGTGCATAAAATAAGAGAGCTGATTTAAATTGATACATCCGGATGCATAACTACACAAAATATTGTCAAATCAGCATTTGACAACGGTTACATTCGTGCTATTATATATTACGTAATCAAGTGAATCTCTAAAAGGAGTGATTGTATATGCAAAGTCCAATTCATGTAACATCTGAAATTGGAAAGCTGAAGACAGTTATGCTTCACCGACCAGGGCACGAAATCGAAAACGTTTACCCTGACATCCTTCATCGGATGCTTGTCGATGACATTCCATACCTGCCAATTGCACAGGAAGAACACGATTACTTTGCCGACACGCTGCGTAAACAAGGAATTGAGGTATTATACTTCGCCAAGTTAGCCGCAGAAGCTCTGCAAGACAGTCAAGTTAAGGACAAGTTCCTTGAACAAATGCTGGCAGAATCCGGCTACGCAGCTGGTGCTGTTCACGATGCATTGAAGGAATACTTGCTCAGCATGGATACCCAAGCAATGGTTGACAAGATCATCGCCGGTGTTCGTAAGGACGAGATCGATGTTAAGTTTGTTTCACTTGCTGAAATGGCTGAAGACAAGGACTACCCATTCTTCATGGACCCAATGCCAAACGCCTACTTCACTCGTGACCCACAAGCTTCCATTGGTGACGGTATTACCATCAACCACATGACCTTCAAGGCTCGTCGGCGTGAATCTCTCTTCACTGAATACATCATCAAGTACAACCCACGTTTCGCAAACAAGGGCGTACATGTATGGCGTGACCGTTACCACGACACCCGGATCGAAGGTGGGGACGAATTGGTACTTAGTGACCACGTATTCGCCATCGGTATTTCACAACGGACGTCAGCAGATGCCATCATGGACATCGCACGGAACCTCTTCAAGGACTCCAACTACGACACGGTTATTGCTATTCACATTCCACACAACCACGCTATGATGCACCTTGACACCGTCTTTACGATGATCAACTACAACCAGTTCACTGTTCACCCGCAAATCTTGGATGAAAACGGTAAGGTTGACACTTACATCCTTCACCCAGGCAAGGATGGCGAGATCGAAATCAAGCACCGGACTGACTTGCAGAACGTTCTGGAAGAAGCTCTGGGCGAACCTGAAATCGACCTTATTCCAACTGGTAATGGTGACCCAATTGTTGCTCCACGTGAACAATGGAATGATGGTTCCAACACCTTGACGATTGCTCCAGGTGAAGTTGTAACTTATGACCGGAACTATGTATCAAATGATTTGCTGCGTAAGCACGGAATTCTCGTTCATGAGGTTCGGTCAAGTGAATTATCCCGTGGTCGTGGTGGTCCACGGTGCATGTCCTGCCCACTTGTTCGTGAAGATCTTAAGAAGTAATTTTAACTAAATGAAAGCAGCAAATATTATCCGCTTAACTCTTAGACGATCACGGAGGAAGGGTATAATTTTGCTGCTTTTTCTAGTATTATTTAGGTGTAACCACTTTATTGAGAGGGACCGCGAATGGATCGAAAAGCGAGACGGAAATTTATTGAGCATTTAGTCAATGATCGTAAGATTGAGACCCAAGACGAGTTGTTGCAACTCCTGACAGAGGCCGGCGTTGAGACAACCCAAGCGACCATTTCTCGTGACATTCATGCGCTTAATATTGTCAAAGCCAATGACGGCAAAGGACATACCTATTATGTTCAGCTGCATTTGGCGCCCGAGCACGATTTTAACCGGCTTTATCAGGGGATTCATGATAATGTCCGGACAATCGAGACTGTTCAGTTCTTAAATGTCGTCAAGACGGCACTGAATTCGAGCTACGCGACAATTTTAGCGGGGATGTTCGACGAGCTTGATATTCCAGAAGTTGTCGGAACAATCGCGGGAAATGACACCTTAATCATTATTAGTAAGGATAATGCGGATGCCAAGCTGGTCTATAATCTGATTACAAAGCACATTAACACACGCATTGTGTAGAAACGAGGGGATATAAATGGATACTGAGAAAAAAGGTATCGGTAAGGGCGAATTAATTGCCCTGATTGTTAGTTCATGTATTGGTACTGGGATATTCGGGATCACTAGTGATGTCTCAGCTGCCGCTGCACCAGGTCCAGCACTGCTTGCCTGGATCTTTGCAGGTTTAGGTTTCTTGATGTTAGTTCTTTCATTGAACAACTTATCTGAAAAACGGCCAGACCTTGAAGCCGGGATTTTCTCTTATGCCGGCGCTGGCTTCGGACCAATGGGTGAGTTCATCTCTGGTTGGTCCTACTGGTTATCAGCATGGCTGGGGAACATTGCCTTTGCCACGATGCTGATGGCTTCTCTGGGGACTTTCTTCCCAGTCTTTAAAGGTGGTCAGAACGTTCCGTCAATCATTGTAGCTATTATTTTCTGCTGGTTATTGACTATTCTGGTTAACAATGGTGTTGAAACTGCTTCATTCGTTAACATGATTGGGACGATCTGCAAGGTTCTGCCACTGATTATCTTCATCATCATCATGATTGTCAGCTTCAAGGGCGGCATGTTCACTGCCGACTTCTGGGGCCGGGTTGCCAACAACGCATCTAAGGGTACGACCACTGGTCCCGTTTGGAGTCAAATGAAGGGTACTCTGATGACACTGATCTGGGTCTTTATCGGGGTTGAAGGTGCCTCCGTTATGGGTCACCGTGCTAAGTCCCGTTCTGATGCTCAACAAGCTACTTTGATCAGTTACGGCCTCTTGGTATTAGCTTACGTTCTGATTTCTGTTCTGCCTTACGGTGTTCTGACTCGTGCTCAATTAGCCGGAATGGGTCAACCTGCTATTGGTCACGTTCTTCAAATGACTGTTGGTAACTGGGGTTCAATCCTGATCAACGTTGGTCTGATCATCTCCACCATTGTTTCCTGGCTGTCATGGACTATGCTGCCAGCCGAAACGACGATGCTGGTTGCCGAAGATAAGGCAATGCCAAAGCTTTGGGGTAACACCAACGCCAAGAACGCCCCAACGGCTTCTCTGATGATCACCGGTGTATTGCAGACGGTCTTCCTGTTCTCACTGCTTTTCACGCAAAAGGCTTACGAATTTGCTTACTCCCTTTGTGCCGCAGCTATCCTGTTCTCTTACCTCTTCGTTGGTCTTTACCAAATGAAGTACAGTAAGGAACACGGTGAATGGGGACAATTCACCATCGGACTTCTCTCCGCTGCCTTCATGTTTGCATGCATGTTCTTAGCTGGTTGGCAAGAAGTTCTGCTGGTTTCCATCAGTTTCATTCCTGGTTTCTACATTTACTACCTGGCATGCAAGGAAAACAACCACAAGATGTCTGCTGCTGAAAAGTGGGTTATGACCTTGATTCTGGTATTATCCATTGTTGCCATCTGGCTTGTTGCTAACGGCACAATTGCCATTAGCTAATTAAGCGGGTAAAACTAATGCGAATGCAATAAGGTGATTAGGTGCTAAATGCATCTGATCACCTTATTTTTGTTGAGAACAACAAAAAAGCTAACATGAAGTTCATTAAGACTTCATGTTAGCTTTTTTTGCTAGCGGGTAATTTGATGTCTGAAGTAACTTACCCGAAAGACTATCACGGTTTCGATCGTAGTGAGAATACTGATCAACAGGATCGGATAGCGCTGGGACAGAATGATGAGGAGCAAGAAGAGCAGCCATGATAGCTAGTTCCAGGCCTGCTCAATTTGCAATATTCTTGGCAGATGGTGGTGATTGTCAAAGTGCGGAGCGTGCTGGGCAATAAACTTGAGTGACAGATATTGGTACATTTCGTAGAGACTCTCCACCAGGAAGGTGATCGTCAATCCTAAAAGCAGTAGCGAGTTCCCAGGTTCCTCCTTAAAAGGTTGGCTTGATCTTCAGGGCTTCCTGCTGGCTGAAGTCGACGTCCGGATACTTATTCTTTAAGGCCCGCAAGAGAAGGGTTTTAGCAATTTCGCCGTTCCGGGTCAGAATTGGACCATGGAAGTAGGAACAGTAAGTGGACTTGTAGATGGCTCCCTCAGTGTGGTCCTCACCATTATTACCGTGGCCCTTGACCACCATTCCCAGCGGCTTTTCTCCCTTCCCGATGAAGGTTCGGCCGTTGTGGTTCTCAAAACCGTGGTATTCCTGTCCGGTTTCAGGGTTCTTGATGGTGATATTGCCGATGAACCGGTTGTTGTCCTGGCTGAGGGTGTAGTGGTCGAGGATACCCAGACCGGGGATCTTCTCGCCGTTGGCACCGATGTAGTAGTGGCCCAGCAGCTGGTAGCCCCCGCAGATTGCCAGCATCGGCTTATTATCATTGATGAACTTGTCGATGCCGGCCTTTTTGTTGGGAAGGTCGCGGGAGACGACGAGCTGCTCGTAGTCCTGGCCACCGCCAAAGAGGGCCAGGTCGAAGTCGTTGGGATTGAACTGGTTATCGATGCTGATAACCTTGACGCTGATGTCGGCGTCCATTTGCTTGGCGTAGTAGCGCAGGGCAATGATGTTGCCGACGTCGCTGTAAGTGTTCAGCAGGTCGCCATAGAGGTGGGCGAGCCGAAGATGATACTTTGCCATTAGTTCATTCCACCTTTCTTGATGTATTCCTTTTCTGCCAGGAGCTTACGCAACTGGAGCATGGCCGTGTAGGTGGCCAGGATGTAGACGTGTTCAGTCGGCATCTGCTTGATTTTGTCGATGACCTTGGTAAGGTCCGGCTCGTGCCAAACGTTATCGATGCCGGCCATGGTCAACCGGGTGGTGATGTCCTTGTAGCGTTCACCACCGGTCATGTACTGCGGAATCTGGTGGCGGGCTAGCTTCTCGAAGTCGCCGTCCCAGATCCAACTGGTGTCGATTCCGTCGGCGTAGTTAGCGTTGAGCAGGAAGGCGAAACTGAACGGCTTCGGGTCAGTTTCGATCATGTCAAGGACCTGGTTGAGGCCCACTGGATTCTTGACCAGGATGATCGTGACCTGCTTGCCATCCACGTTGATAATTTCCTGCCGGCCAAAGACCCGTTCGTCGGATTCAAAGGCGTGCTTGATCTGCTCAGGTGTAACGCCCATGAAGCGGCCCAAAGAGTAGGCGGCCAGGGCATTGTAGATGTTATAGAGACCACCAATTCCGATCGTGTACTGGTGACCATCGATCTCAAAGGTCGAGTTGGTTGGGGTCAGCTTGTCAATCTTAGTGACGCTGTAGGTCAACTCTGGCCGCTTAAAGCCGCAGTGGGGGCAGAAGTAGTCGCCCAGGCCAGCATAGGTCCGCATGTGGTATTGCAGAATGTGCTGGCACTTTGGGCAGAGTAGGCCGTCGGTATTGGCTGGCGCATTGAAGGCCTCGTGGTGCTCGTGGTTAAACCCGTAGTAGATGATCGGGTTAGGCAGATCCTTGCTGTGGAAGAGCTGTTCGTCCCCGTTGGCGATGATCGTCGCCTTGGGAGCCAGTTTGACCCCGCGGAGGATCTTATTGTAGGTTGTGTAGATTTCCCCATAACGGTCCATCTGGTCCCGGAAGATATTGGTGAAGACGAAGGCCTTTGGGGTGATGTAGCGGCAGACAATTGGCACGTTGGCCTCATCGACTTCCAGCACTGCCAATCCCTTCTTCTTGGCACGAGGGGCCGTGATGAAGGTCGTCACGATTCCTTGTTCCATGTTGGAGCCGGTGGGGTTGGTGAGCACTTGGTCGTACTTTTCCCGGAGGACCCGGACGCTCAGAGCCGTGGTCAGGGTCTTTCCGTTGGTCCCTGTTACGATGACCAGGTCATACTTCTTACTGAAAGACTGCAGAATATTGGGGTCGAGTTTAAGGGTGAGCTTACCGGGCAAAGAGCTTCCACCATGCATGAAGGTGTGGAGGAACCAGTAGCTTGACCGGCCGGCAAACTCAGCAAATGAGCTTCGAATTGACATCGAGACAATTCCTTTCTTTGTGAGATTAAATACCGTTTAATTTTAAGCTTTATGGGGGTAAAAAGAAAGTTATTAGATTAAATACTTTGGTCGATACCAATGGCGGGGATGGTTAGTATTTAAAAGCATCCGGATTTTAGATATAATGAAAGGTAATATTGTAAAAAAGGAGCGTTCATCGTGGCACAGCTATTTTTTAAGTACGGGGCAATGAATTCAGGAAAATCAATCGATATCCTGAAGGTCGCTCATAACTATGAGGAACAGGGCAAGCCGGTGGTACTGATGACCAGCGGTGTTGATAACCGGTCAGGCCAGGGCGTGATCGCTAGCCGGATTGGCCTCAAGCGGCGGGTGACCCCAGTCATGGATGACACCGACATCTACGAGTATGTCAAGGGCATTGACCATCCAGTATACTGTGTGCTGATCGATGAGGCACAGTTCTTGAAGAAGCACCATGTTCTGCAACTGATTAAGATTGTAGATGAGCTCAACATTCCAGTGATGACGTTTGGACTGAAGAACGACTTCAAGAATGAACTGTTTGAAGGCTCCAAGTACTTATTGATCTATGCTGATAAGATCGAAGAGATGAAGACCATCTGCTGGTTCTGCCCCCACAAGGCGACGATGAACCTGCGTATTCATGATGGTAAACCGGTCTACGAGGGTGAACAGGTCCAGATCGGCGGGAATGAATCGTACTATCCCGTCTGTCGTAAACACTACTTCCACCCATTGTTAGACCAAGGACAGGAGGAATAATTTTTATGGAAATGAAGGACATTTTCGATAAATTGCAAGCGGTAGCAGACCGCTACGACGAATTGAACGAATTGATCAGCGACCCAGCCGTGATCGCTGACTCCCAACGTTTCATGAAGCTCTCCAAGGAAGAGGGGAGCCTGCGGGAAACAGTTGAGAAGTACGATGAATACAAGAAGGTCACCCAGACCATCAGTGACGATGAGGAAATGCTGCGGGAAATCGACGACCCTGACCTGACCGCCATGACCAAGGACGAGCTGAGTGACGCCAAGGAAAAGCAGGCTAAGCTGGAGAAGGAGCTTGAAGTTCTGCTGATCCCGAAGGACCCGAATGATGATAAGAACATCATCATGGAAATCCGCGGGGCCGCTGGTGGTGATGAGGCCAGTCTCTTTGCCGCTGACCTTTACAACATGTACCTCCACTATGCTGAACGACAGGGCTGGAAGGTTGAAGTGGTTGATAAGAACGAAACCGAAGTCGGCGGCTTCAAGGAAATCGCCCTGATGATCACTGGAGATAAGGTCTACTCCAAGCTGAAGTTTGAAAACGGGGCGCACCGGGTTCAGCGGGTCCCCGTTACTGAATCTGCTGGGCGGGTTCATACCTCAACGGCGACGGTCGGGGTAATGCCCGAGGCTGAGGACGTTGACGTGGAGCTGGATCCAAAGGACATCCGGGTTGATGTCTACCGTTCCAGCGGTGCCGGTGGTCAGCACGTTAACAAGACCTCTTCAGCAGTGCGGATGACCCACTTGCCAACGGGAATCGTGGTTGCCATGCAGGATGAACGGTCCCAGCAGCAGAACCGGGCCAAGGCCATGCGGATCCTGAAGTCCCGGGTTTACGACTACTACCAGCAAAAGGAACAGAGCGCTTATGACCAGAAGCGGAAGGATGCAATCGGTACCGGGGACCGGTCTGAACGGATCCGGACCTACAATTATCCCCAGAACCGGGTTACGGACCACCGAATTGGCCTGACCTTAAACAAGCTGGACAAGATCATGGCCGGTGGCCTCGATGAGATCATCGAGGCCCTGATTGTTGCCGACCAGACGAAGAAGCTGGAACAGTTGCGGAATGAGTAGCAACATCCAGAACTACTTTATGGCGCAGCGCTGGGCAAAGACACAGCTGGCCGGGACGGACATTGATCCAGGAGCGCCGCAGTTCCTGCTGCAGATGCGGCACGGCTGGGATGCCACTCATCTGCTATTGCATAACCGCGATCAGATGCAGGCAGATGAGCAGGCGTGGTTCTACCAGGCCATCGAGCGCCTGCTGAAGCATGAACCGGCCCAATACATTGCCGGGAAGGCGCCGTTTTACGGGCGGACCTTCACCGTTACGCCAGCGGTCCTGATCCCGGAGGCGGAAACGGCCGAGCTGGTGGATTGGGTTTTGGCTGAGCTGCCAGATCGTCCCCTGAAGGTCCTCGATCTGGGAACCGGGAGCGGGGTGATCGGGATTACCCTGGCCCTGGAGCGTCCCCAGTGGCAGGTCACCTTGAGTGATGTTTCACCGGACGCCCTAAAGGTTACCTGCCAGAATGTGCGGCGGTTCGGCTTGGATCTGCCGGTAGTGGAGAGCAATCTTTTTGACGGCTTGGCTGGGCAGCGTTTTGACGTGATTGTCACCAACCCGCCTTACATTGACCCGGCGGCAACCGGCATAATGGATACGGCGGTACTGGAGTATGAGCCGTCGCTGGCCTTGTTTGCCGACGAGGCCGGGCTGGGCTTTTACCACCGGCTCTTTACCCAGGCGGGGGCCCACCTGATGGCAGAGGGTCAGCTGTTCGGTGAGACGGGCTTTGACCAGGAGAATTCGATTCAGACCCTGCTTCAGCGGTGTGATCGCCAAGCGAAGATTGAGAAACGCCATGATGTGGCTGATAAGATGAGGATGATACATGTATGGGATTTTTCAGGCGCAGGAGGAAATTAGCGAGAATGGATACCAAGATTTTTCAATTAAGTGAAATTGATCAGGCCGCGGCCGCAATTAAGCGGGGCGAACTGGTGGCGTTCCCGACCGAGACGGTTTACGGGCTCGGCGCTGACGCAACGAATGAGGACGCCGTTAAGAACGTCTACCTGGCCAAGGGACGGCCAAGCGATAACCCATTGATTGTCCACGTTAATTCGGTGGCAATGGTGGAAAAGTACGCGGCGGAGATTCCGGATAATGCTCGGAAGTTAATGAAGGCTTTCTGGCCGGGTTCACTGACGATCATCTTGAAGATCAAGAAGCACGTGCTTTCCAAGACGGTTACCGGCGGCTTGAAGACGGTGGCCTTCCGCTTTCCTGACTGCCAGCCAACCCTGGACCTGATCGCCAAGGCAGGAGTACCGATGGTGGGCCCATCGGCTAATACATCTGGTAAGCCAAGTCCAACCACGGCTCAGCACGTCTACCATGACCTGCACGGCAAGATTGCGGGGATCCTGGACAACGGGCCAACCCGGGTCGGTGTCGAATCGACGGTCCTGGACATGTCCACGGACCAGCCGGTAATTCTGCGGCCAGGGGCAGTCACCAAGAAAGATATCGAGTCCGTAATCGGTTCAATCGACGTCAACCACCACAAGGTTGGCAAAAACGAAACCCCGAAGGCCCCGGGGATGAAGTACAAGCACTACGCCCCGAACGCCCAAGTCTACATTGTGGACGAGGGGACCGACTGGGGCGACGTGGTCAAGTGGATCCAACAGCAGCCCTTCGATGTCGGCATGATGGCCGAGGAACGCATTCTTCAGCAGGCGACCCTGCCGATGAACGCGGTCCAGTTCTCACTGGGAACCGGTGTTAAGGATGCCAGTGCCCGGCTGTTTGATGGCTTACGGCAATTTGATGACCAGCCAAACGTCAAGGCAATCGTCACGCAGGCTTTCCCTGCTCAGGGTCTCGGCGGGGCTTACATGAACCGCCTCAACAAGTCCGCTGGCGGGGTTCATTTTGACGCTGCGACGATGAAGTAAGCATGGTAAAATAACA
>DWZB01000079.1 GCA_019118405.1 Candidatus Limosilactobacillus gallistercoris
AAGGACCTGATGGACAAGACCCACTTTGCCGATGCCCTGGCTGCCATCTGGAAGCTTGTTTCCCGGGCCAACAAGTACATCGACGAAACGGAACCATGGGTACTGGCCAAGGACGACAGTAAGAAGGAAGAGCTCTCTGACGTAATGACCCACCTGGCCAAGAGCCTGCGGGTAATTGCGGCCCTCTTGCAACCGGTAATGCCGGACGCCCCAAAGGAAATCTGCCGTCAACTGGGCCTTCCGGAGGACCCAATCACTTTGACTGACTTGAGCTTCAACGACTTCCCAGCAGAGGTCCAGGTGGTCAAGAAGGGAACGCCAATCTTCCCACGGCGCGACGTTAAGGAAGAAGTCGAATTCATCAAGAGCAAGATGACAACGAACGAAAAGAAGAAAGGTCGGAAAGCAATGGAAGAAGCAAAGCAAAAGGCTCAAGTAAAGGCTAAGGAAGAAGAAACAACCGGCAAGAAGGCTATCCGGATCGATGTCTTTGACAAGGTTGAACTGAAGGTCGCTAAGATCACTTCAGCGGACCACGTTGAAGGGGCTGACAAGCTGCTCAAGTTCCACATGGACGACGGGACTGAAGAAGGCCGGCAGATCCTTTCTGGAATTGCCCAATGGTACCCAGACCCATCTGTTCTGATCGGCAAGAATGTTTTGATTGTTGCCAACCTGAAGCCGCGGAAGATGCGTGGCGAGATCAGCCAGGGGATGCTCCTCTCCGCTGAAAAGGATGGGGACGTCAAGGTTGTCATTGCGCCTGATGACCTGGTTCCTGGGATGGGTGTTGAATAAAGCGAGGCCACGATGAGCAAGCACGCAAGTTGGCGCAAGATCTATGACTCGCACACTCACCTGAACGATGAGCCGTTTTACGAAGACGTCCCGGCCTTCATTGCCCGGGCTGACCACTATGGCGTTACGGAAATGAACATTGTCGGTTCAAACCGCCAGCTCAACGACCGGGCGATCGCGTTGGGACACCGTTATCCTAACCTGCACCCGATTGTCGGCTGGCACCCGGAGAACCTGGCAACCTTTAACCCGGCCGAGGAGGCCCACCTGAAGGGACAGCTGGCGGACTCGACGGTGGTGGGAATCGGCGAGATTGGCCTGGATTACTTCAATGACCAGCATTCGCCCCATGACCAGCAGTGGTTCCTGTTTGAAAAGCAGCTGCAGTGGGCCCGCGACCTTCAGCTGCCCGTCTCAATCCACTGCCGGGATGCCCTGGCGGATACGTATGCCATCTTGAAGAATGCCCACCTCGCTGAATTTGGCGGGGTCATGCACAGCTTCAACGGCAGCCCGGACTGGGCAGAGAAATTCATGGATTTGGGGATGGCGATCTCCTTCAGCGGGGTCGTCAGCTTCAAGAATGCTGCCGATGTTCACGCGGCGGCCCTAGCGACGCCGCTGGACCGGATGATGGTCGAGACTGATGCCCCGTATCTGACTCCCAAACCGTACCGGGGGAAGCAGAACGAACCCGCCTTCACCAAGTTCGTGGCGGATGCAATCGCTGAGCTGAAGGGCGTTGATGCCGAACGGGTCGCCTACCATACCTACCACAATGCGGTCCGGCTATTTCTCAAGGATGGGGGACATGATGAGCAAGATTAAAGAAGTCATCGTTGTTGAAGGCAAGGATGACACCAAACAGATTCATAAGGCGGTCGACGCCGATACCTATGAGACCAACGGCTCCGCACTGTCAGAGGTTGACCTGGAACGGCTGAAGAAGCTCCAGGCGACCCGGGGCTTGATCGTCTTCACCGACCCGGACTTCAATGGGGAACGGTTGCGGAAGATGATCAGTGCGGCCGTTCCCGGGGTGAAGCATGCCTTCATCCGGCGTGACCAGGGGGTACCGGACGAGGCCCATGGCAGTCTGGGAGTGGAGCACGCCACCCCGGCCACCATCAAGCAAGCCCTGGCCCACCTGTATACGCAGACGACCGAACCCACGGCTAACTTTACCATTCAGGACCTGCAGGCGGCCGGTCTGACGGGGAATCCCCTGGCTCGTCACCGCCGGGAGCGCCTGGGAGCCATCTTGGGAATCGGCTACGGCAACGGTAAGCAGCTGGTCCACCGGCTGAACATGTTTCAAATCACGCCTGATCAGTTCAAGCAGGCATTGGCTAAGATTAAGCAGGAGGAAGATTGATGAGTCAGTCACCAGAAATTGGCAGTCGTACCCGGACTCGGGCGATCATGGAGAAGTACGGAATTCGCACCAAGAAGAGCTTTGGCCAGAACTTCTTGACGGACCTGAACGTCCTCAATAACATTATCACCGCTGCCGACATCACCAAGGATGACAACGTGATTGAGATCGGTCCCGGAATCGGAGCATTGACGGAGCAGCTGGCCCAGGCAGCGGGCGAGGTTCTGGCATTGGAGATCGATTCCGATCTGATCCCAGTTCTGAATGAGGTGCTCGCACCCTACGATAACGTTACCGTCCTCAACCAGGATGTCCTGGAAGCCAACCTGCTGGCCCTGATCCAGGAGCAGTTCACCGACCCGACCAAGCCGGTGAAGGTGGTGGCTAACCTGCCGTACTATATCACCAGCCCGATTCTGATGAACTTGCTGGCCAGTCCGGTCGACTGGGCGGCGATCTGTGTCATGATGCAGAAGGAAGTGGCCCAGCGCCTGACCGCGGCCCCGGGGACCAAGCAGTATGGGGCCCTGACTCTGGCGATCGAGTACCAGATGGATGCCAAGATTGCCTTCGATGTTTCCCGACGGGTCTTTGTACCGGCGCCCAACGTTGATTCAGCGATTATTGTTCTGACGCCGCGCAAGCAGCCGCTGGCGGTCCAGCCCTTTGACAAGCAGAAACTCTTCGGCTTCATCCGCGGCTGCTTTGCCCACCGGCGGAAGAGTCTCTGTAATAACCTCCGGGGCGTCGTCGGCAAGCAGCCGGCGACTAAGGACAAGATGGCGGCAATCTTGGATCGGCTCGGGATTTCGCCGCAGATCCGGCCGGAACGGCTGACCCTCGACCAGTTCATTACCCTGGCCAATGCCCTCCACGCGGCCGACCTTCTGTGAGGAGATTGGCACTACCCTGGATGACAGTTCTTTGAATTATGTACATTAGCTATACTGGTTAGTACAGTGAGGTGGAAGGCGATGCCAAGTAATATTGCTGAAATTAAGGACCTGCTGAACAGTCGCATTGGTCAGCAGGTTGAAGTAACGGTGCAAGCCGGCCGTAAGCGGGTGAAGACGCTGCACGGCACCTTGAGCAAGACCTACCCAGCAATTTTCATTGTTCACTTGGATGATGGCGATGATCTCCGACGGGTTTCATACACGTATGCGGACCTGTTAACACATAACGTTGCGCTTGCTTTTGAATAAAATTAAGTCCGTACCAAATTTGTCTTTTTGGTACGGACTTTTTAGTCGGATTGATATGATTTGCTAATACTTGCCAGCACTACGCCAGCATTAGTATAATCAGGATAAGATCTTTTTCGGGAAGGAGTGGTGTTCACGATGCTTGTTACAGAGAAGGCGCCTGCAAAACTTAATCTAAGTCTCGACACCCCAATGCGGTATTTTGACGGGTCACCGCGCTGGGATATGGTGATGACCTCTGCCGACCTGGCTGATTACGTGACCGTGGAGACGCATTCCCGGCCCGCGACAATCAAGGTTTACACTGATAGCGGCTTCTTGCCCAACGACCAGCGCAACCTGGCCTACCAGGCAGCCCACATTCTCCGCAGCCGTTTTCACTGTCGGGAAGGGGTGACCATCCGGATCAAGAAGAACATCCCCGTGGCGGCCGGCCTGGGCGGTGGCTCTTCGGATGCCGCCGCGGTGCTCCGGGCGTTAAATCGGATCTGGCGGCTGGGCCTCAGTCAGCAGGAATTGGCCAAGGTGGCGCTGACGATTGACTCGGACGTACCCTACTGCGTTTACAGCCGGCTGGCCCATGTGACCGGCCACGGGGAACAGATTGAGCTGCTCCCAGACACCCCGCACTACTGGGTGGTGATTGCCAAGCAGCAGACGAGTGTCTCCACTCCGCAAATCCTTCGGCAGATCAACTACGAGAAGCTGGAGCACCTGAACAATAGAAAGCTGCTTGCGTGCTTGAAGGCCCAAGACTGGCAGAATGCTGTCAAATACATGGGCAATGTCTTAGAGCCGGTGACGATGCAGAGCCATCCGGAAATCCGCCGGCTGAAGGATAAGATGGCCAGCCTCGGTGCAGATGTGGCCCAGATGAGCGGGACGGGGCCAACCGTCTTTGCCATCTGCCATACCGAGTCGCGGGCCCGCCGCATTCAAAACAGTATCCGGGGCTTTTGTCGGGATGTCCATGTCGTGACCCTATTATAAATTTGAAGGTTGGAACCACGAAAAATGGTCACCAGCCTTTTTTCGTGGAGAGACTTGCACGCCAGACTAATCTTCGGTAAGATAGTTCATGTTGTAAATAGTAATTATTACTATTTAGATAGGAGGAAGACTGGTGAGAAGAAATAAGTATTGGCTAGGCGTTGGTGGCCTGGTGGCGGTCCTGCTGGTGATCCTGGGACTATCGCTGGTTCCGTGGCGCACCATGCACCAGGCGCGGCGCCCCATCCGGGTGATCACCAGCCTGGACTTTTATGGTGAGGTGGCCCAGGAGGTTGCCGGTAAGTATGGCCAGGTGACGGCGCTGATTAATAATGCCTCAATTGATCCGCACGATTACCAGCCCGGCACTGCCCAGGCGCAGAAGATGGCGCAGGCCAATGTGGTGATCCAAAATGGGCTCGGTTATGACCACTGGCTGACTAAGCTGACCCAGTCGGCGGGCAGCAAAAGTTACACCGTTGTCGATGTCGGCAGTCAGGTGGCCAACAAGCATTCGGGTGACAATGAGCACGTCTGGTATGATCCCCAGACGATGGGGCGGCTAGCGGATACGCTGGCCAATCGTTACAGTAAGATTGACCCGCAGCACCGGGCCTATTACCAAAGCCGTGCTCGCCGGTACCATCGATCACTGGCTCCCCTCAATCGGGAAATTGCACGGGTCAAAGCTAACGTGGGCGATAAGCGCGCGGTCGCGGTCAGTGAACCGGTCTTTGACTACGCGTTGAATGCGCTGGGCTACCGGGTGATTGATGCCCACTTTGAGAAGGCAATTGAAGACGGCAACGATCCGTCGCCCCAGGATATCCAGGAGCTGCAGCAGGCAATTATCAACCACCAGATCGCGTTCTTCGTTGAGAATCGGCAGGCCAGCGATCATGTTATCGATAACATGGTTCGGTTGGCCCATAAACATGGTGTTCCAGTGTTGAAAGTGACGGAGACCAAACCAAACGGGGTCAGCTATGTGCAATGGATGTTGAACCAGTACCGGCAACTGGCCCGGATTCAGCAGGAAGGAGAATAGGATGGCAGTTGTATCAGTAGAGGATCTTAATGTGGCCTACGGGAACCACCAGGTCATTTCAGACCTGAGTTTTACGGTCAACGAAGGCGACTTCATGGTGGTGATTGGCGAAAATGGGGTCGGTAAAACCACCCTTGTACGGGCCTTGCTGGGCTTGATTAAGCCCCACAGCGGTGAGATCGACGTGCCCGCCAGCAATCTGATCGGCTATGTGCCGCAGTTTCGCAACATTGACGAGGAGTACCCGCTCTCGATCCGGGACTTTGTATCACTAAACGTCAAGAAGCCCGGCTTTCCCTGGTTGAGTAAAAAAGAGCGGGCCAAGGTCGACCGGATGATTCGGATGACGGATCTGACAGCCATTGCGGACCGTCCGCTGGGGCTGGCTTCCGGTGGGGAGAAACAGCGGGCCTACCTGGCACAGGCCCTGCTCCGCTCGCCCAAGCTGCTGATTCTCGACGAGTCGACGGCCAGTCTGGACAATGAGATGAAGTACGAGCTGCTTGACTTGGTGACACGCTTCCAGCAGGAAAACCTGAGTGTGATGTTCATCACCCACGATTGGGACCTTGCTCGTCACTTCGGCACGCGGTACCTGCAGATGATGCCCAATGGTTATAGCGAGGGGCCGATCAATGAGCTCCCCGCGCCGGAAGAGTAGGGGGTGACAGAATGTTAACATTAGCTTTTATGCGGCATGCCTTCATTGCCAGCACCTTTATCGCGGTGGTCAGCGGAATCGTCGGGGTATTTGTGGTGGCACGGCAGCTGTCGTTTCTAACCCATACCCTATCTGAAATCGGCTTCGCGGGGGCCTCATTTGCGGTGTTTGCCGGCTGGCCGGCGTTGGACGGGATGATCCTGTTCACCATGCTCAGCTCGGTCCTGGTCGGCCAGATGAGTATCAAGGAGTCGCGGCGGGAGGCCGTGATCAGTGCGGTCTCGGCTCTCTTCATCGGACTGGGAATCCTCTTCCTGTCGCTGAGCAGCCAGACTGCCAGCTCGGCCACCAGCATTCTCTTCGGGAGTGTCGTGGGGATCAGCGTCAATGAGGTTCACCAACTGATCATTCTGTCGGCGGTGGTTCTGCTGATCACCCTGGCATTCTACCGGCAGCTGAAGTTCAGCTCCTTCGACCCAATCGGTGCCCGGGTGGCCGGGGTCAATGAAACTTTGATTTCAGTGATCTTCCTGCTCCTTCTGGCCCTGAGCGTCAGTGTGGCCGCTCAGATCGTGGGTTCACTCTTGATCTTCATCCTCCTGACCCTGCCGGCCGCCAGTGCCAAGTACTTCACTCACGGGGTCTGCAAGATGATCATCCTGGCGATCCTCTTCTCCCTGCTGGGCACCTGGCTGGGCCTTCTGCTGGGCTACCTGACCAACTGGCCGGTCAGCTTCTTCATCGCGGTGATTGAGGATGTAATCTACGTGGTGGCCTTGGTTTATCAGAACTACTTTGTTGAAGCTAATTAACTAAGATAAGAGGTCGACGAATTCGTTCGCCGGCCTTTTTTGCACTAAATCTGGTACATTTAACAGCGTGCGAGGTTTTTAAAAATAGTTCAGCTAAACCCGAACATTTTATGTTAAAATTAACTGGAATTAATACTTTTTTGAAAGGCAGAGAAGAATGATGAAAGTACGTCGAAGTAACCGTTTGGTAGATATGACTCGTTACCTGATGGAACACCCCCGCACCTTGGTATCCCTGAAGTTCTTCAGTGAACGCTTCGGATCCGCAAAGTCTTCGATCAGTGAAGACTTAAGCATCGTCAAGCACACCTTCCATACCTGGGGAGAAGGCCGCCTTGAGACCATCCCCGGTGCCAGTGGCGGGGCAGTGCTGACGCCACTTTACTCCAAGGAGAACGCTCAAAAGGCGATCGACAACCTGGTCGCGGAAGTCAATGATGACTCACGCCTCCTGCCGGGCGGGTATGTCTACCTGTCTGACCTGATCGGCCGGCCGGATATCCTCCGGCAGGTGGGTCGCCTGATCGCTACTCAGTACGTTGATCAGGACGTGGACGTGATCATGACGGTCGAGACCAAGGGGATTCCGATTGCCCAGAGTGTGGCTATGTACATGAACAAGCCATTTGTGATTGTCCGCAACAGCTCCCACATCACGGAGGGACCAACCGTCAGTGTGAACTACGTCTCTGGTTCCGTGCAACGGATTAAGAAGATGGAGCTCTCCCGGCGGACCCTGTCGGCAGGGGCTAACGTGGTCGTGGTCGATGACTTCATGAAGGGCGGGGGCACCCTCAATGGGATGCACTCCCTGATAAAGGAATTTGACGCCCACCTGGTCGGGATGACTGTTTTAGCTGAGGGAAACGCCACGAATGGCAAGCGGCTGGTTGACAACTGCACCTCATTAATTAAAGTAGATGCTGAAGATGGCGAGACCAAGTCGATCACGGCCCGTCCCGGTAACTTCATGACAACAGTATTTGATTAGGAATGGAGAAAGATTAACGATGGCAAAACGTAACGCAATTATTTTGGCAGCTGGTAAGGGGACCCGGATGCGGTCCAAGCTCTACAAGGTCCTGCACCAGGTATGCGGTAAGACCATGGTGGACCATGTCCTGACGCAACTTGAAAAGGCCCACATTGAAAACATCATCACGGTAGTGGGCTTCGGTGCCAAGACCGTTGAGGAGAGCCTCGGTCACCGGACCCGCTATGTCCTGCAAAAGCAGCAACTTGGAACTGGTCACGCGGTTATGCAGACCAAGGATATTCTGGGCGACATCGATGGGGAAACCATCATTGTCAGTGGGGACACGCCGCTGTTCCGGGCCGAAACCTTTGAGAAGCTCTTCCAATACCATGAACAACGCCATGCTGCCGCTACGATCCTGACCTCCGTTGCCCCCGACCCGACTGGCTACGGCCGGATTGTCCGCAACGATGTCGGCATCGTGGAACGGATCGTCGAACAAAAGGACGCTAACGTTCAGGAACAAGCAATCAAGGAAATCAACACCGGGGTTTACTGCTTCGATAACAAGAAGCTCTTCGCGGCCTTGGATAAGATCAACAACGACAACGCTCAGGGTGAATACTACCTGACCGACGTTATCGGGATCCTGAAGGGTGAAGACGAGATCGTCACGGCCTACAAGATGGCTGACTTTGACGAGTCCATGGGGGTTAACGACCGGGTTGCCCTCGCCCGGGCCAACAAGGTCATGCGCGATCGGATCAACAAGTACTGGATGCAAGAAGGGGTTTCCATGATCGACCCTGCTACCACCTACATCGATGCCGATGTTACCTTAGGCCGGGACACGGTTCTGGAAGGCAACGTGGTCCTCAAGGGCAAGACGGTGATCGGTAACGACTGCTACATCAGTGCGGGTTCCCGGATCATTGACTCTACGATCCACGACGGGGTTAAGATTACTTCCTCGACCCTGGAGAGTGCCGAGATGCACAACGGCAGTGACATCGGTCCAAACAGCCACCTGCGTCCAGATGCCGAGATCGGCGAAAACGTCCACATCGGTAACTTCTGTGAGGTCAAGAAGGCCTACATCGGCGAAGGGACCAGGGTTGGTCACCTGACCTACATCGGGAACGCTACGTTGGGTAAGAACATCAACGTCGGCTGCGGAGTTGTCTTTGTCAACTACGACGGAACCAACAAGCACCACACCAACGTCGGCGACCACGCCTTCATCGGCAGCAACAGTAACCTGGTTGCCCCAGTCAACATTGCCAAGGACGCCTTTATCGCAGCCGGCTCCACGATTACTGACAGCGTTGAACAATATGACATGGCGATCGCCCGGGCCCGGCAGGTCAACAAGAAGGATTACGCCAAGAAGCTACCATGGTAATCGCGGTTTTGCTTGCTTTTTAACAGGCGGCTCTATATGATAGAAAAGGATAGAACATATCTTTATTAATGAGCTAACCGTACGTCAGTAGCTATTTTATAAATTGCGGAGGATCTAATGACACAGCATTATTCTGACTCTAATTTAAAAATCTTTGCGTTAAATTCTAACCGCCCATTGGCTGAGAAGATTGCCGAACACGTCGGCGTCGAACTGGGGAAGTTATCCGTCGACCGGTTCAGTGATGGTGAAATCCAGATCAACATTGAAGAGAGTGTGCGGGGTGACAACGTCTACGTTATCCAGTCCACTTCTGCGCCAGTCAATGACAACCTGATGGAATTGTTGATCATGGTGGATGCCCTGCGGCGGGCCAGTGCCAAGACCATTAACGTGGTTATGCCATACTATGGTTACGCACGGCAGGATCGGAAGGCACGGAGCCGGGAACCAATTACGGCTAAGCTGGTTGCCAACATGCTCCAAAACTCCGGGGTTGACCGGGTCATCGCCCTCGACCTGCACGCCGCTCAAATTCAAGGCTTCTTTGATATTCCAGTTGACCACCTGATGGGGGCACCGCTGTTGGCAGAATACTTCATTCGTGAAGGGGTTGCCGACGATGCCGTAGTGATCTCACCAGACCACGGTGGAGTGACCCGGGCCCGGGCACTGGCTGAATTCCTGAAGTCACCAATTGCCATCATCGATAAGCGTCGTCCGCGTGCTAACGTTGCCCAGATTATGAACATTATCGGGAACGTTAAGGGGAAGAAGTGTATCATGATCGATGACATGATCGATACCGCCGGGACGATTACCCTCGGTGCTCAAGCGTTGATTGACGCTGGGGCCAAGGAAGTCTACGCCTCATGTACCCACGCGGTTCTTTCCGGTCCGGCCATTGAACGGCTGGATAAGTCACCGATTAAGGAAGTTGTTGTGACGGACTCCATTCAGTTGCCAGCCGAAAAGCAGATCAAGAAAATCAAGCAGGTTTCCGTTGCCCCATTGATCGCTGATGCCATCAAGCGGATCAACGAGAACCGGCCGGTCAGCCCTCTCTTCAAGCGGATTTTCCAGAGTGCAGAATTAGAAAAGTAAGATGACAAACGACGTGATCGCTGAATGGCGGTCGCGTCGTTTTTAATCTGACCGGACTGGCCATTCATGATATAATATGAGTGAGTAGAATTATCCAGATCTGGTATTAGGGGAGGATTAATCATGAACAAGGTAGTAAAAAAGACAATTGTGGGGACAGCCGCACTAACGGTTTCCCTTCTGCTAGCGGCTTGTGGTCAGCAGAGTACGGCCAGCTCGCCGTCGAGCAGTTCGTCTTCTAAGGTTCGTTCCTCAGAAAATGAATCGACCCAAGCATACCGTTCTGCCAATCGCCTAATCCGTAATCATGACTACCAGGGAGCGGCTGACAAGCTGAGTGCAGTCAGCAACCGTTCCGGACAGGCCGATAAGCTGAACACCGACCTGCAGAATTATATGAGTGCCAAGTCCGCCTATGACAATGGCAACTATGATCAGGCCGCCGGCAACTTGAAGAATTTGAAGTCCACGAGTCCGGCAATGCGGGACGCATATGCAGACCTGCAGAATAAGATTACGAGTGCTAAGAAGAACGTTGCCAGTAGCAGTTCGGCAACCAGCACCAGCAGGAGCAGTGCTACTTCGACGGTTGCTAAGAATAGCAGCAGTCAAAGTAGTACAGCTGCCAATGCGACGGTTGATAGCCAGACAAGCGACCAGGTAGTCACCCAGTTTGCCAACAAGATGGGCTTTGTCGGCAACAAGGGGTATGAAATTATCCCGACGGCAAAGAATGGCAGTGTTTACCGGTTTGAAGTTCGGCAAAACAACCAGGATAACACGGTTGCCAGCATGATTGGTATCTACCAGTACAACAGTCAGACTGGTGCGGTTACTAAGCTGCAATAATAATTTCGCCAAACAGATAGAAGGATCCGGTATCGTGGTGTACTGGGTCCTTTTTGCATAGGGGGGTAGTGTTGATGTGTACTGTGATGACAATTGACCAGGAGCATTTACTCGGACGGACGATGGACTTCCCGCCGCGGACACCCTGGCACCTGACCTACCTGCCGCAGGGGTATCGCTGGCGGCCGGCCGATATGCTCACTGAGTACCGTAACCGACGGGCCCTGCTCGGGGGAATGCGGGTGGTTGATGGTCACTACCTGGTCGGGGACGGGGTCAACGATGCGGGCCTAGCCATGGCAGAACTCTTCTTCCCGGTCGAGGCTGATTATCCAGTCGCTGCCCAAGTCGGCACCCGCGGCCTGACCCCGCAGGACTTTATTATGTGGGCGTTGGGGGTCCATGCCACGGTCGAGGAGCTGGCGGCCGACCTTGACCAGGTGACGGTGGTTGACGCGCGATGGTACGATCACCAGCGCTACCCCTTTCACTGGCTGGTGATGGATGCAACGGGGACCTATGTGATTGAACCTTTAGGCGACCGCCTCCATGTCCGGGCTAACCCGCTGGCGGTCTTCACCAACACGCCGTCTTTGGACGATCAGGCTGAACAGCTCGCTGCCTACCTCAACCGGCCGATCACGGCGAGCGCTGCCCAGCTGATTGTGGCGGCCGCAACGACGAACCGCCCGCTGCCCACCGGAGGGAATTCAGTAGACCGGTTCATCAAGGCCGCTATCTGTCGGTGGCGTCAGTCTCCACGGAGCGTGGCGGAGTTGCACGACTTTCTGCAAGCGGTGACGGTGCCGCACACCCCGGCCCATGCCCACAACTATACTCACTACCAGGCCGTCATCGACCTTGCCAAACGGCAGTATGACTTCCATGACCTGCACTCGGGAGCACTGGTCAGCCGCAGCCTGCCAGAACTGATGCGGGAATTTCCAACGACACCCCAGCGGTTTGCGTGACTTACGTAATAAAAAATCGGCGAGCACAGAAATTTAGATCTGTGCTCGCCGATTGGTTTTTCTTAAGTAATTATTCTTCACCAAAGACGTACTTGTTGACAGCCTCAGCGACCCCGTCGTGATTGTTGTCGGCGACGGTAACGTCAGCGATCTTCAAGGTTTCAGGAACTGAGTTGCCCATTGCCGCCCCGATGCCGGCAAATTCGATCATCGAGTTGTCATTTTGGGCATTCCCTAAGGCCATCACCTCATCCTGCTCGATCCCCAACTGGTCGCTCAAGGTCTTCAAGGTCTTACCCTTGCTGGCGCTTGGGTGCATGAACTCCAGGTAGAAGTCTTCGCTGCGGACGATTGAGAAACGATCACGCAGGTTCTGCGGCAGACTAGCCAGGGCCGAGTCAATCTTGGCCTTTTCGTCGACCATCATGGCTTTGGCGACGATGTACTGGTCACGTTCCCGGGCCATCTCATCCATTGACCGGTAGCGGACCGGCATGTTGACCAGTCCCGACTCGTAGACGGTGTACTTGCTGAGGTTCTGGTTGGTGGTGTAGATGTAGTCCCGGGTTTCGATCTGGGAGTGGACCCCCTGCTTAAGGCAGTAGTTCTCCCAGTCGGCGTAGTCAGCAAAGGCGATGCTGTGGTTGACAATGACGTTGCCGCTGGTCGACTGGGCCAGCCCGCCGTTGAAACTGATCACGTACTCGTCATCCTGGTCAGCCACGCCAAGTTCCTTGAGGTAGGCGGCCACCCCGGTCATGGGCCGCCCGGTGCAGAGGACGACCTTCACACCGGCCACCGTGGCCTTCTTGAGGGCGGCTGCTGTCTTGGGAGTGATTTGCCGCTGGTCATTGATCAGGGTACCGTCGATATCGATTGCAACTAGTTTGATTGCCATTATTTTTCCTCCTCGGGGTTAATGATGTGGTTGTTTTGAATGTAACTCTGGAATTTCTCATAGATCGGCTCAAAAATCTCAATACTCTGCTGACTCTGGAGCATCTCCTTGGGGAAGAAGAAACGCTGGTCCCCGGCTTCCCGGCCCGAAACACTCGCCACCAGGGTGCTGACCTGAGACAGTTCAATGAACTCGCCGTTGGGCTGGACCAGTTCAATCTGGGTCTGCGGCTTGGAGGCCTTCGGGTTATAAGTGTCGTAGGGGAGCTTGAAGCTATCGTTGACGGCCGTGTAGTAGCGCTCGTCGAAACCGGCTGTTTGGATCAGGTTGCGCAGAGTCGGCAACAGGTCGGCCGTCTGCTGGTCATAGATTGCTGACTTGAAAGGCCGACGGTTCATGAAGCGGTTGGCCAGGTCGTTTAAGATATCGTCGCTGGAGTGGGTCCAGTGGTTGAAGTAGGTGGTCAGCACCCCGTCGTCGAGAGCCAGGTAGTCATCGAGGGTGAAGTGTTTGTTGAAAAACGGCATCAGCATGTAAGGGGTGAAGCTGGGTTCGAACTCGTTGGGGTGCTCGTAGATGTGCTTGGCCCGCATCAGCAGGTGGTCAAGGATGACTTCCATTGACCGGGAAACCGGGTGGAAGTAGACCTGCAAATACATCTGCAGCCGGCTGATGATGTAGTCTTCAACGGCGTGCATCCCCGAGATCTCAAAGGCGATCCCGTCCTTGACCGGCCGCATAACGTGAAGGACCCGATCGAGGTCGAATTTGCCGTAGTTCGTCCCGGTGTAGTAGGAATCGCGCTGGAGATAGTCCATCCGATCGGCGTCAACCTGGCTGGAGATCATCTGGACGACCTGCTTGTTCGGGTAGGTGTGGTCGATCACGCTGGCCACCTGGTGGGGGAAGTCAGGCGAAACTCGCTGGAGAATCTTGTTGATGTTGGTCTCGGGACTGGTGATCAGCTGGCGGGTGATCTGCTCGTGGTTGGTGTGGAAGATGTGCTCAAAGGTGTGCGAGTATGGGCCGTGGCCGAGGTCGTGCAGCAGGGCCGCACAGAGGGCCACGGGCCGTTGCCGATCGTCCCAAAGTCCATCCCCGGGCTGCTTGCTTGGGTAATTGCGCTGGAAATTGTTGCACATCTGCCGGGTGATCTCATAGACCCCTAGGCAGTGGCCAAAGCGGGAGTGCTCGGCCCCGTGAAAGGTGAACGAGGAGGTGCCCAGCTGCTTGACCCGTCGGAGCCGCTGAAACTCAGGGGTGTTGATGAGGTCCATGATGATCTGGTTGTCGACGATAATCTGCCCATGGATGGGGTCGCGGAAGACCTTCTCGCGGGGCAGCTTTTCTTCGTTGAAGCGTTCAAATTGTTCCACGTGGATCACTCCTTATCGAGTCGTTCCTGCAGGCGGGTCATGGCCGTCAGTTCATCGTTGGCGAGTTTGATGAATGAACCAGACCAGGTGAGCTGGTGGAAATCGTCCTGACCATGATCGGGGAAGACGTTTAAGAGGCGCTGCTTGGCCTGCGCAACGGTGAGCGGCTGGTGGTGCAGGTCGGCCAATGTCGTCATGGCAGTTGGCCAGATGTCAGGGAAGTGCCACTTGTTGTCAACATCCTGAAGACCACGGGTGTAGAAATCACGGATGAGTTCGCCCCGGGCCATTTGGTTGCCGCTGACACTCAGGTAGAGCATCACGACAACTCCCGCGGCATTGCGCCGCTGTGAGATGCCCCCGATCTTTTGCTGGTTGACACTCAGATCAAAGCTGCCGGGACAATAGGAGTGGGTGATCTCACCGGTCTCAATGGTTAATTCCGGGAAGGCCTTGGCGACGACCTCTTCCATCCGCTGGTAGGCCTCATCAATGGTCAGCTGGTGATCTTCCAGGTGCCAAGGGAAGAAGAGGGAGAAGTTGAGGACTCCGCTGTCACTGACGACCGCCAGTCCCCCGGAGTTACGCATGAAGTAATGGTGCTGGCGATCATGGAGGAAACTGAGGGCGTCCTTGAGGTGGGGCAGCCGCTGGTCCTTAAGGCCAAGGATGACTGAGTCCTGAAGGGTCCAGAAGTGGAGCAGGGGGGCCGTGAACTGTTCGCTTGACCGCAGGAGAGCATTGGTGTAGGCAAACGAAGTCAGGTTATTGGCTGGCAGTAGTGGTTGATCGAAGTATTCAACGTGTTGTTGGGTAAAATTTTGCATAGGCTAACTTCTTTTCTTTAATATTATGTACAGTCTATTATACTAAACATGGTAGGTAAATATTAGTATTCACGAAAGAAGGGATTGTTATTAAGAAAAAGGTACCAGTAAAGGTCAGCCTGAAGACGACCATGGAACAGGATGACCAGCAGGAAACGTTCCAGTTTGAAGAGGACGGCGAGTTTATCGTCCTAAACGATAAGTACTACCTGCGTTACCTGGAGCACCAGAACGGCCAAGCTACCCCGGTGCAATTCCGCCTCGACGATGAAGAAGTCCATATCCGCCGGCAGGGGACCACGGAAACCTGGCTCGTCTTTGATCAGGAGCAGCCGACGATTACCCGTTACCGGACGGAATATGGGGTGATGCAGCTGCGGGTGGTTACAAGTCAACTGGATAAGGACTTGGACCCGGTCACCCCGGCAGGCCGTTTATCTTTGCATTACCGACTCCAGGCCGACGGCCAGGAAATTGGAAGTTACCAAATTGAATTGCATTTTGCGGCCTAGTATTGTAAGATGTAGTTTAGACTTTTTGAAGGGATGTGCACCAATTTGGATTTAAAGGTTTTTGACGGCCAAGACAAATCAGAGCTTTCAATGATTGAAGTAGCACACGCTATTTTGGCTGATCACGGTGAGGCAATGGCGTTTGTTGACTTAACCAACGAGGTTCAGCAATACTTGGGTAAGAGTGATGAGGAAATTCGTGAACGGCTCGCCCAATTCTATACTGATTTGAACATTGACGGCAGTTTTATTTCCCTTGGTGACAATACCTGGGGTCTGCGGGCATGGTACCCATACGAATCGATCGATGAAGCCACGGTTGGTGAAAACGAAGACGACGAGGACCGGCCAAAGAAGAAGCGTCGTAAGGTTAACGCCTTCTTGGCAGACTCCGATGATGATGACGATGTGATCGACTACGACAACGATGATCCAGAAGACGAGGATCTCGATGACACTGATGATGATAACAACGATGAGGACGATTACGACGCCGATAATGATGACTACAGCGACGACGATGACGATCTTGACGATGGTATTGAAGGTCAACTGTCTGAACTGAATGACGAAGAAGACGATGACGAGGACGACGAATAAAACCTGGCGGTGAACGCTTGACTATTTATCGCGGACCTTGTATTATCTTTCTTGGGCGCCTGTATTACAGGCCAATCGTTCGTAAATAGTTAAAGCTCCCTGTTTCAGCTGAAATGGGGAGCTTTTTATTTATTAATGAGCCCACGAAAATATTTTAATTAAGGAGTAGAAAACGCAATGACGAAATACATTTTTGTAACCGGTGGGGTTGTTTCATCACTAGGAAAAGGGATCGTTGCTGCATCCCTTGGCCGTCTCTTGAAAAACCGGGGCTTGAAAGTGGCCATTCAGAAGTTTGACCCATACATCAACGTGGACCCGGGGACGATGAGCCCATACCAACACGGGGAAGTCTTCGTTACCGATGACGGAACGGAAACCGACCTGGACCTCGGTCACTACGAGCGGTTTATTGATAACGACTTGAACAAGTATTCCAACGTCACCACAGGGAAGATCTACTCCGAAGTATTGAAGAAGGAACGGCGGGGCGACTACCTTGGCCGGACTGTTCAGGTAATTCCGCACATCACCAATGCCATCAAGGACAAGATCAAGCGGGCCGGTGAGAGCAAGGATGCTGAAGTGGTCATCACGGAAATCGGGGGGACCGTTGGGGACATTGAATCCCAGCCATTCATGGAGGCCATCCGGCAGATGAAGGAAGAAGTCGGTGCCGACAACGTCTTATATATCCACACGACCCTGGTTCCTTACCTGCGGGCCGCTGGTGAGATGAAGACGAAGCCAACCCAGCACAGTGTTCGTGAACTGCGGGGGCTGGGAATCCAGCCGAACATCCTGGTAGTGCGGACGGAAAAGCCGATCACGGACGAGATGCGGAACAAGATTGCCCTCTTCTGTGACGTTGATCCGAAGGCCGTTATCGAATCCCTGGATGTTAACACCCTCTATGAGATCCCGTTGAACTTGCAAAAGCAGGGGATGGACCAGTTGGTTGTCGACCACTTCGGCCTGGATGTCCCAGTTGCCGATATGCGGGACTGGACCAACATGGTTGACCACATCGAAAACGGCCTGACCAAGACGATCAAGATCGCCATGGTCGGCAAGTACACCGACCTGCAGGATGCCTACATCTCTGTTAATGAGGCCCTGCGGCACGCCGGCTACCCGGTTGATGCCAAGGTTAAGATCGACCACTTCAACGCCGAACACATCAACGAGGACAACGTGGCTGATACCCTGAAGGACTACGATGGAATCCTGGTTCCTGGTGGTTTCGGTAACCGGGGTGTTGAAGGAATGATCACCGCCATCAAGTACGCCCGGGAAAATGATGTTCCTTACCTGGGAATCTGCCTGGGGATGCAGACCGCCTGCATTGAATTTGCGCGGGACGTGCTGGGTTACAAGGATGCTAACTCCACCGAGTTTGACCCGAACACCAAGCACAACATCATCGACCTGATGGCTGACCAGGAAGATGTTGAGAACATGGGTGGTACGCAACGCCTGGGTGCCTACCCATGCAAGCTGAAGACCGGGACGGTTGCTGCGGCGGCTTATGATAACCAGTCAATGATCAGTGAACGGCACCGTCACCGTTACGAATTCAATAACGCTTACCGTCAAAAAATGGAAGACCACGGCCTGGTTGTTTCCGGAATCAACCCCGACCGCAACCTGGTCGAAGTGGTTGAACTGCCGGACAAGAAGTTCTTCGTGGCTGCGCAATACCACCCAGAATTCAAGTCACGGCCAAACCACCCCGAAGGCCTCTTCAAGGCATTCGTCAAGGCGGCCGTTGACAATCACGAAGCATAATTTAACTGTCTTTAACGGGTAAGACACGAAAACAAAATCAAGGGCTGGGGCCAATCATTGACTGACCACAGCCCTTAATCATTCCCCGGGAAATTATAATGATTCTAAGCGAAAACGGTTGCGTGGCGGCCTAAAATAAGAATAAATTAGACCAGGCTTTTAATTTCCTTAAGATTATTTAGAAAAGGTTGTAATTTCGTGAACATTTCATTATCATTACAGTTGACTGTTTTATAACTAAAATAATCACTAACTAAATTTAAATTAAAAACCTAAAAACCAATTAAGTATTTTAAGCGAGGAAACACAGAAATGAAAAGAATGATCATTCAAGGAGGAAACCGACTTTCGGGTGAAGTCACCATCGGCGGTGCCAAGAACAGCACCGTTGCCTTAATCCCAGCAGCAATCTTAGCCGACACGCCAGTGCAATTTGATACCGTGCCGGATATCTTGGATGTTCACAATTTGATGATTATCTTAAAGTCGATGAACGTTAAGTCTAAGTTCAGTCACGGGGTCTTAGACATTGACCCAACCCAAATTGTGGAAGCCGAATTGCCAAGCAAGGCAATCAAGAGCTTACGGGCATCCTATTACTTCATGGGCGCACTACTGGGCCGCTTTCACCGGGCAACCCTGACTTTCCCGGGTGGCGATAACATTGGACCGCGGCCAATCGACCAGCACCTGAAGGCCTTCAAGGCAATGGGGGCTGAGGTCAGCGAAGAGGGCGGCACCGTCCACCTCGATGCTACTAAGAACGGGCTTCACGGGGCCCGGGTCTTCCTGGATATGGTATCCGTGGGGGCCACGATCAATGCCATCCTGGCCGCTGTGCGCGCTGATGGGACCACCATCATTGAAAACGCCGCCCGTGAACCGGAGATTATTGACCTGGCAACCTTCTTGAACAACATGGGGGCCAAGGTGCGGGGCGCCGGGACCGGGACCATCCGGATCACCGGGGTAAACACCCTGCAATCCATGAACACTCATACGATTATCGCCGACCGGATCGAGACTGGGACCTACCTGTCACTGGCAGCGGCTCTTGGTGACGGGATCATGATTCATAACGTGATTCCAGAACACCTGGAGTCCTTCACCAGTAAGATGATCGAAATGGGCGTTGACCTGCAGATCGATAGTGACAAAATCTTTGTTCCCAAGGTAACCCACCTCAAGGGCATCCACGTTAAGACCTTGCCATTCCCTGGTTTTGCGACTGACCTTCAACAACCATTGACGCCGTTGCTTTCTCTGGCTGACGGGGACAGCACGATTGTGGACACCATCTACCCAAAGCGGGTTAAGCACGTCCCAGAACTGCAGAAGATGGGCATGAACATCGAAGCCCATGACGGTACCATCATCGTCAAGCACACGGACCACCTGCATGGCGCCAATGTCGAGGCCGGTGAAATCCGTGCCGGGGCGGCCCTCACCATTGCCGGCTTGATGGCTGACGGCACGACCGTGATCAACAATGCAGGGAACATCCTGCGGGGCTACGACCGGATCGTCTGGAAGCTGAACCGGTTGCACGCCAATGTGGCAATTGAGGACGATTCATCCGTAAAAATCGACTAAGCTGTTGCGTAGAAGTTCAATCCGTGTTATTCTGTTAGGGTTGATTATCTATGTTTCAGGCAATGATTCATGGCAA
>DWZB01000080.1 GCA_019118405.1 Candidatus Limosilactobacillus gallistercoris
GACAAGACCTTGAAGGAAGTCAAGGGCAAGGTTCCTGAAGAAGACATTAAGAAGGCTGAGAGTGCCCGTGATGACCTGAAGAAGGCCAAGGAAAGCGGCAACCTCGATGACATGAAGGCCAAGAAGGATGCTTTGAACAAGGTTATCCAAGACCTCAGTGTCAAGCTCTACAAGCAGGCTCAAGGTGCCCAAGGTGGCGCTCAGGGCGGTGCTAACCCGAACAATGGTGGTGCCAACAACGGTAGCAACAACCAGAATGGTAACAATGGTGACACCGTTGATGGTGACTTCAAGGATGTAACGCCTGACGACAAGAAGTAATCTCAACTGTTGACAAAAGTAATGTAGAAGCCAAAGGCCATCGTTTGAGGACTTTGGCTTTTACTTTCATTTGCCAGTTGTGGTATAACTAAACCAAATCAACTTGTGAGGGATATATATGGCAGAAAAAGATTACTATGACATTTTAGGTGTCTCGAAAGACGCGTCTGAAGCGGATATCAAGCACGCATACCGGCGTTTGGCGGCGAAGTACCACCCGGATGTCAACCACGCTCCCGGCGCTGAAGAGAAGTTCAAGAAGATCAACGAAGCCTATGATGTCTTGAGTGACCAACAGAAGCGGGCCCAATACGATCAGTACGGTTCGGCTGGTCCGCAGGCCGGTGCTGGTGGCTTCGGCGGCTTTGGCGGTGGCCAGGGCGGCTTCAACCAGGGCTTCGGTGCTGGCGGCTTTGATGACATCTTTAGCCAGTTCTTCGGCGGTGGCGGCCGGACGCGGCAGGATCCGACGGCACCACGGCCGGGTCGTGACCTGCAATACGCAATGACCTTGAAGTTCATGGATGCGGTTTTCGGTAAGACCACCACTATCAAGTACGACCGTGACGAACAGTGCAAAACCTGTCACGGAACTGGTGCTAAGCCGGGCAAGTCCGCAACCACCTGTCAACGTTGTGGCGGGCGAGGCTTCATTGTTTCCGTTCAACGGACGCCGCTGGGCAACATGCAATCCCAGACGACCTGCCCAGAATGTCACGGGACTGGTAAGGTGATCAAGCCGGAAGACCGTTGTGAAACCTGCCACGGTACTGGTCACGTTCAAGAAAAGCACGAACTGGAAGTTAAGGTTCCAGCCGGGGTTGACGATGGTCAGCAGATGCGGCTCCAGGGCCAGGGTGACGCCGGTGCCAACGGTGGCCCAGCCGGGGACCTCTACATCGTCTTCCGGGTAACGCCGAGTCGGGATTTCCGTCGTGACGGTTCCACAATCTATGTTGACCGCGACATCTCCTTCGCCCAAGCTGCTTTAGGTGATGAGGTCAAGGTCAAGACCGTTCACGGTGACGTTAACCTGAAGATCCCTGCCGGCACCCAGTCCGAAACCAACTTCCGCCTGCGCGGCAAGGGGGTTCCGCACCTCAATGGCAACGGCAACGGTGACGAGCACGTAACGGTTCACGTGCGGACACCAAAGAGCCTGAATAAGCGGCAGCGTGAGGCGATGATGGCCTTCGCCGCAGCCAGTGGTGAGAACGTTAAGGGAGTCAAGAAGTCCGTCTTAGATAAGCTCAAGGACGCCTTTGAAGACCGTTAAAAGATAAATTAAGGACGACTGTTGCAGCAGCCGTCCTTTTGTCTTTTCATCCCTGCGGGGAGTTTGTTATACTAGAAATAGTATTTTCGTAGAAAGAGTGACGTAGAAAATGACAATGAGTCTAGATGAAATGAAGGCGCGCCAGAAGCGCATTCGTAACTTTTCAATTGTGGCCCATATTGACCATGGGAAGTCCACACTGGCTGACCGGATCCTGGAGATGACCGACTCGATCAGCAAGCGTGAGATGAAGAACCAGATTCTGGATGACATGCCCTTGGAGCGTGAACGGGGAATTACCATCAAGCTGAATGCCGTGGCCCTGACTTACCATGCCAAGGACGGCCAGGACTACATCTTCCACCTGATCGACACCCCAGGGCATGTGGACTTCTCCTACGAGGTGTCACGTTCCCTGGCGGCCTGTGAGGGTGCCCTCCTGGTTGTCGACGCGACCCAAGGGGTTGAGGCCCAGACGCTGGCCAATGTTTACCTGGCCCTGGATAACGACCTGGAGATTCTGCCGGTGATCAACAAGATCGACCTACCGTCCGCTGATCCGGAGGGGACCAAGAAGCAGATCGAGGACGAAATCGGCCTGGACACCAGTGAGGCCGTGGACGTCAGCGCCAAGACGGGCCTGGGGGTCGACAAGGTCCTGGAGAAGATCGTCAAGGACGTGCCCGCACCAACTGGCGATCTGACGGCGCCGTTGAAGGCCCTGATCTTCGACTCCAAGTACGATGACTACCGCGGGGTGGTCCTCAGTGTGCGTGTCTTTGAAGGGACCGTCAAGAAGGGCGATAAGATTCGCCTGATGAACAGCGGAACCGAGTACGAGGTTGCCGAAGTTGGGATCAACTCACCGAAGCCGCTGGCCCGTGACGTCCTGATGGCGGGGGACGTTGGTTACATTACCGCCGCCATCAAGGATATCAAGGATACCCGGGTCGGTGATACGGTTACCAACGCTGACCGGCCAACGGAGAAGCCGCTGGAAGGTTACCGGCAGATGACGCCGATGGTCTACGCTGGGCTTTACCCAACCGACAATGCCAAGTTCAACGACCTGCGTGATGCCCTGGAGAAGCTGCAACTGAACGATGCGGCGCTGACCTTTGAACCAGAATCGTCTCAGGCGCTGGGCTTCGGGTTCCGGTGCGGTTTCCTGGGCCTTCTGCACATGGATGTGGTTCAGGAACGGCTGGAGCGGGAGTTTAACCTCGACCTGATCACCACGGCGCCATCCGTTACCTACCACGTTGACCTGGCGGACGGATCGATGAAGGAGGTCGAGAACCCGGCTGAGATGCCGGATGCTTCCTCAATCAAGGACATTAAGGAGCCGTACGTCCGGGCCTCAATCATGGTACCGAATGATTACGTCGGCCCCGTTATGGAACTCTGTCAGCGGAAGCGGGGGATCTTTGACACGATGGAGTACCTCAGTGACACCCGGGTCAACGTGATCTACCATATTCCGTTGTCGGAAATTATCTTTGATTTCTTTGATAAGCTGAAGAGTTCGACCCGTGGGTATGCTTCCCTGGACTACGAGATCGATGACTACAAGCTAAGCAACCTGGTTAAAATCGATATCCTGCTGAACGGGGATAAGGTCGATGCTCTTAGCTTCATCGCTCACAAGGACTTTGCGGCTGAGCGTGGCCGGGACATCACCTCGAAGCTGAAGAAGATCATTCCACGGCAGAACTTCGAGATTCCGATCCAGGCGGCCATTGGTTCCAAGATCATCGCTCGGACCAACATCAAGGCCTACCGGAAGGATGTTACCGCGCGGATCCACACCGGGGACCCCGACCGGCGTGCCAAGTTGCTGGAAAAGCAGAAGCGTGGTAAGAAGCGGATGAAGGCCGTCGGTAAGGTTGATATCCCGCAGGAAGCCTTTATGGCCGTTCTGAAGACCGATGAGCAATTAGATGATAAGTGATCGTTGATATGACGGTGTTTGTAATCTCTTAAAATCACAAAGTAGACCAATATTCTAATGGTTTTCCCTTACGTGGTATTTTAAGGGAAGAATAGAATATTGATCTACTTTTTTATTAGATGGCAGATTGCAAGAAATAACTTGAACAAATTTAGTAACGCAGATTACGCAAAAAGATCTCAATCGGTGTTCGCCAATTTAAACATTTGAGTGGTCGGGAATTCAAAGACCAGTTAATTTGAATCAATTCATCATCGGTAATCTCATCAATCGGTTGACCTTTGGGAATGAAGCGGCGTAGTACTCGGTTGCGATTTTCATTACTGCCTCGTTCATGTGGCGAATAAGCGTGCGCAAAGTACAGCGGAACACCGGTCTGTTCTTTAATTAAATTGTAGTTGGCGAATTCTTTCCCATGGTCAACAGTAAGGGTCTTAAGATTATCTCCTAACTGGTTAGCTAATTCTAAAATAGCCTTGGTCATTGAAGTACTATCTCGTCCATTAAGCCGTTTAACGATGGTAAGCCGACTCTTACGCTCGACAAACGTAGCTACTGCTTGACTTTTACGTTTTCCAGATAAAACTGTATCAGCTTCGAAGTGACCTGAAGTATTACGATCAGAAATTTCAGCTGGACGATCTTCGATGGGACGTCCATGACTAAAAGTACCACGGGTTTCTTTAGCTCGTTTGCGACGAATACCATGGTCAGGTAAATCGGTCACATTAATATCCAGTAGTCCCTAATCAATCCAGTTATAGATGGTTTTGTAGGCAATTCTAACTACATGAG
>DWZB01000081.1 GCA_019118405.1 Candidatus Limosilactobacillus gallistercoris
AACCTCTGCCTGTTTAATCTCATGAATTAATTGACGAGCTTTCTCAACATTCAATTCACTGTACTTAATTGTCCGTTTTTTCCAAACAGCAGTAGGTATGTTCAAACTAAGTTGATTCATGTTATAATACGTACTCAAGGTTTTGTATCCTTTCGAGGGTATTTGAGAAGCATCGACGGTCAGGTCGGTGCTTTTTCTTTTACTAATTTTAAAGGAAAACGGAGTTAAATGAAACCCGAAGATTTCATCTAACTCCGCTTATTTTTGGGGACTTATGTCGCAGCCCCTTTTTTGCTATACTGGAATTAAAACGATGACAAAGAGGGATAAACGTGGACGAAAAGAACTTATCGAAACGCCTGGCAACGGTTGCCAGCTACGTACCGGCAGGGGCCCGGATGGCCGACATCGGCTCCGACCATGCCTACCTGCCGACGGCCCTGGCCCTGCAGAAGAAGATCAGCTATGCGGTGGCCGGCGAGGTCGTTAAGGGCCCGTACGAGAACGCCGTCAGTGAGATTAAGGGTCATGGTCTAACGGACCTAATCAAACCGCGCTTGGCAGATGGTTTGGCTGCCATTACGCCAGCTGACCGAATCGATACCGTGGTGGTTGCTGGGATGGGCGGGACCCTGATTGCCGAGATCCTGGAGCGGGGGAAAGACCGCCTGCAGGGGGTGCGGCGGCTAGTCCTGCAGCCCAACGTCGGTGAGGGGCGTTTACGACGGTGGCTGATGGATAATCGTTACCAGATCATGGCCGAGCAGATCGTCGCAGAGGATGACCACATCTACGAGATCATTGTGGCTGAGCCGTCAGTGGTGTCGTTTCGTTACAGTGATTATGAGCTGATGTTCGGCCCCCGCCTGCTGGAGAAGAAGGGTCCCGTCTTCACGGCGAAGTGGCGCGACTACATCAAGCGGCAGCAGGGAGTTATTCACCAGATGGAGCAGGCCCAGAAGGTTCCCGTTGCGCGAATTGCGGAGTTAAAACAGAAGTTAGCGTTGGTAGCGGAGACGATAGATGATGATTAGTGGAACTACCTTGATTCAACACTTTGAGCGGTTTGCCAGTCCGCAGCTGGCGGAGAAGTGGGACCATGTTGGACTGCAGGTAGGGGACCCCGACCGGCCCATCAAGAAGCTGATGACCACCCTTGATACCCGTCCGGAGACCGTCCAGGAAGCTATCGACCAGGGCGTGGACTTTATCTTTGCCCACCACCCGGCAATGTTTCACCCAGCTCAGGACCTCGACACCCGGAACCCGCAAAATGCCATGTATGCGCAGCTGCTGGCTCATCACATCACGGTCTATGCCGCCCACACCAACCTCGATACGGCTAACGGTGGCATGAACGATTGGCTGGCGGCTCAACTGCACCTCAGCAACTGTCAGCCGCTGGTTCCGGCCGGCAACGATCCCGTCTCGGGTCAGCCGGTAGGAATGGGCCGGATTGGCGACTTTGCCGGGTCAATGAACGCCGCGGACTTTGCCCGTTACTGCATGCGGATCTTCAACGTTAGCGGCCTGCGCCTGATTGTCAACCCGGCCGACCGGGATCGTCTGATTCATCGGGTAGCCGTACTGGGCGGTGCTGGCCAGGACTTCTATCAGCGGGCCGTTGAGCTGGGCGCCGATGCCTACGTGACTGGTGACGTCAGCTACCACTTTGCCCACGACATGATCGCCAACCACCTGACCGTAGTCGATCCCGGCCACCATATCGAGGCCGTCTGCGAACACGGTCTGGCCCAGTTGATCCGTCAGTGGCAGCAGGAGAATGGTTGGGCTTTCGAAGTAATTGAGAATCGGATCAATACGGATCCCTTTACCTTAATGACCGCTGCAGACAAGAAGTAGGATAAAGGAGGACTTTATTATGGTTACAGAAAAGTATGATGGCTTGTTATCCCGTTTCCTGAAATATGTTAAGACTGAAACCCGGTCAAATCCGGCGTCCACCACGGTGCCATCTGACCCTAAGGAGACCGCGTTCTTAAATGAACTGGCAAAGGAATTGGAACAGATTGGCCTGGAGAACGTTCACATTAACAAGCAGAGCTCTTACCTGATGGCCACCATTCCCAGCAACATTGATTACAAGGTACCGACCATCGGCCTGATTTCCCACGTCGACACGGCGGACTTCAACGCCCACAACGTCAATCCGCAGATCATCGCGGACTATGATGGCCAGTCTGCGATTAAGCTCGGCGATGGCGAATACCAGCTGGATCCGGTAGTTTTTCCATCCCTGAAGAAGTATGCGGGGAACACCCTGATTACGACTGACGGGACGACCCTCTTAGGGGCTGATGATAAGTCTGGGGTGGCCGAGATTGTGACGATGGCCGACTACCTGATGAAGCACCCGGAGATTAAGCATGGTGAGATCAAGATCGGCTTGGGCCCTGATGAGGAGATTGGAACAGGCGCCGATCACTTTGACGTTGATGACTTCGGTGCCGACTTTGCCTACACAGTCGATGGCGGTCCCTTAGGTGAACTGGAGTATGAGACCTTCAATGCGGCCCAGGCGGAGATCGAGATCAAGGGAAATGACGTCCACACTGGGGTGGCAAAGGGGACGATGGTCAACGCCATCCAAGTGGCTATTGATCTTCATGACAGCCTGCCAACCCATGAGCGGGCCGAACGGACGGATGGCCGGCAGGGTTTCTTCCACCTCTACAAGTTTGACGGTACCGTCGACCACGCCTCGATGGTGTACCTGATTCGGGACCACGACAAGCAGACCTTTATTGAGCGTAAGCACCTGCTGGAACGGATCGTCGCCGGGCTTAACGATGAGTTAGGCGAAGAGCGGGTAACGATGAAGCTGTATGACCAGTACTACAACTTGAAGGATGCCTTAAAGGATCACATGGACGTGGTTAAGATTGCCAAGCAGGCAATGGAAGACCTGGGCATCAAGCCCGACATCTACCCGGTTCGGGGCGGTACGGATGGCTCGACGATTTCCTATATGGGGCTGCCGACACCGAACCTCTTTGCCGGCGGTGAGAACATGCACAGCCGTTTCGAGTATGTCTCCCTCCAGACGATGGAGCAGGCACTGGATACCCTGCTGGAGATCAACAAGCTGAATGTTGAGCAGGGTAATAAATAGTTGGGGATATAAAAAGGATCAACGATGTTACACCGTTGATCCTTTTTAAGTTAAAACTTAATTTTAGTTACTTGTTATCTTTAGTCTTAGCCGGATTGGCACTCTCGGTGATGGCCGTTACGGCGTTGACCGCAATTAATGCCATCACAACAGCCAAAATCCCAACTAGCGTATAGTCGGGTGTCAGGCCTTCAAGCTGACCGGTAATGTAGGCCAAAACTTCACCGAGGATCAGTGCCCAGATTCCGGCCACGATGTTTCGTGATAATACGTTCATGTAAGTCATCCCCTCTTTTAACTTCTTAATTTTAGCACAAACGACGGAAAATAGAAAAGGGACAAACTGCTTTGAGTGTTTCATTGCTGTCGACTGGGTGAGATTTGGTATAATCTAGCTAGTACACGAAAGGAGGAGAGGGTCTTGGCTTTTACGCCACTCGATGTTCAGAGTTCATTCAGCCTGTTGCAGAGCTCGATCAGGATCCCTGAACTTGTTCAGACGGCCAAGGAGAAGGGGTACTATGCCTTGGCACTGACGGATGAAAATGTGCTTTACGGGGTTGCTGACTTCTATAACGCCGCTCGGCAGGCGGGGCTTAAGCCGCTCTTGGGGATGAAGATGCGGCTGGCCCTGGAGCAGGGGACGGGAAACAGCCTCATGCTGACCTTCATTGCCCGGAATCGGCAGGGGTACCGGCACCTGATGGACCTATCCACCCGGCACCAGACCACGGCCCCGGATAAGCTACCGCTGACGGTTGACCAGGTGGGGGACCTTTTAGGCGGGCTCTTTGTCATTGCGCCGCCGCAGACCGGACTGTTCAGTGAATTCTTGCATCCTGACCAGTTCCTGGAACGGTTGCGAAAATTCACTGATCCCGATGGCCTCTTGCTGGGGGTTAGTCCGGACTTAGATCCGGTTCAGCAGACGACCATTAAAGAGCTTGCCCACGCTCAGGGGTTGCCTTTGGTGGGGAGTCGGCCGGTGGAGTATCTGGAACCCACGGACCAGTTTGCTACCAAGGTGCTCCGGGCAATTCAGACGGGGGGACAACTGGAAGATGTTGCCCACCAGGCCCAGGAACGGGGGGCCCACTACCTGCGTTCTGCTGCCCAGGAGACCGTGGCCTACCAGCAAGCTGGGTTGAAGCAAGCAGCTGCGCAGACGGCGCTGTTGGCCCAGCAGTGCAATGTTAAGCTGGAATTCAAAGCTCCGGTTCTGCCGCACTTTGCAACCCCTGACAGGCTGAGTTCCCAGGAGTACCTGCGTTCCCTGTGTGAGCAGGGGCTGGCCAAGCGCCCGGTTGCAACTGGCTTTACTAAGCAGGTCTATCAGCAGCGGCTCAACCATGAGCTGGCGGTAATCCACCAGATGGGCTTTGATGATTACTTCCTGATTGTTTGGGACGTCATGAACTTTGCCCACCGGCAGAATATTACGACTGATCCGGGGAGAGGGTCGGCAGCCGGCTCACTGGTGGCCTATGCCCTGGCCATCACCGAGGTAGACCCGCTGGAATACCACCTCCTGTTTGAACGGTTCCTCAACCCGGAGCGGGCCCAGATGCCTGACATCGACCTGGATATTCCCGACAACCGCCGTGGGGAAGTCCTCCAGTATGTTCATGATAAGTATGGTCACCAACACGTTGGGCAGATCATCACTTTCGGCACCCTGGGGGCCAAGCAGGTCCTGCGGGACGTCAGCCGGGTCTTTAATTGGCCGCGTTATGACGTCAACGAACTATTGGGTACCCTGCCTGACAGTTACAGTCTTACCTTGGCCAGTGCACTGAAAGACTCGCAACGGTTGCGCAACTTCATCGACGACCACCCGGATGCGCGCTTGCTGATGGCGGTGGCGCAGAAGCTGGAAGGGTTGCCCCGTCACTATTCGACGCACGCAGCCGGAATTGTTCTCTCTGAGCAGCCCCTGCACGAGATTGTACCCCTCCAGGATGGCGGCGAAGGCCTCCTGATGGCCCAGTTCACCAAGGGGACGGTTGAAGCCCTCGGACTGTTGAAAATGGACTTCTTGGGATTGAAGAACCTGTCAATCCTGGCGAAGACTCGCCAACTCGTCCGCCAGGAGCACCCGGACTTCTCACCGGACCAGATCTCGTACGATGATCCGGCAACCCTGCGGCTTTTCCAGCGGGGACAGACGGACGGCGTCTTCCAGTTCGAGTCGAGCGGGATTCGCAATGTCCTGGTCGGCCTCCATCCCGACCGCTTTGAGGACATCATTGCTGTGAATGCTCTCTACCGGCCGGGACCGCTGGAGAACATCAGCCACTTCATTGCCCGCAAGCACGGCCAGGAGAAGTACCAGATCCCGGATCCGGCGCTGCGAGCGATCCTGGCCCCCACCTATGGCATCCTGGTCTACCAGGAACAGGTCATGCAGCTGGCATCGGCCATGGCTGGTTTCACTCTGGGGGAGGCCGACCTGCTGCGGCGGGCGATGAGTAAGAAGAAGGCGTCCGTGATGGCGGGGATGCGGGATAAGTTCCTCAAGGGGGCCGTTAAGAATGGTTTCACCATGGAGCGGGCCCAGCAGGTGTTTGACTACATCGACCAGTTTGCCAACTACGGCTTTAACCGGTCCCACGCGGTTGCCTATTCCATGCTGGCCTTCGAACTGGCCTACTTAAAGTGCCACTACCCGAACGCCTTCTACACAGCATTGATGGGGGCGGAGACCAACCTGACCAAGCTGCGGCAGCACGTTGCCAATGCCCGGAAGCTGGGTGTGACGGTGAAGGGGCCGCGGATCAATATCAGTGAAGAGTCCTTCACCCTGCATGCTGGCCAGATTTACTTCGGCCTGGCAGACATCAAGGGGATGCGGCGTGACTTCACGGCGGCGATCATTGAGCAGCGGCAGGCCGACGGACCGTACAAGGACCTGCGTGACTTTGTCAACCGAGTGCCGGCTAACTTCCGCAAGCAGGAGTTGATTGAGCCTTTGATCTATGCCGGCGCCTTTGACCAGTTGGACTATAATCGGGCGGAGATGATTGCGGCCCTACCAGAAATGGCATCGGGAATTGACCAGCTCCTGAATAGCTTTCAAGACGACCCGAGTCTGCAATCGACAATCACACGACGAAACGAGTTTCCATTAACGACCCGGTTGCTGAAAGAGAATGAATACCTGGGTGTCTACCTTTCCGGGCACCCGGTCAGCCAGTACCGGCGGCTGGGCGCGACCCTGCACGTCCAAACAATTGACCGTCTGTGGCCCGGCCAAAGCGTCACCATCCTCCTCTTTGTCAACCACGTTAAGACGATCTACACCAAGCGCGACCACCGGCCCATGGCATTTGTCTCCGGTTCCGACCAAACGGGGACCATTGATGTCACGGTTTTCCCCAAGCAATACCAGCGTTACGCTGAACAGCTGAAGGACAACCAAGTCCTGGTGGTGCACGGTAAGGTCGAAGTCCGGCCGGGGCGGGGAAACCAGCTCTTGGCGGACCAAATTCAGTCGGCCGCGGCCCTGCAAAAGCAGCTTGTTCCCAGTCAGCGCTGGGTGATCCGGGTCTTCCCGGACAAGGCCAACCGCCAGACGATGAGCAGATTGAACGAACTGATGCATGCTCACCACGGCAACATCCCGGTTCTGCTCTACTATCCCGCTACGGATGCCAAGCACCTTCAGGATCGTTCCAAGTGGCTGGACCAGGAGGAGGCCACTGCCAAGGCCCTGAACCAGCTGTTTGGCCAGGATAACGTGGTCCTGCAGACTTTAAAAAATTAAATCTAAATGAGAATTATCGATAATTTTGAAGTGATAGCGGTTTCTTGATAATTTCTGCACAAAAATTAAAGACACTGTTTTTGAAAAGTGCTATTATACAAGTGTGCAAATGAGGGATGCAATTGCAGACCGCAGTTGATGCATAAATGTAAAGGAGAGATTCATTTATGAAGAAAACCAAGATTGTAAGTACCCTTGGTCCTGCAAGTACTGATGTTGATACGATTGTTAAGCTGATCCAAGCGGGAGCAAACATTTTCCGTTTCAACTTCTCACACGGTGACCACCCAGAACACTTGGGCCGGATGCAAAACGTTAAGAAGGCCGAAGAGATCACTGGTAAGCACGTTGGTATCATGCTTGATACTAAGGGTGCTGAAATTCGGACTACTGTTCAAAAGGACGGTAAGATCGAATACAACATCGGTGATGAAGTACGGATCTCAATGGATGACAGTATCGAAGGTACTCACGATAAGATCGCGGTTACTTACGAAGGACTTTATGATGACGTTCACGAAGGTGGGCACGTTCTGTTTGACGACGGTTTGATTGACATGGTCGTTGAAAAGAAGGACGAAGCTAATAAGGAATTAGTATGTAAGGTTCTTAACCACGGTGTTCTTGGCT
>DWZB01000082.1 GCA_019118405.1 Candidatus Limosilactobacillus gallistercoris
TAATGAGAACCGTAACCGAGTTTTACGGCGCTTTATTCCCAAAGGCCAAGCTATTGAAGAGTTAAGCGATCACAAGCTAGTTCAAATCAATTGGTATCTGAATTCCCGGCCACTAAAATGTCTTAATTGGCGCACACCAATCGAGATCTTCCTGCTTAATTTACGTCATTAAATTCGTTCAAGTTATTTCTTGCAATCTGCCGTCATAAAGGCTCAAAATTATCTTTTAGTTTTGCACTAAAATAGTATGGCAATATTATCGTGTCTCGTCAAGGGGGTACTTTTCACGAAATCTTCATATTTACGCCGTACTAATCGACACTCTTTACTTATAATGTCGATTGTCAACCGTTTAGCATCCCTGATTTGGGCGTTTTGACAAGAAAAGCTCCTGGCTGAAAGCTGTTTCAGTCAGGAGCAATTTTTGCTATTCAATGAAAAAAAGCACCACTGACTGAAAATTGTTTCGTTCAATGGTGCTTTACTACTAATCATTCGTCATAATTGATGTAATCACGCAGAGGTTTATTATACTTGATCAGCTCACTGAGCTTAGCGTCGGTCTCCGGCTCAATGACCAGGACCGAACGCTTGTTCTCGTTATCATTCATCTGTTGCTTCCCCCAGATGCTCAGTGACATCATCATCTGACGAAAGTCCTTGCCGTCTTCGGTCAGGGAGTAACAATTCTCAGTATCCTTAATCGGGTTGGCAATCCGCAGGTTCTGCAGCTTGGCCAGTTCGGCCTTCAGCTCATCACCAGACATCTTGGGAACCAGTTGGCGCAGCTCATCCAGCGTCAGTGGTCGGAAGCCTAACCAGAATACCAGGGTTGGTTGCCACTTCTCCTGCAGGATGCTTAATGAGTAATCAATTCCACTATGAAATTTACGATCTGACATTGATAACACGCTCCAATCTGTACCGTTTTATCCCACTTCTCAACTTCCATTATACTCGATTACTATACTGTTGTACGAATTTTGTCAAAGAATTTCACTTTTCAATATAGTGCTTAATGAGGCGTTCAATTTCCTTACATTCTTCTTCAGTACAGTAGTCACGAATAACTCGGCGGACGAGCATCATCATCCACCGCCGTCGAAGATCACGACTCTTTACCCGGCGGCCATACATAGCGTAGAAGCGAACATTATCCCGCTTGTTTACCTTCCTAACACGATAGCTATGCATCCGCCACTCTAGAATATCCAGCTACACACCGGCTGCTTCATCGGCCGCCTCCAACAAATTCATGAAGGTCTTATAGCTTGTGTCGATAACTACTCGGAAAAGCTGATGCTTACGGCCCCGGAACGAGGCCTCTACCATCTGGCCACCTGCGATCGCTTCTCTACCAGCCAAGCGGCGGGCTACATAATAGACGACACCATCATTAGTTGTTCCGCAGGTTGGAACCAAGCGGTTATGTCCCGCAATATATCCCCGGCCCTTATGCACGCCGATCATATCGTAAAGTGCCTGACGCTCATAATCGGCAATATCGTTATCTTGAGCAAACTGCTCAAGAACTGTCCCGATTGGACGCGGAAGAACAAGATAACGTCCATCCCAGGTCAAGATAAAGGTGCGATCCTTATCATATGCAGTCATCAGGATGATATTATCCCAATTTGGTCGAAAACCATTGGTCTCCTCATCGAGTACTAGTTCGGACAATTCGGATAATTTAATATTTATAGTTTTCTTCATTCAATTCAGCCTTTCCGGTCAAATCATAAAATTTCAGTAATACGCGCCAAAAAGTAAGCGCTTACCGCAAATTATACAATACCGGACTTTTTACCCCACGTCAATCGTTTTTTCACCCATTATGTGAACGATTTATCATTCGCTTATCAGGTATCTGTCCAGTAAGCTATGGATAACTCAAGCGCGCTTGGGAATCTATCAACAAACAGGTGATTTCCAATGACAACTAAAAAACTTCAAGATGGCTTTAATTTTCTATACAGTGATAAGCGAACGCGGCTCGTCCACGGCGTCCTCAAGAGTCTCGGTATTTCTGTCAACCGTGACGACTACGGGGACCTCTTCCAGGAAGGATGTCTGATCTTTGCCCAGGTCTTTGCGGACTACCCTGAACCGGTCACGACCGCTATGGAGCAGCGGCGGCTGATGTCCTACGCCTTTCGGAAGGTCCGCTGGCGCCTCCTCGACCTCCTCCGTCACCAGCAGCGCGGCATTAAGGCCAGCCAGTACTCCCTTGACCAGGACGAACTGCCGCCCGAAAACCGGGACCTAGTTGATCCCCGGGCCCAGCTCCCCTTCGACCAGCTGGACAGCGACGCTTTCTTCGTCGAATTATGGATGCACTCAAGCAAGCAGGGGCGGCGCTACCTTCAGCTGGCCCTCCAGGATCGTTTCGACAGTGACGCGGCGATTGCCAAGCACTGCGGCGTCTCCCGCCAGGCCGTCCACCAGTGGAAGCAGCAGCTGATTGCGACCGCCCACCGCCTGCAAAAGGACTGGCCAGACATGGTATAATCGCCCTTGAGGTGATAGTGTGAATCAACATCAGACCACGTCGTCGCCGGCATGGTTCCACTCCCGCTACCGGGGTGAGGACCGCGACGATGGCTGTGCCAACGAGCTCAGTATCTACCGGGACCCGGCCGAACCGCGGTTGGATGTCCTGCTGACAAACGTCGATTTTGACGGGATCGGGCACGATAATACCTATTCCCTGACCAGGAAGGACGCGGCTAAGCTTCGTGACTTCCTGCAGGAATGGCTGGATAAATGAAAAATGGTGCGGCTCAACCATGATGATTGGTTGGTTCGCACCATTTTTGTCTACCTATCTTCTATCCATTTACTTATTCTCGTGGTTGTCTTCCCAGACCTTCTCCAGCATCTGGTAACGCAGGTCACCCACCTGGCTGACCTGATAGTCGGCCCCCTGCAGCTGGTCGGCCGCCCCCACGCCGATCGTCACCAGCCGGGCGTCGTTGGCGGCCTGCAGGTCCTCCTGGTTTGTGACCAGGGCCACGCAACCGGTGGCCGGCACGTCGAGCTGCTTGACCAGGTCCTGGTATGTGCCGGTCCCCGCCACGTCGACGAATTCGTCCAGCTTCAGTTGCTTAGTGATCTCGTCCGCGTGCCCCGCGGGATCATTGATGGCCAGCTTGACGTAGTGGTCGTAGAGGGCGATGATCAGCTTCTTGATCCCCGGCACCAGGTCGTCCTCACCGAGGTCTGCCAGCACCTGGCCGTAGAACTTGTCCTGCTCGGCCAGTAGCTCCTGGCGTTCGGTATCCGCATCGCTGGCCTTGAACCGCGCCAACACCTTATTGAGGGCTTCCTCACGGCTCAGGCCCTTGAAGTCCTTGGCCAGCTTGCCCGGCAGGCCCATCCCATACTCGTACATGGCGACCTTCTGCCAGGCCGCAAACTGCAAGCGGTCGAGGTCGGTGATGATGCCGTTAACGTTTAAGATTGCTCCTTGCATCTATTCTTCGACTTCCCTTCCTTGAACAACTTGGTCAACCATTCGCCAATACTCCATCAGCAGGATGAAGTCGATCGGGTTCAAGATATCCGTATACAGCTCCCGCATCTCCAGCAGCTGGATGTTCAGCAAGCGGGCAAAGTCGTTGATTGCAATGACATCCGCGGCAGCCGGCCGGTCCAGGTCGGCGATGATTGTCACCGCTAGTTCCTCAATCAGATACTCATAATTCTCCTGGAGGAGCGACTCACCAAACTGATCTGGCGCAAACGGTTCCGGGTCGACGATCTTATCCTGTTCCTTTACGAAACGCCGGTGCCACTTCCCCATCGCGTCCCAGTAGCGGTCATAGAGCTCCTGGTTCTCCTGGGTGGCACCCTTCATGTTGGGCCGGCTCAGCTGCTGCCACTGCTTCAGCATCTCCATGTATAGGGACTCGTGGTCGCCGAATTGGTCCTCCCGATGTTGCTTGACGAATGCGGCAAGGTCATTGATGATTTCTGTCTGTTCTTGTCTGTTCATCTTAAT
>DWZB01000083.1 GCA_019118405.1 Candidatus Limosilactobacillus gallistercoris
CGGTCCGTTCTTGGGAAACCTTCAAGAGGTCTGAGTGGCCACCGATTCCGGTAACCGCCAGGGTCTTCATTGCCCCGGCGGAAATGGCGTTCACCCGGACACCAAATTCACCCATATCCCGGGCCAGGTAGCGAACGTTGGCTTCGAGGGCCGCCTTGGCAACCCCCATCACGTTATAGCTTGGAATTGCCCGTTCGGATCCAAAGTAGGTCAGGGTGACGATGCTGGCCGGGTCGTTGAGCAGCTCCAAGGCATGGGCACTCTTGCTGACGGCCAACAGTGAGTAAGCCGACACATCCTGAGCCAGGGCGTAACCAGAACGGGTTGTTGACAGGATGGAACCGTCCAATTCCTCTTTACGCGCATAGGCGATGGCGTGGACGATCCCGTCGACCTTGCCGAACCGGTCCTTGATTTCCCGAAACGCATCGTCAATGCTCTCGTCACTGGAAACGTCACATTCGATCAGGCGGGTTTCATCATTAACCAGGCGGCTGACGCTCTTCTTCATCCGCGCGTTCTGGTAGGTATAGATGATCTCAGCCCCCTGCTTGGCCATCTCCTGCGCACATCCCCGGGCGATGGAACGCTTATTGGCAACGCCCATCACAATGATTTTCTTGTTATCTAAAATCCCCATTCGTGAATTTCTCCTTATTCTAAAATTTACGGTAACGCTGGTGCCGCTTGTTCATCAGTTCTTCCGGCGAGTATTGCTCCAGCCGCGTCAGCTCGCGGGTCAGAACTGCACTAATATTCTCGGTTACCTGTTGGTGGTCGGCAGGTTCGGCGATGATTCCTTCAATTACCTGCTTCTTTAGCAGACTAGTTGGCGTCAATTGCATGATCTCGGCGGCCTCTCCAGCCCGCCGACTGTCCTTCCAGAGAATCGACGCAAAACCCTCTGGCGACAGGATCGAGTATGTGCTGTTGGCCAGCATCCAGACCGCGTCACCACAAGCCAGGGCCAAAGCACCACCGCTGCCACCCTCACCAAAGATAACGGTGATGATGGGCGTGGGCAGCTGGGCAATCTGGAGCAGATTATCCGCAATCGCCGCGCCCTGCCCATTCTCTTCGGCCGACTTCCCCGGGTAGGCCCCCGGTGTATTGACGAAGAACAGGATTGGCCGGTGAAACTTAGCGGCCTGCTTGGCCAAACGTAACGCCTTACGGTAGCCACCAGGAGTTGGACAACCGAAGTGAGTCGCCATCCGCTTCTCAACCGTCTTCCCTCGATCAGTCGCAATCACTGTAACCGGCTGGTTGTTAAACGAGGCCAGGCCGCCAATGATTGCCGGGTCATCAGTGCCGAGATGATCACCATGTAGTTCGATAAAATCAGGGAATAATTGCTGGATCAGTTCTTTAGTGGTGATCTTCTGGTCACTGCGCGCGGCGGCGACAATTGCTGATGCACTCTTATCTGTCACTGGGGTCACCTCCTAACTTCAACAGCTGGTACAATAATTCTTTCTCGTGCTCACGCTGGACGATCCGGTCAACGAAGCCGTGCTTCTGTAAGTTTTCCGCGTCCTGTAGGTCCGCCGGAATCTTCTGGTGAATTGTCTGCTCGATCACCCGCCGGCCGGCAAAGCCTACCAAGGCGTGCGGTTCCGCCAGGGTAATATCACCCTGCATGGCAAAGCTTGCGGTGACACCCCCGGTTGTCGGGTCAGTTAATACCACAATGTAGAGTAGTCCAGCAGCGGAATGTTGGGCCACCGCGTTAGCCACCTTAGCCATCTGCATCAGTGACATAATACCTTCCTGCATCCGGGCCCCACCCGAGGCGGTCCAGAGCACTACCGGCAATTTTTTAGCCGTCGCCCGTTCAAAGAGTCGGGTCAGTTTCTCGCCGGTCACCGAACCTAGGGAACCCATGATAAAGTTGGGATCCATCACGCCAAAGCCAAAGTGCTCCTCCTTGATCTTTGCCTCCCCCGTCAGGACGGAATCATTCAACCCCGTCTTCTCCTGACTAGCCTTCAGCTTAGCGAGGTATCCCGGAAAGTTAAGCGGATCGGTTGTCTGCAGGTCTTCGTCAAGGTCGGTGTACGTATCAACGGCCCACTTCAAACGTTGGTGGGCGCCGATTCGAAAGCCATAGTGGCAGTTTGGACAGGTCGCAAATTCATTGATCTGCTTAGAAAGAATAGTTGTCCCGCACTTGGGACACTTGTGCCACAAGCCATCCGGGACTTTGGCGTCCGCCTGCCGGTCAGCCTTGACGTGCTGGGCTGTAAGCGTGTTGTCTTGTTCATACAGCTTCATTATTTGGCTGTCCTCCTCTCCACCGTGGTAAAAATTCATCTTCCAGGTAGGCCGTTGTGAAGTGCCCACTGATGAAATGCGGGTCATTCAAAATTGCCAAGTGGAAGTTCTGGTTGGTGTGGATTCCCATAATCACCATCTCGTTGAGCAGGCGTTTGAGTTTTTGAATAGCCTCCTGGCGCGTGTGACCGTGGGCAATCACCTTGGCAATCATCGAATCGTAAAATGGGGTCACCGTAGTTCCCGGGTAAAGGGCGGTATCGATCCGCATCCCCAGGTTGCCGACCGGCAGGTAAAGGTAGTTGACCTTCCCGGTTGACGGCATAAAGTGATGCGCCGGGTCCTCAGCATTGATCCGACATTCGATGGCGACCCCGTTCAACTTAACATCGTCCTGAGTAAACGGCAGCTTTTCACCAGCCGCCACCCTCAGCTGGGCCTTCACCAGGTCAATCCCGGTTACCATCTCAGTCACCGTATGTTCAACCTGAATACGGGTGTTCATTTCCATAAAGTAGAAATGGTGGTCATGGTCCATCAGGAATTCCAATGTTCCCGTATTGAGGTAGTCAATGGCATTGACCGCCTTGAGGGCCAGCTGTCCTAATTCACGCCGCTGGTCAGGCGTCACCAATGCACAGGGGCTTTCCTCCAACACCTTCTGCTTATTACGTTGCAGGGAGCAGTCCCGTTCCGGGAAATAAACGGCATTGCCAAAGCGGTCACGAAAGACCTGCACCTCGATGTGCTTGACATTCTCCATGATCTTTTCCAGGTACATCCGGTCATCGTTGAAGGACAGGCGGGCCTCACTCTGGGCCTCGTTAAATGCCCGTGCCATCTGGCCAGGCTTGTCTACCCGGCGAATTCCCTTACCACCGCCACCGGCCACCGCCTTTAACAGGACCGGATAACCGATCTTCTGGGCAACCTTTTCGGCCGTTGCGTAGTCCCGAATGTAGCCGTCACTACCAGGAATCACGGGAACGCCAGACTTTTTCATCTGTTCCCGAGCGTGTTCCTTGTTACCCATCAGGTCGATGGTTTTGGCGTGCGGGCCGATAAAGGTGATTCCGCATTCCGCACACATTTCCGCAAATTCCGCATTTTCGGAGAGAAAGCCAAAACCGGGATGGATGGCCTGGGCACCGGTGCCGACCGCCGCCGCCAAGATATTCTGCATATTCAGGTATGAATCTTGCGGCTTCGCGGTCCCAACACACACTGCCTCGTCTGCCAACTGCACGTGAAGGCTCTCCCGGTCAGCGGTTGAATAGATCGCCACCGACTTGATCCCTAATTCCCGTAAAGAACGGATAATCCGGACAGCAATCTCACCACGGTTGGCAACTAAAACCTTCGAAAACATCTCATTCACCTAGCCAATCATAAAAGTTAGTTCGGCGGTGCAGGCTCTTTGGCCGTCGACCGTCGCAATTCCTTTCCCTTCACCAATATTTCCCCGGATCTTGGTCAATTCGACCTCGAGCCGCATTGAGTCACCCGGGCGCACCACCTTACGGAACTCGGCGGAATGAATACCACCAAAGTAGGCGGTTTTGCCTTTAAACTCCGGCGCCGATAGCAGCGCTACCGCCCCAGTTTGGGCCAGGGACTCGACAATCAATGCTCCCGGCAGCACCGGGTTGTTGGGAAAGTGCCCATTGAAGACTTCTTCATGAATCGTTACGTTCCGCTTGGCCACCGCCATCTTACCGGGTTCCAATTCTTCGACCCGGTCAATCAAGAGCATGGGGTAACGATGGGGAATGATCTTTTGAATTGCCGTTGAATCTAAATCTACTTTTGCCATTGTTAACCCTCCGTAATCGTAAATAATGGTTGGTTGAATTCGACCAGGTCGCCGTTTTCAACGTTAACTGCTTTGACCGTACCGTCGCGATCACTCTTAACTTCGGTGAGCATCTTCATTGCCTCAATCACACAGACCACGTCTCCCTTATGAACCTGGTCGCCAATCTTAATATAGGCTGGCTTGTTCGGCTTAGGCTGAAGGTAGACCGTCCCCACGAGCGGGGCCTTGATCGTACTTTCGTTTGCAGCCTTGGCAGCAGATGTCTTGTCCACAGTTGGTTTCGCGTTATCGATAGTCTTGGGCATTGCTGGCGTTACCGCCGATTGTTCATTTTTATTTAAATAAAGGTGAAAATCCTGGTCATCAATCTTTAATTCCCGCGTCGATGATTTCTCGAACTCGGTCATTAATTTTTGAATATCATTAAATTCCAAGTATGTTACCCCCATTTATGAAAAGCTAACACCGCATTATGACCACCAAAGCCAAAGGAGTTACTGAGCGCGTACTGAGCGTCTGGTGCAACCTGGTTTTCCTTGTCAACCAGGTTGATTTGGCACTCCTCATCCTGGTTTTCGCAGCCAACGTTCATCGGTAGCTTCCCCTGTTGTAGGGCAGCGACCGTAATGACCGCCTCAATGGCCCCGGCAGCACCCAGCAGGTGACCAGTCATCCCCTTGGTAGAGCTGACCAGCACATCACTGTCCTTACCGAAGACCTTGTTAATAGCAAGGGCTTCACCACTGTCATTGGCATGGGTAGCCGTCCCGTGAGCGTTGATGTAGGCAACCTCTGCTGGCTTGATTCCGGCCTCGTCAATTGCCTGCTGCATGGCCCGGGCAGCACCCTTTCCTTCTGGATCAGGAGCTGTGATGTGGTAGGCATCACCCGTGGCACCATAACCGACAACCTCGCCGATAATGTTGGCACCACGCGCCTGGGCGTGTTCGAGGCTCTCCAAGACTAGGGCCCCGCCACCCTCACCAAGGACGAAACCGTTGCGATCACGGTCAAAGGGCTTGGAAGCCTTCAGTGGATCGGTAGTGGTTGACAAAGCATTTAATGCCGCAAAGCCAGAGATCCCGATCTCGTTGACGGAGGCTTCGGCCCCACCGGCAATCATTGCCTGGGCCCGGCCTTCCTTGATCTGCCGGTAAGCTTCACCGATACTGTTTGTCCCGGTTGCACAGGCGGTGACAATTGAGGTACAGATATTCTGGGCATTGGCCCGGATAGCGATGTTTCCGGCCGCCATGTTGGCAATTGCCATTGGCACGAACATTGGCGAAACCCGCTTAGGGCCCTTATCGTGCATCTTGATAATCTGCTCCTGAATCGTGGTCAGGCCGCCGATTCCGGAACCGTAGATTACCCCCAGGTCCGTGGGCTTGGTGTTCTCTTCGTTGATTCCGGCCATCTCCAGTGCTTCCACCGCGGTTTGGACGGCGTACTGGGAATACAGGTCCATCCGCCGCGCGGCCTTCTTACCGACAACGGCACGGGGGTCAAAATCATCAACTTCCCCAGCTACCGCAATCCCGGTCGGCTCGGCATCGAACTTGCTGATCTTTTTAATCCCGATCTTCCCGGCAAGGGTGTTCTCAACGAAAGCCCTCAAGCCATTACCATTAGGTGCCACAACACCCATTCCTGTAATTACTACTCTTGTCATTTTTTTCACTCCTAAATGGTCATTCCACCATCGACCACGATTACCTGACCGGTAACGTAGTCATTCTCTGCCAAGAAGCGAGCCGCCTGGGCAACCTCTTCTGGCTTTCCAAAGCGGCCTAACGGGATCTGACTACTGATCTGCTTCTTCACCTTAGCGGAAAGTTTGGCGGTCATCTCACTGTCAATCATTCCCGGCGCAATGGCATTACAACGAATTCCTCGCAAAGCCCCTTCACGGGCGACCGTCTTGGTCAACCCGATCAGGCCGGCCTTACTAGCAGCGTAGTTGGCCTGACCGGCATTACCGTGCAGGCCTACCACGCTGGCCAGGTTAATGATGCTGCCCTGCCGCTGCTTGTACATCTTCTTAAGAATTAACTTGCTTAGTAAAAATGGTCCCCGGAGGTTAACCGCAATCACGTCGTCGAAGTCTTCCTGATCCATCCCGATAAACAACTTGTCACGGTTAATACCGGCATTATTGACCAGAATATCAACCTGGCCATATGCATCCCAGGCTTCCTTAGCCAACCGCTTAACGTCAGCGGGTTCAGCCATGTTCCCCTGGAAGTACGTGAACTGACCGCCAGTAGCCGTGAAGGTCGCTTCCTGTTCAGCTGTCAGTTCATGACGTCCGTTAAGAATTACCCGGCACCCTGCCTTTAGGAAGGTTGTGGCAATGGCAGCCCCGATTCCCCGGCTGCTCCCGGTCACCAGGGCTACCTTGTTTGTTAACTCCATTGCTGATTCTCCTTTACATAGGTCGCATAATCCTTCATCGTGGCGATATTAGCCCGCTTCAACTGCGGGTTTACCTGCTTGGCGAAACGGGAAAGTGTCTTGCCCGGGCCAATTTCAAGTGTGGCATCAATCCCCTGGTGCTCCACCATAAAGGCCACATCAGCCCCAAAGTGTGTTGGCACCGCCAGCTGCCGTTCCATAATCGCCGCAATTTCATCACCCTGAAATTCAGTAACGGTCGTATTACTGATGACCGGCACGACTGGCTGAGCAAACGATTCCTTAGCCAACCGGTCATGCATCTTCTGCCGGGCACCATTGAAAAGCGGCGTGTGGAAGGCACCGCTCACCCGCAGGATAACCACCCGCTTGGCAGCCGCCTGTTCCTTCAGCTCGCTAACGGCCTGCTGAACCTCATCGACGGTCCCGCCGATCACCAGCTGGGCCGGCGAATTGTAGTTGGCCACCCAAACATGGGCGTAACGGTCACAGACCGCTTCGACCTTCTTAACATCCGGGTTCAAAACGGCCGCCATTGAACTGGCCGTTTGATCGGCATCCACCTGCATGTACCGGCCACGATCCGCCAGCAGCTGAATACCATCTTCAAACGGTAATGCCTCACTAGCCATCAGGGCCGCATACTCACCCAGCGATAGACCGGCCATTGCCGCGACTGGGAGCTTAGGCAGGTCCCGCTTCAACATCCGGTAAATCCCATAGCTCACCGCCACCAATGCCGGTTGAACATTTTTTGTTTCCTTCAGTTCGCCGTTTTCACTGGCCATGATCTGCTTAAGGTCCAGACCCGTGGCCGCGCTTCCCTGAAAAATGATACTTTCAAAAAGAGGATCAGATAAAAAATCCAATCCCATCCCGGGCTTCTGGGCCCCCTGACCGCTAAATAACAGTCCTATTTTCATCTTTTACTAGTCCTTGGCTGCAATCTGCTTGGCAACGAGGTCCACGACTTCAGCAATCGTCGTTACGGATTCATCGCTGTCCAATTCGATGTCGTACTTGTCTTCCAGTTCGTTCATGATCTCAAAAACATCGAGACTGTCGGCACCCAGGTCGTCCTGGATCTTGGCATCCATGGTGACCTTATCTGCATCAACCTCTAATTCGTCCACTGCAATTGCCTTAACATCATTAAAAATTTCTTCTTTAGTCATAGCCTTAAATTCCTCTTTCTATATTTAGTATTTAATTATTATTGTTCCAGTAGTTAGTCCGCCACCAAAGCCGGCCAGCACAATTGTCTCGCCACGCCTTACCATGCCTTTTTCAATACATTCGGCTAGTAAGATCGGCTCACTGGCCGCGGACGTATTTCCATACTCATTGATATTGATTGGAAACTTGGTCAGTGGCTGATCCAGCCGCCTGGCAACCTGCCGAATAATTCGGGCGTTGGCCTGGTGGAGGATAAAGTGGTCCACCTGGTCAAGGCTGATACCGGCATCGGCCGCGGTCCGCCTGATTGACGCCGGGACGGCATGGGTAGCAAACTTGTAAACCGCCCGACCATCCATCGCAAAGGGGGTCACCTCAGTAACCGGCCCGGGGAAATCCGCGGCCACGGTTGTCTGGCCCGCCACGATCTTCTCACTAAGGTCACCAAAGCTCGCCAGGTCGGCACCCAGCACATGGTGGTCGGGGGTCGTACTGAGCAGGACCCCGCCAGCCCCATCACCAAACAGGACGGCCGTCGAACGGTCATGCCAGTCCAGCAGCTTTGATAGGACCTCGCTGCCGATCACCATTGCCCGGTTAAAGTACGGCAGCTTTAGCATTGCACTGGCAACTGTCAGGGCATAGACAAAGCCCGAGCAGGCCGCCGAAACGTCAAACGCCACTGCATGATCAGCACCGATCTTGCCCTGAACACGGGCGGCCGTCGCGGGTGTGTAGGAATCCGGTGACATGGTCGCCACGATAATCAGGTCCACATCCCCGGCTGCCCACCCACTTTGGGCAAGTAGCTTTCGACCAACCGCTGCCGCCAAGTCACTGGTATTCTGGCCGATACTGATATGGCGCCGTTCGATCCCGGTTCGTGACTTGATCCACTCATCAGAAGTGTCCATCATCTGACTCAGCTCATCATTGGTGACAACCTTTTCAGGAACTACCGCTGCGGTACTAATAATTTTCCAATCATTCACTACTGATCTTTCCTTACTTAATTAGGAGTGTTCATCCAAAAAGTCTTCCAGGTTGACGATGGCCTTGTTAATGATCTTGAGTTCCTGATCATCCATGTCCTTCAGGAAGCTTTTAACCATCATGTTATGGAAGGCCCGGTGAGCCCGATACAGCACCCGTCCTTTTTTCGTCAGGTAGAGACGGATAATGCGCCGGTCCTCAGCATCGCGCCGGCGTTCAACGTAGCCCTTGCGAATCAAGCGATCAGTCATCGCTGTCATCGTTCCCGGTGTCAAGTGGAGCTTTTTGGCTACTTGTGATACCGTCTGGTGGTCGTACATTGAAATTGCGTCGATCGCATGGAGTTCCTTGATGGTCAAATCGCTAAAGGTACTCTTGCAAAGCTCTTTCTCTTCAACCCATAAAATGCCATTATAAATTTTAATAAGTGCTTTATTGATTCGTTGGTACTCGTCAGCCATAATGTATTCTCCCTTTATTTTGTTTTATCAAATAATTTAGATATCAAAATACATTATAGTCGAAACAAGCGTTTAAATCTTTGCTTGACGCTCGGCGACGATGAATACCATCTGAGCACTGCAGACCTTCTTATCATCAACGGTGGCCACTGCATCAACGATCCCCATCTGCTTGCGTTTCTTGAGCATCTTGATATGCAGCTTCATCACGTCACCGGGTTTAACCATCCGACGAAACTTTCCCTTGTGAATGGCACCGAGGTACGCCGTCTTCTTGTAAAATTCTGGTGACTTGAGAATCAATACCGAGGCGGCTTGTGCCAAGGTCTCAATAATTAATACACCAGGCATTACCGGGTTCCCGGGAAAGTGGCCGCGAAAGAACGATTCGTTAATCGTCACGTTCTTGGTCGCCACGATGCTCTCCCCTGGAACTATCGAATCGACATAATCGATATAGCAAATTGGATAGCGATTCGGAATTAAATCCATAACTTCCTGAGCCGTCATTAATGCCAACATCACACCAACTTTCTCTTTGAAAAGTATTTCGAATATCAAAGTATTCGATGCTCAAATTATATTGAAAACTATTTTGATTGTCAAACTAATTTGGACAATTAATTCTCTCCAGTGATCCTGTTTATAATTTTATCTATTCAATCATCAGCAATGATACACGGCGTTAACTATCTTCTTAAAATGAATATTTTTATTTAAAAATAAATTTAATCATGAGTTCAGCCTATTTATAATAATAAAAAAGCATCACCACAAGAATAAGTTAGTTCTTGTA
>DWZB01000084.1 GCA_019118405.1 Candidatus Limosilactobacillus gallistercoris
ACCCGAGTGCGGACCCGCAGCCGGATGATCCGGACATGCCGTTTGCCCGCCAGCCGGAACACTTGCTGACGATTGAGGATGTCAAGTATGCTCTGAGTTCTCACTACCAGCACACCCCGTACGACCCTTACAGTGACCTGGGGACGCCCGCTCAGCAGCACGCCTTCCGGCCAATTGGCCTCCAGCGGAACTCCGAAGTTCACATCCTGCAGATTCGTTCCGACGTCCCTGCAAAGCTGGCGGGGATCTGCTGGCTGGCGTTCGGTCCGAATGCCTATAACGCCCTGGCCCCGTTCTACACAAATGTGGAGGATACCCCGGCGGCCTACCGCGATACCAAGGAGCACTACGACATCAATAACATGTACTGGATGACCCATACGCTGGCCATAATCGGCGACGAGCACCCCAAGCGTTATGAGGCGGCCATTGAAGAGATGAAGCAGAACACCATTGCTGCGGGCCGGCACATCCTGCTGACCACCGATAAGGCTGCTGCCGAGCTCGACGGCGACCAGCTCCAAGCTAAGTTAGGAGCAGCTAATGATCAGACGGCCCAGCAGGCCTACGCGCTAGCAATGAAGTGCCTGGGTTCAATGGTGGAAACTGGTTCGCTGCAGATTCGGCTGAACTTCTAATGCTGGAGTACCAGTAGTTTTATTCAATAAATACCGCCAGGGACTTGGCTATTATTGAATTACAGGTATAATTGATGGTAGGAGGGGATGCATAATGTCATTAATGCAAAATACCGCTGACATTGACAAAACTGGCAAGCAGGTTTACCTGATCACGCTGATCCGTGAGAGTGCTGACCAACCAATGTACCTTGATCAGATGATCTATGAATCTGCAGCTGCCGGACAGAAATTCATGGCTAACCTGACGGATGCCTTTGTTCGGGCTGGTTACCGTGAACAGAAAGTCGACGCAAACCACTATAAATTAAACAACGGCCTTGATAAGATTACCTTGACTGGTAAGCAGCAGGATGTCTTCGAGGCTTAATTATCATTTGCCATCTCGCCGGTATGGGGGATGGCATTTTCAGTTGTTTGAGAAAAATTTTAATTTTTACTTGCAATTTACCCGTTGATAATGCATAATAATACTTAATTTAGCATATGCAATTAATTCCACTTGTATAATGTTAAGATAACTTGATTACGTAATGAAATCGTCCGCCCATCGTGGCGGACGTTTTTTTACTTTAATTCGGAAATGGCCTTGCATTTGGACCGCAATGTAGTAAAATACTATTTGCAAGTGGATGTTGCTACCTGCAAAGCAGTATTACAATTTAAAAGAACCATATTATGAAGGTTTTATTTTTGGTGCGTTAATTAAAGACGCAATATTTAGGAAATGGGTTCTGAAGATCGATTTGCATGAAGGGGTTTAGAATACCCGTTTATGTACTTATTTTCCTATTGTTTCATAACCTGATAGAACTCTCATAATATGGTTTTTTTGTGTAATACTGCTTTTTTCGTTGCAATGGCTAGTTTCTGGAGGGGGACACAGATGAGTGAAACACGGCTTACTAAGCTGATTTTGAATTCGGAGAACCTTGAGTCCTTTACAATTCCGCTGAGCGCGGTCACGGAGCTGCAGATCGCTGATATCGTTCCCAGCATCAGCGTTGACCAGACCGGGACGGTCCAGCGTTCGCAGGCCTGTCGGCGGTTCACGCTGCGGGTCTCGCAGGACTTCCTGCACCAGGTCGCTACGGAGGCCTTTCATGAGAATGGGGAGTGCCTGATGCTGGATGAACGGCTGGCCCGGATGCCGGACATTGTCGACGTTGACCTGGTCGATGCTGACGACCATCGCACCGCCATTTGCTTACCGTGGCGGGATGGCAAGTACGGGGATACCAACGCCGCCATGATGACCAGTATTGACCAGGAGCGGGGTCTGCTCTGCCTGATTGTTGAGTAACGGATATTGTAGTTAGTGAATGGAGGAAGCAAATATGCAAACGATTGGTTTTAACAACGCTGAAGAACAACAACTGACACCGACACCGTGGAAGCACCACTATCAGCAGGACGCTACCATCTTCGGCCGCCAGACCTACCTGCCGATTGACTATCACCAGGCCCGCAACGACAATACCCTGGTGGTGGGGTCAAGCGGGACCGGGAAAACGTATTCGTTTGTCGAGCCCAACGTTTTGCAGGCCAATGCCAACTACGTGATTGCGGATGCCAAGGGGGACATCCTGGCCGACACCGGGCGCAGCCTGCAGGCCCAGGGTTACCAGCTGCAAGTGCTGAACCTGGTTGACCTTCAACACTCGATGACCTATAATCCGTTCCACTACATGCAAAGCCAGCTGGATGTGGTCTCGTTTGCCCACCAGGTCGTTGGCGCCGATATCACGGGTCAGGACGACAATCGCGGCAAGTTCGACGACCCCTTCTGGACCAACGCGCCCGCCAGCCTGCTGGCGTCACTAATCATGTTTACCAAGGAATTCTTGCCTGCTGACGAGCAGACGATGGGGACGGTGACCCGCCTGTTCGAACTCATCGATCGTCCCGATGAGGACGTCAATGCGGTCTTGGCGTCACTGGGCTGCTCACCGTCCGCTGGCGAGTACCACTTTGACCATGACCAATATGATGACGGCAGTGATGTCCCGGTTAGCCTGGGGGAGCGGTTGTTCTCCTGGGTTGAGAAGCAGAATCCCCAATCAGTAGCTCTGCGGATGTGGAACAGCGTTACCCGGAGCCGGGAATCGCAAAAGACCTGGAGCAGCATCGTAGGGATCCTGGGGACCGCCCTGGCTCCGTATGTGATCAGTGATGTTGACCACCTCCTTGCCAGCAACCAGCTGGACTTCAACCGCCTCCTCAAACCCAAGACGGCGGTGTTTGTCCTGTACGATGATGCCGATCCTGCCAAGAACTTCATTGCCAATGTTTTCTATGCGCAGCTTTTCAGCTTTCTTTACCACCACGCCTTTAAGATGCCCGCTAGCCGGCTGACAACCAAGGTCCGCTTCTTCTTGGATGACTTTAAGAATATCAAGGTTCCCCACTTTGATGACTATCTGGCCACGGCCCGGAGCCGGAACATCTCGCTGTGCATGATGGTTCAAGACGAATCACAGCTGGTCGCGAAGTTCGGGAAGAACGCGGGGAGCGTGATCGGCAACTGCGGAGCCTACCTCATGACGGGGACCACCGACCTGACGATGGCTAAAACGGCCGCCGATCGTTTCAACCGGACCGCGCAGGCTATCCGCCGCCTTGGCGAGCGTCGCTTCCTGCTGGACGTCAGTGGTTATCTGACCGCGGTGGACCGCTATGACTTCCATGACCATCCCAACTACCGTCCAGAAAGACTGGAGGTAAACCAGGTATGTCAGACGCCGCAGCCGGACGAAGCATGGCTTAAGCTGACCGCCATCCTTCAACAGCTGCCGGGAGAGCACGTGCCCGAAAGTGTCATCCCTAACATGGGCGACCTTGATACCCCGTTTGGCGACGCCAGTGACCTGCCGTTTTAATTGTTGGGCTGTCCGCCGGAAAATCCGGCGGGCGGCTTTTTATTTTAAAAAATCGCCATTTTGCCTTGCATTATTCTGAGGAGCGTTATATTATGGTGACAATCAAATTAAAGAATGCTTAGAAAAGATGAGTAACATTCTAATGCAATTACAGAGAACCGCGCTGATGAGAACCGGTATTGCTCAGGAATGTGAAGATGGTCTTGGAGCAGAAGCGAGTTGTGAGCGGTCCCGTAAGCAACTCCCGGGTGGCGCCCGGTATCGCGCCTGGGTTTACCGATAAAGGTGTACTCAGTGAGGGTATCAGTCGTGAGACGGTACCGAATTAGGGTGGTAACACGTTAATTAATGATAATCATTAACGTCCCGAAGAATAACCATTAGAGGGTTGTTCTCCGGGACGTTTTTTATTCTCCAGATCTCATCAAATTCTCATTCAATTTTGAAAGGATGGATTCAACATGACAGAAAACTTACGCGCTCCATATCGTTATGACATTGTCGGCAGCTTCCTTCGCCCCGCCAGGCTCAAAGCGGCCCGGGCTGATTTTAAGGCTGGCAAACTTGACCAAGCGGCACTGACGAAGGTCGAGGATGAATGTATCACGGACCTGATCGAAAAGGAGAAGGCGGTGGGCCTCCACGCGGTAACCGATGGCGAATTTCGCCGCAGCTGGTGGCACCTCGACTTTCTCTGGGGACTGAAGGGGGTTGCCAAGTACGACTACCAGCAGAGCTACAAGTTCCAGGGGGCCAAGACCCGGACTGACAATGCTGAGCTGGCCGGTAAGGTGGCTTACAACCCCGATCACCCGTTCTTCAAAGCCTTTGAGTTTACCAAGCGGGTGGCTGGCGACGATGCGGTCGCTAAGCAGACGATTCCGTCCCCGACGATGCTCTTCCGGGACAATCGGTCGGACAATTGGCCGGAGTTCTATGACCACCGCGCTGACTACCTGGCCGACCTGGCGAAAGCCTACCGTCTGACAATCAAGCACTTTGCCGAGCTGGGCTGCAAGTACCTGCAGATTGACGACACTACCTGGGCCTTCCTGATCAGCAAGCTGAATGCCACGGCTGATGACCCGACGGCACACGCTAAATATGTCCAGTTAGCCGAGGATGCGGTAACGGTGATCAACGGGGCCCTCAAGGATCGGCCAGCGGGCCTGACTATTACCACCCACATTTGTCGGGGAAACTTCAAGTCGACCTTCCTCTTCTCCGGCGGTTATGGGCCGGTTGCCAAGTACCTGGCCCAGCTGGACTACGACGGCTTCTTCCTTGAATACGACAGTGACCGGGCGGGGGACTTCTCCCCGCTGGCCACCATCTGGAACCAGCGGCCGGACGTCCGGATCGTCCTGGGACTGGTTACCTCTAAGAGCGGCGACCTGGAAGACCAGGCGGCGGTCATCAAGCGGATCCACGAGGCGGCTGAGCACGTTCCATTGACAAACCTCTGCCTGAGTCCGCAATGCGGCTTTGCTTCCACGGAAGAGGGGAATATCTTAACGGAAGATCAGGAATGGCAGAAGCTCAAGTTGATCAAGAGCATTGCTGATGAAGTTTGGAACTAAGTTAATTAAATTTAAAGGAGATAACTATTATGGCTAAAGTTGAAAGTTTTACATTAGATCACACCAAGGTAAAGGCCCCTTACGTTCGTTTGATTACGGTGGAAGAGGGGGAAAAAGGCGACAAGATCAGCAACTACGACCTGCGCCTGGTTCAGCCAAACGAAAACGCCATCCCCACGGCCGGCCTGCACACTATTGAACACCTGCTGGCCGGCCTGCTGCGGGACCGGCTCAGCGGCGTGATTGACTGTTCGCCATTCGGCTGCCGGACTGGTTTCCACCTGATCACCTGGGGCGAACATTCGACAACCGAGGTCGCCAAGGCCCTCAAGTCATCCTTAGAGGAGATCGCCTACAAGACCAAGTGGGAAGACGTCCAGGGGACCACGATTGAGTCCTGCGGGAATTACCGTGATCACTCCCTCTTCTCGGCTAAGGAATGGTCCAAGAAGATCCTCAGCGAGGGGATCTCGGACAAGCCGTTTGAACGGCACGTGGTTGACTAGCCAACATGACATCAGCATTTAGAGAGAATTGAGAAAGAGAGGAGCGGGTTTCAATGCGTAAATCAAAAAAGAGACGCCGAATCTGGTGGTGGGTGCTTGGCATCATCATCGTGATTGCCGCTGGCTTGGGTTTGAGCAGCGCCGCCAACGGGGGACCGCTGGGCAAGAAGACCATTACCTTAGGCACAATCGGTCCCGATGTCCAGATCTGGCAACACATTGCCAAGTCGGACCAGGCCAAGAAGGCGGGCCTGAAGATCCGGGTGAAGAGCTTTACCGACCCGGTGGCCTTGAATAAGGCGACGGCCAACGGGGAGATCGATGTCAATGCCTTCCAGTCCTGGTCTTACCTTCAGACCTACAATAAGGAGAATAAGAAGGCCCAACTGGCGGCGTTGGGCACGACCTACCTGGAACCCATGGGGATCTACTCGGACCGCTACCATCGGCTGAGCCAGGTACCGGATGGGGCGACGGTGGCGATTGCCAACAACCCGGCTAACACCGCCCGGGGCCTGCTCCTCCTGCAGAGTGCCGGCTTGATCACCTTGAAGAAAAACTTCGGCCCCACTACCGGGACCGAGGGAATTGCTTCTAACCCGAAGAACCTTAAATTCAAGGAAATCGATGACACGACTGGCCCGCGGGTCTTAAAGTCCACTGACCTGGTTCTAATTGGGAACACGATTGCGCTGACCGGGCACCTGAACGTATTAAAGGACTCGATCTACCATGAAAAGGTCAACCAGAGCACGAAGAACAACATCAATGTCATTGCGACGGCCCGTAAGAATCGGCACAACAAGAATTACCAGAAGTTGGTCACCCTTTACCACAACCAGCAGATTCAACAATGGATTAAGAAGAAGTACCAGGGAACGAAGGTTAATGTTGATAAGCCGCTGAGCTACCTTGCTAATTAAGGGGTTGATAGAATGAATATCGCACGGCACCTTGATACCAACCTATTGGAAATTAAATCAGCAACACCCAAGAAAAAAACGCGAACATGGCCTGGCTGGCTAGCTTACCTGTTCAGTTAAATCGCAGCCGTCTGGTGAAGATCCCTCATCAGACGGCTTTTTTGATTGTGCTTACCTTTTAGTTGAGATTTACTTTAACTAAAGCCAAAACAAAAAAGAATCTTCAAAAAAGATCCCTCAAAATTACTTCAAGCGCTGCGGAACAAACCGCAATACGGTAATCACGATCATAACGACGAATACCAGCAGCAAAACAAACGCGTGCTGAGTTCCGAGCGCGGTGGCCGCGGCCGTTTTGCCGACCCCGACCTGGCTCTTGGCAACAATCATTGCGACCAGTGAAGTGCCCATCGAGCCGGCAAATTGTTGCAGGGTATTAAGAATGGCGTTTCCCTGAGTTTGTTTATCCTGCGGAAGACTGGCGAGAGCACTGGTCATCACTGTTCCCATCAAGGAACCCATGCCGCTCATATACAGAATATAGACGAGGGCAATGGCCAGGTTGCTCATGGCAGGAGAGAAAAGTGTAAAGATCAGGATGGCGACTGCCATTAAGATACTTCCGCTCAATACCGGTTTCTTCGGTCCGTACTGGTCGAGCAGGCGGCCGCCAACGGGTGCAAACAGTGCCCCACAGAAGCCGGCCGGCATCACAACTAATCCGGCCAGCAGGGCGGTGTTGTGGTTGACCAGCTGAATATAGTTGGGGAGGAGGAAGGCAAAGCCGAGGGAGCACATCTGCGTGAGAAAGAAGATTAATACATGTCCGGCAAAACGGCGGTTGCCAAAGAGACGAAAGTCGAGAATCGGCATCGCAATACTGAGAGACCGCCAGCTCAGCAGTCCCATGGCAAGCAGCCCAATCAGAATAGCACCGCCGACTGGCCAGCTCAATAGCGGCAGTGTTGCCAAATTGCTGAAACCGACAACCAGACCGATGAACATAACAGCAATCAGCAAGCAGCTTAGCATATCAAAGTGCTGACGGGCG
>DWZB01000085.1 GCA_019118405.1 Candidatus Limosilactobacillus gallistercoris
AACGGACCGTCGACAACAAGAGTGTTACCCTGGCAGAAATTGGGGGCACCTGTGCCTTCCTGATGAGCGACTTGTCGACAGGGGTTGTCGGTGACGTCATCTACGTTGATAAGGGCGTTCACCTGATCTGAGATGGTAGAAAAACTAACGGGGCCCGCGATTGAGCAGGCCATTGCTGGTCGGGCCAAGATTAAGGTAGTCGTCGTGGAACAGACCGAGTCGACCCAATTGCTGGCGAAAAACTACCTGGCTCACCATAATAATGAGGAACCGGTTGTCTTTGTTGCTAACCAGCAGAGCGGCGGTTATGGGCAGCACGGGCGGCACTTTTATTCCCCGGCCGAAAGCGGTATTTATTTGAGCTTATTGCTCCCGCCGCAGCGCCTTCAGCAGCTACGAAAGGCAGGCCTATTAACCACCAGTGTTGCCGTAATCCTGGCAGAGGTTCTTGAACAGTATTTTCCGCAGGTGCACCTGAGCCTGAAATGGGTAAACGATGTGTTCCTGGGGCCAAAAAAGGTTGCCGGGATCTTGACGGAAGCCGTTTATCAGCTGGGCACTCCAGCCGCTTCTCTTATCATCGGCATCGGGGTCAATCTCACGACCCAGAACTTCCCCGCTATGCTTGCTAACAAGGCGGGGGCGCTGGGGGAAGCTGACAATGTCGATCACAATCAACTGGTGGCAGACCTCCTGGTGGCCTTAATCAGAATGCTTGCTGATTACGCTGACGGCAAGTACCTGGCGGAATACCGACAGCGGTGCTTCCTTTTGGGGAGAACCGTTGCCGTTAAGACCGCGCGGGGAGTAAGCAAAGGGATTGCCGTGGACATTAGTAAAAACGGCGGCCTGGTGATTGACTGCGATGGAAAGCGCCAAATTATTCATAGCGGTGAAGTTGAGAAGGTTAACTTCTAGGAAAGTAAATAAAAGCAACATCCCCTAAGCTGGGTTAACTCAACTTAGGGGATGTTGCTTTTTAAATAGGAATATTAATGATGGTGCTTGCTGCGAACTGCGGCCCGAATCTGGGGATAGCGGGCGAGCAGGCAGCCGCCGTAGGTAAAACTCGTGGCGACGTTTAAGATCCAGACGTACCAGGTGCTGTGCCCCCGCAGCATGGCCACTACGGAGAGGTCCTTCAAGATTTCAGTAAACAGTTCTTGGGAGACCTCATCGACATTGAGCCGGGCACCGTAAAATACTTTGACACCAATGCCGATCGCAAAAGACACCAGCTAGCCGAGTAGGTAGGGCCAGTTTCTTTTGACCTCCAGGATCGGCCGCTGGTGGGTGTCGAACTTATTGGTGTCCCGCACCTGGGTCCGCCCGGCTTGAAGAAAGCCAATTGCCACCCCGATCAGCACCAGGGTGATTGCCAGACCAGCCGCTGTTAGGGACCGGACGCTTTTGAGGCTTAGAATCATCATGATTGCCGAGTAGACCGGGATGATCACTAGGTCAAAGCGGGTCACCTTTTCGTAGGTGAACGTCCCCTTAATGAACTTGTAGACGAGTAGAACAATAAAGATATCCATTAATACTAACCTGACTTTGCTTGAAATTACATTCGTATTTTACTACAGGTTATTGGTGGGGTGACTTTTAATTTTAGTGACGAGGAGGCAAGCAATCAGGGTGATCAGGACGGTGGTCCCGAATGACCATTGGTAGCCGTGGATGGTTGCAAGACTGGTGCTGGTATTATGTGCAGTACTCCAGTTAGCAACGATGCTTTGGACGGACATGGCCAGGGCGGTCCCAAAGGAATTGGCGACCTGAATCATCGTCACGATGATGGTGTTGCCCGAAGTTACCTGTTCCCTCGGCAGGGCATTGAGCGCGTAGACTTCGGCTGGGGTGTAGGACAGGATCAAGCCGGCGCAGCGAATGGCGTAGAGGATAGTGACTAAGATAATCCCCGTGCTGGCATTGTAGAACATCATTGGGATGGCTGCGACCAGACCAATGATGGTTCCCACCATGGCCAGTTGCTTGATCCCAAACTCATCGTACAAACGACCAGCCAGCGGGGAAAGGGCCGCCATTGCTAGTGCGCTGGGAATCATCACCATCCCTGACACGATCGGACTAACCTTGAGAATGTCTTGGTTGAACAGGGGAAGCGTCAGCTCGGGAGCCATAATCGCGGCTGTGACCAGTAGCGTAATTGCTAAGCCCAGGCAGTAGCGCTGTGAACGAAAGACACGCAGGTCGAGCAAAGGATTGGTAATCTTAAATTGGCGTCTAACGAAGATTGTCAGTAAGCCAATTCCCAGAAGGGCCATCAGGATGGTAATGATAATACTTTGGTGGCTTTCCCCACAGCGCCCTAAAAGGACCCCAGGCCAGTAATTGCCAGGCCGGCCGAGGTACTGTCAATGGTGACTGCCGCGGGTTCAATCACGTTACGTACCCAGAATTGGGTAGCGATGATCGTGAGGACCGTGATGGGGATTAAGATGATGAAAAGCATCCGCCAGCTGTAGAACTCCAGGATGACGCCGGAGAGGGTTGGCCCAACTGCTGGGCCGAGGTTGATGATGATCCCGGCAATCCCTAGTGCCAATCCCCGGTGGCGTGCGGGGATGATGATTGTGAGAACGTTAGTAACCAGCGGCATATTAATTCCGACCGCGGCTGCTTGAATGAGTCGTCCTAACAGTAAGAAGTGGAAGTTTGGTGCGAAGGTTGCCACCAAAGAACCGACTAGAAAGACGCTCATGGTAATGGTGAACAGCCGCTTCAGTGCAAACCGCTTCATGCAGAAGTGGGCCAGGGGCATTACCATGCCGGCAACAAGCATGTAGCCAGTATTGAGCCACTGGGCACTCATCTGGGTGACGTGGGTTTCCTTCATGATCATCGGGAGACCGTTGTTCATCAATGTCTCTGCCAGGGTAGTGATGAAGCTTCCCGTTAAGAGGGTCGCCATCATTAGAAGAATGGTGGTTCGTTTTCGTGTCATCGATGACTCCCTTCTATTGCCATTCAAAGACCGGATGTTCCTGATTGACAATCCCATGCTGGGTCGTTACGCCGAAGATTGCCTGTAATTGCTCAGCCAGGTCAGCGACGGCTTGATCAACCTGGTCCTTGTTGACATCCGCAAAACCATCGATGGGGAAGAAGACACTGGTGGTGTCAGCGGTGATCTTTCCCTGGTCACTCTGCCGCCAGGTCCACCGCCGTGTCCGCACCTCGTTGCCGACCGCGTAAACGACCTCGTTTTCGTCTGGTGTTTCAACATCGGCAGCGGACTTTCCCAGCGGGACAAATTTATCTGCTGGTTCAGCCAGCCGCATCATGATGTCCGCATGGGCGTTGTCAAGGCTATGGGTCCCCATTGGCAGGGTGTACTTTAGGGAGATGGCATTGTTGAGATCAACTAAAGGGTTGATGTGAGGTAACTGTTTACCCTTTGACAGCCGCTTGAACAGGGACTCAACCGAGCAGGGGTATTTGTTTGGGTTGATGCCAATGCTGCGAAAGGCCTCACGGTAGGGGACGATCTCTGGACGCGTCTTGACGTTAGTGCCATGGAACTTTTTCTGGGCCGCGTGTTCGTATTTTTCCAGTAGCTGGTCAATTACCGGATAGTCACGCTGATTGTTGATTCCATGGGCGACGACCACGCCGACGTACATGGTGGGCAGCTTCTCAAAAATCTCTGGGGTCACAATAAACTTCATAGATATTTCCTCCTAAAAAACAAAAAGCTGGATAAGAAACCCACCGCCGTAGCAGTGCTCTTATCCAGCTTGTAACTTTACAAACCCTCTGAACTTAGGTTATTTAATTTTTGCCTATTGTAGCAATAAGCAGTGTCGCTCGTCAAGGGGCAGAAAGTGTATCTAGATAATGATTAAAATAGGGATGAATTCAGGCAAAAACTTTGTGTTATAGAAAGCGTTTAGGCTACACTTGACCTAGCAAATCATTGGAGGGATCGGTATGAAAAAATATGATGAAATCTTGATCGGTTCAGGTCCGGCCGCCTACGAGATGTCCAATCTCTTGGCCCAGACTGACCACAAAATATTGGTAATTGAAGGCTTCGAGTACGGGGGCACTTGCCCAAACTATGGTTGTGAACCAAAGATTTTCCTGGAAGGGGCAGCGCGGACAGTCCTGCAGTCCCAGCAACTCCTTGGTCACGGGGTTAGCCAGCCGGCCAAGCTAGACTGGTCGGCCCTCATGCAGACGAAGCTCGACCGCTTTGATCCCTGGCCGGCCGAAACGCGGGAAATCATTAAAAAGACCCATGACGTGGAGGATGGCTATGCCCACTTTGTCGATGACCACACCGTCAGTGTCAATGGTCACCAGTACCAGGCCGAACACATCATTATTGCGACCGGCCAGACGCCCAACATTCTCGATATTCCGGGGAAAGAGCACCTGCATACCAGCTATGACCTGTTGTCTTTGAAGAACCTGCCGAAGCGGATTACCGTGATCGGGGCAGGCTTTGTCGGGCTCGAACTGGTGACCCTGGTTGCGGCCGCGGGTGCTGAAGTGACGGTAATTATGCATTCGGATCGGGCCCTGCGGGAATTTACTAAGGCGGAGGATCAGGCGCTGGTCACGGCAATGCAGCAGCGGGGGATCAAGTTCCTCTTCAATGCCGATACGCAGAAGGTTGAGCAGGCTGCGGACGGTTTGAACGTGGTCACAGATCAGGGGACGGTCTCAACCGACTATGTTCTTGATGCGACTGGCCGGCACCCCAACATTGAGCAGCTGGGCCTGGAGAACACCAGCATCGCACATGACCGGCACGGGATCACGGTCGATGGCCACCTGATGACCACGGTCGCCGGGGTCTACGCCATCGGGGATGTGGTGAGTCGTCGCCAGCCTAAGTTAACTCCAGTTGCCGAATTTGAAGGCCAATACCTGTTTAACTACCTAATGGGGAAGAATGACCAGGAGATTGTCTACCCAACGATTGGGCAGGTGGCCTTTACCTTCCCTGAGGTAGCCCGAGTTGGGGTCAGTGCCGATGCGGTTGCTGATGACTCGCAGTACCAGGTCAAGACGATACCGCTCAAGTATGGCAGCCTCTATGCCGGTCAAAACGACCAAGTCAGCACCTTGACCCTTGTCTTTAAGGATCAGCGCCTGGTCGGGGCAAGTGAAATTGGTGACTATGCGGCCGATGACATCAACAATTTCCTGCCAGTTATTGGCCTGGAAATCGATGGTGCAGAGTACAAGCAAAAACTGATTGCCATTTATCCGACCCTTGGCGATAAGGTGGCCGGACTTCTGAAATAGTAACTTAAGAATAATAGCGGCTCCCGTTCGTCGAATTAGAATGGGAGCCGCTATTTAGTTTCTGTATAGTAATATACCTAATTGGTAATTTTCACCTTAGTATTCTCTAGTTATACTGTTAATGTTCGATCGGGCTGGTTAGCTTGCCTTAGAGTATACTCTAGGGTTTATCATGAAAATATGATAAGGAGGGTGATACTCTTATGGCAAAGAACGAAGGGGCCGTCAAGAACGATGTGTTTGGTTTTGGCGAGAAGAATCCCAACGTGGCAAAACACTTTAGTGGGGCAAGCTACCTGAAGGGATTAGTTGTTGGCGATAACAATGTCGACGTCTCGGTTACCAACGTTAACTTTGAACCCGGTTGTCACAATAACTGGCACATCCACCATAATGGTTTCCAGATCATCATGTGTACTGCTGGTGAAGGCTGGTACCAAGAAGAAGGTAAGCCAGCGCAATTGTTAAAGCCTGGGGATGTAGTCACGATCCACGAAGGAGCTAAGCACTGGCACGGCGCAACCAAGGACAGCTGGTTCAAATCAATTGGTATCTGAATTCCCGGCCACTTAAATGTCTTAACTGGCGCACACCAATCGAGATCTTCCTGCTTAAT
>DWZB01000086.1 GCA_019118405.1 Candidatus Limosilactobacillus gallistercoris
TCAGTTGCCTGATGAGCACATTCCGTGGTATTTTTACCGAAAATTTAACAGAAAAATGAGATTAAAATGAATTGTGGATAAGTCCGTAGGAAAGTTGCGGAACAGTCTTTAGAAATTCTTAATCACCGTGATAACGGCGTTTGTGTCGGTTGAAAAGTTATCCACAGGCGGGGCAATGCGGTGTTGATAAGTGGACGTCTGCAGAACTAAGGAGCGGAGATCTATTGTTATTACTGGCTTCTTGGGCTTCCTTAGCGAACAACTGTTTTTGTGGAAAACTGTGGATAACTTTTACTGGCGAAAGGGCTTTACTGGTTAAAATGGAGCCGAACATTCGGCAAACCCGAAAATTGAGTTATGCACCTGTGGATAAGTGTGTGGATAATTTGTGGAAAGCGGTGGAAAATTATGAATATTAAGATTATTGGTGTTGGAAAACTGAAGGAGAAGTATTTTAAGGCCGGGATTGCTGAGTATGCCAAGCGCCTGGGCCGGTTTTGCAAATTTCAGATTGTTGAGGTACCGGATGAAAAAGCCCCGGAATCACTGAGTCAGGCCGAGATGGATGAGGTGATGGCTAAGGAAGGGGAGCGAATCCTGGCCAAGATCAAGGATCGCGAATACGTGTACGCCCTGGCGATCAAGGGAAAGGAACGCAGCTCAGAGGAGTTTGCCAAGGAGATCAACCAACTGACGACCTATGGCCACAGTGACATTACCTTCGTCATCGGGGGTTCGCTGGGGTTGAGTCCGGAAGTTTTGAAGCGGGCCGACACGCAGATTTCATTTGGGCGGTTCACCCTGCCCCACCAGCTAATGCGCTTAGTTTTGACCGAGCAGATCTACCGGGCCTTCACGATCATCAATGGCCTGCCCTACCATAAATAATTAAGGAAAGCTTAGGGATCGTAAAATCTGTTAACAGTCTGTGCCAATCACTATTGATGGTCAGCAGTCCCTGCTAAAATAAGGTCAGATTATAAAACAGGGAGTTGATTGACTACTTCAATGGATATTGAAAGGGTGAAGCGACTGTTATTACTCAGCTTGGTGATTCTTGGACTCGTAGCGGCTGGCCGATCGGTGCGCGCAGCCGCCACTGAACTCGCTGTGTCGCCCATGGCCATCACCGCCGTCCCGGTCGCGTCCGGGGAACAACGCGAACCGCGGCAGCGCAAGCTCCAGTTCCGGGCCCGGCTGCTGAAACATTGGTGGCAGCCGCGGACTGGTGTTGTGGCCGCATCCCGGCGTCCGCTTGTTACCAAGATCATCTGACAAATGGGGGCAGCAGATTGCTGGCCTTTTTTGATCAGGATCTTAGAATAGAGTTAAGTAATAAAGGAGGTCCTCTAAGATGAAGAAAGTAGCAATTATTGTCGGCAGTGTCCGGCCCAACCGGCGCAGCAGCCAGGTAGCCGCGTGGCTGAAGGTTCAGTTGCAGAAGAGCCAGCGGGTGGAATTCGACGTGCTCGAGCTCGCCGACGTTGACCTGCCGATGATGGACGAACCGGCGATCCCGTTTATTGGCGTCTACGAGCATGCCAAGACGCGCGAATGGAGCAAGCTGATCGGCCAATACGACGGCTTCGTCCTGGTCTTCCCGCAATACAACTGGGGCTATCCGGCCGTGTTGAAGAACGCTCTTGACTACCTGGCAAAGGAATGGCAGGGCAAGCCAGTCAGCCTTGTAACGTTTGGTGGTCATGGCGGAACTCAGGCCCAGGTGGCCATGCGGCTAGTGGTTGCCGGACTGGGAATGACTCAGCTGGCGGTCAACCTGCAGATCAGTTTGATGCCGAGCGATTCGGTTGCCAAGGCCGACCGGCTCCTGCACACCCATGACCAGGAGGCCGCCCTCTTGCGGCAGGACTTTGAAAATCGTTTAGGATAATTGTGTAATATTAAACGACCACTGATTTTTTCGGTGGTCGTTTTCATTTCTTTGGAATCGATTTCTTTGCGATAAAGTTAAATAAATGAAACAATTATTAAAGATTGTGCAATTATGAACAGAAATAACCGTTTTTCCTTGATTTTGTCGGAAATCTATGTGATTATGAGAACGTATTCAAATGCCATGAGGAGGCTACTATTTATGAATAGACAATTTGATTTCTTAATGCCAAGTGTTAACTTCTTTGGTCCTGGTGTTATCGCCAAGATTGGTGACCGTGCTAAGATGCTTAACATGCACAAGCCACTGGTCGTTACCCAAGAGAGCTTGGAAAAGATTGAAAACGGCCCCGTTGTTCAGACGATTGAATCACTGAAGAAGGCTGGTGTCGACTACGCCATCTTCACCGGTGTTGAACCTAACCCAAAGATTCGTAACATCAAGGCTGGTAAGAAGATGTACGAAGAAGAAAAGTGTGACTCCATCATCACTGTCGGTGGGGGCTCTGCTCACGACTGTGGTAAAGGAATCGGGATTATCCTGACGAATGGTGACGACATCACCAAGCTGGCCGGGATTGAAACGCTGGACAACCCACTGCCACCTCTGATGGCTGTTAACACGACTGCCGGGACTGGTTCTGAATTGACCCGGCACGCGGTTATCACGAACGAGGAAGACCACTTGAAGTTCGTTGTTGTTTCCTGGCGTAACATCCCATTGGTATCCTTCAACGACCCAATGCTGATGCTTGGTGTGCCAAAGGCAGTTACGGCTGCTACTGGCTGTGACGCCTTTGTTCAATCAATCGAACCATACGTTTCCGTTGACCACAACCCAATCACGGACAGTCAATGCAAGGAAGCTATCCAGCTGATCCAAGAAGCATTGCCAGAAGCCGTTGCCAATGGTCAAAACGTTGAGGCCCGGACCAAGATGGTTGAAGCCGAAATGCTGGCCGGGATGGCCTTCAACAACGCCAACCTTGGTTACGTTCACGCCATGGCGCATCAACTCGGTGGTCAATACGACGCCCCACACGGTGTCTGCTGTGCATTGCTGCTGACCACGGTTGAAGAGTACAACCTGATCGCTTGCCCAGATCGGTTCGCCGAACTGGCCCGGATCATGGGTTACGACACGACCGGCCTGACCACCATGCAAGCTGCCGAGAAGTCAATCGACGGGATGCGTGAGATGTGCAAGGCTGTTGGAATTCCATCATCCATCAAGGCAATCGGTGCTAAACCAGAAGACTTCCCATTGATGGCTGAAAATGCCCTGAAGGATGGGAACGCATTCTCCAACCCACGTAAGGGTACGAAGCAAGACATCATTGACCTTTACCAGAAGGCATACGATGGCATTTACTAATTAACGGTGTGGGCACTATTTAATTAGCGACGAAAAAAGTCACCCGCAGATGAGGTTTTCACCTGCGGGTGACTTTTTTAATGCCCACTTAATTTTCTTTAACAAAACCGTCTTGCACAAACTTCGTCCCGAATGCCAGGGTGTTTTCAACCGGGCACTTGCGAGCAACGTCGGCGAGAAACTTTTGGATGTCCTCGTCTGATTCGTCACTGCGGACATGCGGCTGGTAGCGGATCTCGGTAAACTTGTAGCGGTTGTCGTCATTGGCGACATCCTCGCGGCCCAGATCACCTTCAATGTCAACCCAGAAGGCGCGGAGGTCAAAGTGCCGCTTGCGGGCCAGTTCCGTGGCGGTGATTGCCTGGCAGGCCCCGAACGAGGTGAGCAGGATCTCAACCGGGTTCATCCCCGTGTTGGTGCTTTCTGGCTCGTCAAAAGTGATTTCAAACCCGCGCGCTCCCGCGGAAACCTGCATTCCAGTGGTGGTCTTGGTTGCCTTTACCTTATAAGTACTCATAGAAAACGCTCCCTTGCTTTTTCTCTCAGTGTACTTGGGTAGACCCGGGGCGTCAATTTTAATGCCTAGGCCGAAACCGTGTGCGGCGACTCCTGCCCGTTCAGGATCGTAAGGACGTCGGTGAGGGCGAAGTCGACCATGTTCTTGACGGCCAGATTGGTGAAGAAGGCGATATGGGGAGTCAGGATGGCGTTATCCAGTTCGTGGAGCGCCTGAATCTGGGGCTCATCGGCCAACCCCCGTTCCCGCCGGTCAGTTTGGAAGACCGCTCCCTCCCCCTCAACGGTATCGAGGGCCGCTGCGGCAATCGTTCCCGCTTTCAGGGCGTGAATCAGGTCGGCGGTATTAACGACGGGTCCCCGACTGGCGTTGACCAGGCCCGCTGTGGGCTTCATCAGGGCAAAGTCCTCTGCGGTCAGCAGGCCCTCGGAGGTCGGGTTGAGGTCAACGTGGAGACTGACCACGTCGGCGCGCTTGAGGAGGTCCTCCTTGCTGGTGTATTCCACGATGGCCTTCATTTCATCGCGGGGCTGGGTATCGAAGCCGAGGACGGTGGCGCCCAGGGCGTTAAGGAGCTTGGCGAGGGTCCCGCCGATCCGGCCGACCCCGATGATGCCGATGGTGGTGGTGTGGATCTCCAGGGCCTGCTCGTCGCTGAACCAGCGGTAGTCATTGGCAGCTACCTGGTGATCGAAACGGTAGGACTTGCGGAGAAGCCGGAAAATCTGCATCAGGGCGTGTTCAGCGACACTGCGGGGCGAGTAGGCCGGGACATTGGTGACGGTCAGGTCGTTCGCCTTCGCAGCAGCCAGGTCGATCATGTCGAAACCGGCTGTCCGGGTAGCGATCTGCTTGATCCCGTTGGCCTTCAGCTGGGGGTAGACGGCGGGGTCGACCTTGCTCCGTTGCTGGATTACTAACCCGTCGACATCGGCCGTCAAGTCGACCGCATCGTCGATTAGCTTAGGGGTAGTAACAATTTCGATCTCGTGTTCCTTGGCGAACGCCTTAATCGCGGGCTGTTCGTCGTCCCGAACGCTGGTCATTAGAATCTTGGTCATGGTTAGTCCTCCTCTACAAAGTGCTTGATGCGTTCAATGGCAGCCTTGATATTATCGAGACTGGCGGCGTAACTGATCCGCAGGTGGCCCTGCCCGCCGGCACCGAAGTAGGAGCCTGGAATGACGGCGACCTTCCCCTTCCGGGCGAGGTCGGTCGCGAACTTGACGTCGTCGGTTCCGAACTTAGCCGGCAATTTGGCGAATACGTAGAAGGCCCCGTTGGGAGTGGTGATTTCAAAACCCAACTTGCGGAGGGCGGCGACCAGGAAGTCCCGCCGCTCCTGGTAGGCGGCCTTCATCTGCTGGGTCGCGGCCTTACCAGCATCGGTCGCGAAAGCCGCGGTTGCCGCGGCCATCGCCGGGTCGGAAGCCGCCGTGATCATCATGGCGTGGGCCGCACTGACGGGCCCCATCAGTTCCTTAGGGCCGGCAATGAAGCCGATCCGGTAGCCGGTCATGGCGTGGGACTTGGAGGCCCCGTTCAGTACCAGGGTCTGGTCGGGGATGAATTCAGCAATGGAGGTGTGACGGCCATCGTAGACCAGCTCAGAGTAGATTTCATCAGCGATCACGATCAGGTTGGTGGCCTTGACCGCTTCGGCGAGGGCCTTGACCTGATCATGGGTGTAGGTAACGCCGGTCGGGTTGGATGGGTAGTTCAGTACCAGGGTCTTGGCGTTGGGGTGACTGGCCAAGACCTGCTTGAGACGGGTTGGGGTCAGGACGAAGCCATCCGCGCTGGTGTCAATTTCGACCGGGGTGCTGCCGAGGAGGGTAGTGATGGATGCGTACAGGGGGAAGGTCGGAGTGGCGATCAGGACTTCATCTCCGGGATTGGTGATGGCGGTCAGGGAGGCATAGATCCCCTCGGTGGCGCCGACCGTGACGGCAATCTCATTAGCCGGGTCGTAGGTCAGGTTGTAACGATCGCGCATGAAGTGGGCGATGGCCTTGCGCAGGGCGACGGTCCCGTTGCCGGGGGCGTAGTGGGAGTCGTTGTCTTGGATGCTCTTGATGCCGGCCTCCTTCATGGCCTCGGGGACATTGAAGTCGGGCTCACCCAGGGTCAGCTTGATGATGCCGGGGATGGCACTGGCCTGGTAGTCGAATTTACGGATGCCGACCGGTTTGAGGCGGGCGAAGTTTTTGTTGAGATTTTTCATAATTGTGGGTTTGACAGCGGGCATAAGATCATCCTCCTTAATAATGAGAAAAGGCCCCGACACTGAAATACTTCAGTATCCGGACCCTTCATCAGATTGGAATGAGTATATAAAGAAGGCTTCCGGATACTTGGGGCTTATCCGGAAAGCACAATGATGAAATCACTGCTGGCTAAGCGGACAAGCTGTCGCTAAACCAGAAGTCATACGCTTGTTTCAGTTGGTGCATAGCGTTATTCATCATTGGCTCCTCCTTTTGATTAACTGATTAGGACCTATTTTAATCTCTTTTTAATAAAAGTCAATAATTAAATTAGAAAAAGATTAAAAATATTGTGAGAAGGTATTCAATGGAGCAGTGGGACTGGTGTGGGACGTGGGCCATCACCAGTCAAAAATAAGCAAAAATTAATTCACTTTTTTCATATATCACGCTTGCGTTATATCACAAATGTGGTATAATAATAATCATGAAGGAAGTGAATAGCGATGCGGATCGATATAAAACACTATCTGGAGGTTAATGATTTAACCATCTACCAGGTGTCGAAGCGCTCCGGCTATGGCTACACGACTTTACATAAATCATTCAACAAACCACAATCAAGTTCTACATCGCTTAATTTGCGTGATCTTGACGCACTGGCCCGTGCCCAGCACAAGGCAATGTGGCAGGTCCTTCGCGAACTGGAGACGCACTACCTAGAGCGCGATCGTGGCGAGTCGACGTAGCCAAGGGGCGTCAAACCTTATAATAATGACTACAAATTTTGAAAAAACTAACTAAATAGGGAGGTACTGCATAATGGCTCAAAATCCAATGGATCCATTTAACAGCGATATGAATGACATCTTTAACCAATTAATGGGCGGCATGAACGGCTATAACTCCGAGAACCGGCGCTACATGATTAATGGTCGCGAAGTTACACCAGAAGAGTTTGCCCAATACCGGCAAACTGGTCAATTGCCTGGTGGTGCAGCACCACAAGCTGGCCACCCAGGTCAACAACCAAACGAAGGCAAGGAGAGCATTCTCCACAAGCTTGGCCGGAACCTGACTGAAGAAGCCCGGCAAGGTGAGCTGGACCCTGTAATTGGCCGGAACAAGGAAATTCAAGAAACGGCTGAAATCTTAAGCCGGCGGACGAAGAACAATCCAGTGCTGGTTGGTGACGCCGGGGTTGGTAAGACCGCCGTTGTCGAAGGCCTGGCTCAGGCCATTGTTCACGGTGATGTTCCAGCTCCAATCAAGGACAAGGAAATCATCAGCATTGACATCTCTGGTTTGGAAGCTGGTACGCAATACCGTGGAAGCTTCGAAGAGAACATGCAAAAGCTGATTGATGAAGTCAAGAAGGCGGGGAACATTATCCTCTTCTTCGATGAAATTCACCAAATCATCGGTGCCGGTTCAACCGGCTCTGACAGCGGCTCCAAGGGGATGGCGGACATCATTAAGCCAGCCCTTTCTCGTGGTGAAATCACGGTCATCGGTGCTACGACCCAAGACGAATACCGAAACACCATTATGAAGGATGCTGCTTTGGCACGGCGGTTCAACCAGGTTACGGTTAACGCCCCAAGCAAGGCCGACACGGTTGCCATCCTGAAGGGTATCCGGGACCTCTACGAACGTCACCACAACGTCAAGTTGCCTGACGACGTTCTCCAGGCTGCTGTTGACTACTCCGTTCAATACATGCCACAACGGGCACTGCCAGACAAGGCCATTGACCTGATCGATATGACGGCCGCTCACCTAGCTGCAAAGCACCCGGCACACGATGCAAAGCAGATCGAAGCTGAAATCAAGAAGGAAGAAAAGACCCAGAAGGACGCTGCAGCCAAGGAAGACTACAAGGCTGCCCAAGCTGCTAAGGACAAGATTGCTGACCTGAAGAAACAGCTTAGCCAAAACTCCGAAGACGAAAAGGTTACGGCAACACCAGAAGACGTTGCGAACGCCGTTGAACAGATGACTGGTATTCCGGTATCCAAGATCGGGGCCAGCGATGTTGAACGTCTGAAGGATATGGACAAGCGGCTCGAAGGCAAGGTTATCGGCCAAGACGAAGCCGTTGAAGCTGTTTCGCGGGCCATCCGGCGTAACCGGGCCGGCTTTGACGAAGGCGACCAGCCAATTGGTTCCTTCCTCTTCGTTGGTCCTACCGGGGTTGGTAAGACTGAATTAGCTAAGCAATTAGCCCTCGACATGTTCGGTTCCAAGAACGACATCATCCGGTTGGATATGTCTGAGTACTCAGACCGGACGGCTGTTTCTAAGCTGATCGGGACGACGGCTGGTTACGTTGGTTACGACGACAACAGCAACACCCTGACGGAAAAGGTACGTCGGCACCCATACTCCATCATCCTACTTGATGAAATTGAAAAGGCCAACCCACAAGTTATCACCCTCTTGCTGCAAGTCCTCGATGACGGTCGCCTGACTGATGGTCAAGGGAACACCATTGACTTCAAGAACACGATCATCATTGCTACTTCCAACGCTGGGTACTCCACCGATGCTCCAATCAAGCTGGGTGACAACGAGGACGAGGAAGCCCTGATCAAGAAGCTGACCAACTACTTCCGTCCAGAATTCCTCAACCGGTTCAACGCCATTGTTGAATTCCACAGCTTGACCAAGGAAGACCTGCAGAAGATCGTTGACTTGATGCTCGCCGATGTTAACAAGACCTTGGCTAAGAAGGACATGGACGTTAAGGTAACCCCAACCGCTAAGAAGTACCTGATTGATGAAGGTTACGACAAGGCCATGGGTGCTCGTCCACTTCGGCGGGTCATCGAACGCGAAATCCGTGACAAGGTCACTGACTACTACCTTGACCACCTGGACGCCAAGCACTTAGTTGCTGAAATGAAGGATGGCAAGCTGGTAATTGTTGATGCCAAGGATGCTGCTAAAGACGACAGCAAGGAATACACGGCTAAGGATGATCAGGCTGACGATAAGGATGCCAAGAAGGAAGACAAGTAATTCAGCCGACAGTAATCGCTGAATAAATAATTAAGACCCGCGCGGGAGATTCCTGTGCGGGTCTTTTGTTTATTTATCGTGGTGGAGCAGCGGCTTCATGAAGTCGTTGTCGACATGCTGCCGGATCAGGTGTGACTGGTCGAGGTTGAGCTCAAAGGCAATTCGCCGGGGGTCGATCTTGTCGTCGACCTCGATCTCACCGCGCTGCTCAAAACCGCAACTTTCTGCTAATCCCTGCATGGCGGCGTTCACGTGGTGGGTATCCAGGCGGAAGTTGGTAAAGCCCTTGGCCAGCCCTAGAGTCAAGAGGTTGGAGATCAAAAATTGGCCGAGATGGTGGCCGCGGAAGTGACCGCTGATCACCACTCGGTGGAAGGTGGCGTAGGGCTGATCCGGCTGCGCCCACTGCCCATTTCTAACATGCTGGTAGGCCGGATCGGGGGTGAGCTGCATGGCCACGTAGCCGGCAATTTGCTGTTCGATCATGAGTACCCAGCCGATCTTTTTGGTGATGTCTTCGGTAATCATGGTGGCGTTGGGATGGCCATCCTGCCACTGGGGACTGCCGGCCTTTTTCATCGCGGCCTTGGCATCCGCAATAATCTGCATGATGGTGTCCCGGTCGGCCAGTTGGGCCTGGCGAAGGTAAATCTGCGTCATTTGTCTGCACTTCTTTCTGCAAAATTTATGGCTATCTTAACACAGATTCGCGGATTTGCCGCTATTCGATCAGCAGGGGGTGCGTTAGAATAGTAATAATAACTTGTGAGGAGGAGAAGTGATGGCGTTAACGTGGGCGATTGTTCGCTGGATTATTCTGGGCATTATCCTGATTAACGAAATTGCGGCGATCTATACGGTTTTCCGTGAGAAACGGGATATTGCGGCCACCTGGGCCTGGCTGTTGGTCCTGACCTTGATCCCGGTTATCGGCTTCATCATCTACGCCTTCCTTGGCCGGAAGCTGCCCCACCGGCGGTTAAACCTAATGAAGACCCAGACCCAGCTCCGGATCCAGGAGGCCATTGACCGGCAGAAGCAGCAGTTCATCGATATGCCAAAGCCGCGGCACACCACCACCCAGATCTACCGGCGAACGGTGATGCTTTTCCAAAGCCTGGACGACTCCTTCCTCAGCCAGCATAACCAGGTGACGATCTATACGGATGGGGAAAAGCTTTTCCGGCAGATGTTCGACGAGATCGCGGCGGCTAAAAAGAGTATCCACATTGAATTCTATACGATTTATAACGACCAGATTGGGAACCAACTGCGGACGCTTCTGGAGCGGAAGGCCGCTGAAGGAGTCGAGGTCCGGGTGTTGTATGATTCCTGGGGCTCAATGGGGGTTCGCCAGAGCTTCTACGATGGGCTGCGGGAACGCGGCGGTCACGCGACCCAGTTCCTGCTGACGCACAATAATCTCTTTGACTTCCGGCTGAACTACCGTGACCACCGCAAGATCGTGGTGCTCGATGGCAAGATCGGTTACGTCGGCGGCTTTAACGTTGGTGACCAGTATCTGGGCCGGCTGCCGAAGTTTGGTCCCTGGCGTGATACCCACCTGCGAATTATCGGCGGGGGCGTTTACGGTCTTCAGCGCCGGTTTATCGGTGACTGGAACGCCTCAGTTAGTCGCAGCTCAGAGAAATTGAATCATTACCGGCAGTACTTTCCCGAGATCCAGGTTCAGCACGGTTCAACTGCCCTCCAGGTAGTCTCCAGTGGTCCGGAATCGGAACTGGAGAAGATCAAGCTGGGGTACCTGCGGCTGATCAACACTGCGCAAGACCACATCTGGATCCAGACCCCCTACCTGATTCCCGACGATAGCGTCCTGGATGCGTTGCGGGTAGCCGCTCACTCCGGAATCGATGTTCGGATCATGATTCCGTGTAAGCCGGACCACCCCTTTGTGTACCGGGCGACCCAGTATTATGCCCATGTCCTGGCCAATGAGGGTGTGACCATCTATACCTACCAACGGGGCTTCCTCCATGCCAAGACCATGCTGATTGATGGTAAGATGTCCTCAGTGGGGTCGGCAAACCTGGACTTCCGGAGCTTCAAGCTGAACTTCGAGATTAACGCCTTTATCTATGACAGTGACACCACTGATCAGCTGGAGCAGATCTTCGTCAATGATATTCGCAATAGCCGGGTGGTGACGGCGGCGGCCTTTGACCAGCAGTCCCGGTGGTTGCACTTTAAGCAGCGTTTCTCACGACTGCTTTCCCCAATTCTGTAAACTGGCGACCTTGTTCATCAATTTTTTAATTCTTTTACCGGAACATATGTTCGTATGATAAAATACAGGTGTAATACACACACGAAAGGATGAATAACTTATGGGAAGCCTGGGTTTTGTTCTAGGGACCGCAGCGGTTGATCACCAGCAGGTCCTGGTTGATCAGCTGGCGGACCAGCTGAAGGCGGCACCAGCTGAGGATACCTTCTTCTATATTGTGCCCAACCATATCAAGTTTGAAACGGAAATCAGTGTTCTTGACGGCCTGCGGGAACGTCAGAATCATGGCAGTACGCAGGAGCGTTTTGCTGCCAGCCGGGTTCAGATCCTCTCTTTCAGTCGGCTCGCCTGGTACCTTTTGCGGGACACACCCATCTTCCGGCGGACTCGCCTGTCCAAGGTAGGGACGGCGATGTTGACGACTAAGATCCTGCAGGACCATGCCGGCGACCTCCGCCTGTACGCCAGTGAGATCCAGCACCCCGGATTCGTCCAGAAACTGACCGACCAGCTGGCGGAACTGCAGACGGCTAACATCACCGCTGATGATTTTTCGACGATCCTCCAGAAGGCCCAGGCCGACAGCCAAGTCAAGGACAATCCAGCCTGGCTGGCTAAGATGCACGACGTTGAGCTGATTTATCACGCATACGAGGAACGATTGCAGAAATATTTCCTGGGAAATATTGACCTTTACCAGCAGTTGGCCCAGTACCTCTACAAACAGCCGTCTAGCAAGCATATGCACTTCTTCCTGGACCGCTTTACCCAGTTTACAGCTGCCGAGCAGCAGGTCGTCGATGCCATCATCCTCAATGCCGGTACCACCACGGTGTCATTCACTCTGGACCGCGGATATCCCGACCAGCGCCACCCCAACGCCAGTGAGCTTCCAGAGAAGAGTGACCTCTTTTACAACTCGGCAATGCAGTACCACCGGCTCTGGAAGTTTGCCCAGGCCCACCCTCAGCAGGTGCGATTGCTCGACAACGCCGAGTACGCTCAAAGTCCCCGGGTTAGTCAGGACCTGGCCGCGTTCGACCGCTTCTTTAAGCGCTATGCAGCCGAACCGATCGACCTGACGGCGGGGGCTCCCCTGATTGATCTCGCCAGCATCCAGGTTCACTCGGTTCCCAATCGTTTGGCGGAGCTTAACCACGTCGCCACTCAGATCCGCCAGATGGTGGCGACGGGGAAGTACCGTTACCGTGACTTTTTGATCCTGACGCGCCACCTGGATGGCTACCAGACGATGATCGACCCAGTCTTTGCCAGTCACCAGATCCCGATCTTCAATGACCACGAACGGCGGATGGATAAGCACCCACTGGTCGTGTTGCTGACGGCACTCCTCCAGATTCCCCTTCATGATTACCGGACGAGCGACATCATTCAGCTTCTGAAGACCTGGCTCCTGCTGCCGGCCGGCCCCAATCCGGGGGAACTCGCCGAGGCGGTCTTTACGACGGAAAACTGGTGTCTCAAACAGGCAATCGCGGGCAAGCATGCCTGGACGACCCAGGATCCCAAAGAGATTGCCGAGCTCTGGCAGGTTAAGGGAACTAATCCTGATGCAGCCAACTATGCCAGTTCACGGCAGAAGAAGGTCAATGATCAGTTGCAACTGATTCGGAACTTCGTCGGCCAAACCCTGATTCCGTTCTTTGACGAACTCAAGGAGGTGCAGACCGGACGAGAACTCGCAACTAAGCTTTATCAGTTTCTCGTCGATAACGGGGTGACGAAACGGCTGAATAATTGGCAAAATTACCAGGCCGACCAGGGAAACATGGACCTGGCAAGGCGGCCCAAGCAGGTTTGGGCGACCTTCTGCCAGATCATTGAGGAGTATGTTCTGATCCTTGGCGACCAGCAAGTCGAAAAGAACAGCCGGACCGATCTGCTGACCAATTTCAGCGAGGTTCTGCAGGCCGGTTTCGCAGCGGCACAGTACTCTCAGATCCCCGCAACTCTCGACCAAGTGGTCATTTCCGAAACGGGGATCGTGCAGAGCCAGAGTCACCGGGTGGTCTTCATGATCGGGGCCACGGACGATGTCATGCCCGAGGTTCACGATGATGAGGGGTTGCTGACGGATAGTGATAAGGACCTCTTAAGCAGGTACCTTGATGCCGACTCGCAGTACCTGCCGGCGACCGCGGTGGACCAGCTGGAAGACGAACCTTTCCTGCACTACCAGGGCTTCATGAGTGCGCGTGAGCAGTTGATTATCTCGGCGCCCCAATTTGGGGAGGATGATAAGGAACTCAAGCCATCGCCATACTTGCTTGATACGGCCCGCTTCTTTAATATCACCGGCAAGACGGTCCCGCTGGCCACTAGTCCCGTCGGCCAAGCGGATGCAACCCTATTTGTCAGTGCGCCGCTCGCTACCATTAACCAGCTGGTTCAGGTTATCCGCCAGCTCAGTGACGACCAGGGAATGGCGGTTGGTCAACGACCGCAATGGCCGGCCAGCTGGAAGAAAGTTGGCGCTGCCTTAACGAAGCTGGCTGAACATGATGGTGCACTGCAGGAGCGGCTTGATACCGTCCAGCGGGGATTCGACTACCGCAATCAGGCCAAGAATATCACGGCGCCGATGGCTCAAGCCCTGTATCTACACACGGCCGCGGACAAACCGGGCCAGGTTCTCTACGCGTCGATCTCCCAGTTGCAGGACTTCTATGTCAACCAATATGAGTACTTCCTGAAGTACGGTCTGCGCCTGCACAAGCGGGACGAGCTGGCCCTTTCCAACGACCGGATCGGGACCTACTTCCACCGGGCGATGGAGGTTTTCGTCAACCTCGTCCGAGACTCTGCCCTCAGCTTTGCGGATCTGGCTAAGGATGAGAACCAAGCAGCCCTGGCCGGATTTACCAGCCGGGCCCTGGATGCGGCCGACCAGCTTCAGCCAGAGTTATTGCGGCTGGTAAGCTCATCGGCCCAAGCCCGCTTTCAGTACCAGCAACTGACGTCGATCGTCAAGACAATGCTGAAGACCCTTTGTCAGCAGGCCGCCAATGCCCACTTTGTTCCACGCGAAACAGAAGTTCAATTCGGCCAGATCAATGGCCGCCAAGAAGCAGACTGGGCCCCGCTTGAATACCCGCTTGATGCCCAACGGCACATTCAGCTGCGGGGACGGATCGACCGGGTTGACCAGATCGACGTTGGCAACCAGAAGTACCTCGCGGTGGTGGACTATAAGTCGGGGGACCGGCTCTTTGACCTGACGGCGGCCTATTATGGGATTTCCCTCCAGCTGCTGACCTACCTCAGCGGGCTGGAAGTTAACCTGGATAAGCTCCAGCTCAGTTCGGCTAACCTGGCAGGAGCACTTTACCTTCACTTGAGCAACCCGAAAATCAGCGCAATGGACCTCTTGAAGGGGTCACCAGCACACCGTGACCAGCGCCTTACCGACCTGCGGCTCAAGGCCCACCAGTATAAGGGAATCCTTTTGAACAACAGCGACCTGTTGAACAACATTGCCAAGCAGGGGCATGCCGACCTGGTCTACCCCCTGAAGAAAAATGGCGGGTCGGGAAAAGAAGCCCTGCTGGCCGATGCTCAGCAGCTGCAGTGGCTGCGTGACAATAACCGGCGGCTGATCATTGATGCCGGTAAGCAGATCCTCAGTGGTCAGCTCAAGTTGAACCCTTACCGGCTGATTGATGGCAGCAAGCGCCGGACTGGCCTGGACTATACCGATTACCTGGATATCTACCAGTTTGACAGCATGCTGGATCAAGGCCTCTATCATGAGCTGGACGCCCGGATTGCCAAGGAGAAGTTCGATGATGTGCGCAAGAAAGAACAGAACAACGATGATGGGGAGGATCAATAATGGCAGAATTTAAGCCAACTGATGCCCAGAATGAGGCAATCAAAACCCGGGGAAAGAATATCCTGGTCTCGGCCTCGGCCGGTTCCGGTAAGACTGCCGTGCTGGTCAACCGGGTAATTGAGCTGATCAAGGAAGGTAAGGATATTGATCGGATGCTCCTGGTGACCTTTACCGACGCGGCCGCCAAGAACATGCGTGATAAGATTCGGCAGGCCCTCCAGAAGATCGCCCAGGACCCTCATCAGCCTAAGGTAATGCGGGACCGGATGACCAACCAGATCAACCGGCTGGCCTCGGCCGACATCAGTACCATTCACGCCTTTTGCCTAAAACTGATCAAGCGTTACTACTACCTGATCAACCTGGACCCGCAGTTTCGGATTCTGACGGACCAGACGGAGCAGCTCCTGCTGGAGGAAGATGTCTGGCAGCAGATCAGTGAGCGCTACTACGCCGATGCCGACCAGGAGGCTGACGGGATGGCATCGTTCCGCCAGTTGGTCCTCAACTTCTCGAGTGACCGGGACGATCAGGGCCTCGACGACTTGATCCTGAAACTGTACGATGTGGCCAATGCGCAGGCTGACCCAGCGGCCTGGCTGCGTCAGATGCCGCGGAGCTATGACCTTGCGGGGGATGTCCTTGAGACGGTCTTTTACAAGCAGCACCTTAAGCCGGTTCTGGTTGAGAAGCTTCGCCAGTTCCAGCACGATGAGGAAGAGGCGATCCAGCAGGCCCAGGCGGCAGATATTGCTAAAGACGTCGCCCAGGTCAAGCAGGAGAAGGCGATGTTCCAGCAGCTGATTGACCAGTTGAACGGGGGAAACGATCGGGATGTCCGGATAACCATTCAGCAGGTCAACTTTGCCAGCTTCCGGGGGAAACCTCATGATGCCGATCTTCTGAAAACCTACCAGGTCCTCCAAAAAGAACGGAACCGGCTCAAGAAGGACTGGGAACGCCTGGTCAAAGACTACCTGGGAAAAGAAGACGATGAGCCCGCGCTGATCGCTAAGGTTCAAAATATTCAACAGCAGTTTGCCCAACTGGCCGCGCGGGCCGATGACCTGCCGCAGTCACAGCGGGTTCTGACCCAGGACCAGCAGCAATTGCAGGTCGTGCTGGATGTATTTAAGCCGGTGACCTGGAACTCCTTGCGCGCGTCCTTTAACAGCCTGTCATTTAAGACTCTTTCAAGAATGACGAAGGATGCAACGCCGGAGATGACCGCGGCTCACGAGACGGTCAAGACGGTCCGCAAGGGGATCAAGGACCAGCTGGGCAAGATCCAAGAGCACTTCTTTGTCTATGATGAAGACCAATTGCGGACAATCTCGCAGCAGGCCCAGGCGATCCTGCGCAAATTGAGTGCGGTGACCCAGGACTTTCTGGATCAGTACCAGCAGACAAAGCTCAACCGCCACGTTCTAGAGTTCAGCGACCTGGAACATTACGCCTACCAGATTCTCTGCCCAGCTGCTGACGACGCAGACTGGCAGGCATTGGTTGCCAACCTGCAGGACCATTACCAGGCCATCATGGTGGATGAGTACCAGGATACCAACCAGCTTCAAGAGAGTATCTTAATGCGGCTGACTAAGGCGGATGCCCACAATCTCTTCATGGTGGGGGACGTCAAACAGTCGATCTACCGCTTCCGGGAGGCTGATCCATCCCTCTTTCTCAATAAGTACCAGCGCTACCAGCATGCAGCCGGCAGTACGGCGATTGTCCTGGGAGAAAATTTCCGCTCGATGAGCAACGTGACGACCTTCACCAATCTCCTGTTCAGCCAGCTGATGGATCCTGAGGTGGGGGAGATCGCTTATGACAAGGATGCAGAGCTGAAATACGCCGCCCATTACTACGATGATGCCGAAGCTCCTAAGCCGGTCGAGATCATGCTCTACGACGCCAATGACCGTCAGCAGGATAAGGGGGCCCGGCGCGAAACTGATAAGCAGGTCGGCGAGTTTCAGATGGTCGGTCGGCGGATCAAACAACTGGTTGAGGGGCATGCGCAGATCTATGATGCGGACGCTAAGCAAATGCGGCCCGTCCAATATGGCGACATTGTTATTTTGGAGCGGACCAAGGCGATCAACAATACCCTGATGGAGCAGTTCAACAAGCTCGACATCCCGCTGACCGTCCACGACGTCGAGAGTTACTTCCAGGCTACCGAGGTCCGGGTAATGCTGGCTCTGCTCAAGTTGATTGATAACCCGCACCAGGATATTCCGCTGGTGGCGGTTCTACGTTCCCCGATCGTGGGGCTTGATAACCAGGAACTCTCCTTTGTCCGCCTGCAGAACCAGGCCGCTGACTACTACACCGCCCTGAAGACTTTCATTTACAACTACCGGCACCACCACAAAATGCGGCCCTACAAGAACGCGGCTGACCTGCTCAGTCCTGAGCGCCAGCAGACCCTCTATCATAAGCTTGCGACCTTGATGGACCGGCTTGACCAGTTCCGGCACACGGCACAGCAGGAGACCCTGGTGGATCTGATCTGGCAGATTTATCAGGAGACGGGCTACTTGGACTATGTCGGGGCGATGCGGGGCGGTCAGCAACGGCAGGCCAACCTCCACGCCCTCTATCAACGGGCCCACACCTACGAGGAGAGCAGCTTCAAGGGCCTGTACCAGTTTGTGCGCTTCATTGAAAAGATGCAGGAACACGACAAGGACCTCGGGGTGGCCCCAACCCAGCTGACCGCCAACACGGTCAACGTGATGACGATTCACGGCAGCAAGGGTCTTCAGTTCCCGATTGTCTTCCTGGTCGACGCGACGCATGGCTTTAACGATAGTGCCAAGCATTCTTCCGCCGTGGTGGACGCTAAGGCCGGGGTCGGGATCCGCTGGCTGGATGATGACCGGGTCGTTTACGACACCCCTCAGCGGCAGGTTGCCATTGACATGGTCGGTCGCAGCGAGCGGGCGGAGGACCTGCGGGTACTCTACGTGGCCCTGACCCGGGCAGAACAGCAGCTGTTTATCACGGGTTCGTTCAACGATGAGGTGAAGACCCAGAGCCTGGCCGCCTCCTGGAACCAGTGGCAGAAGGCCTTTCAGAGTCAGGGGGCCGTGCTGAGTCCCCAGCCGCGACTTGATGCTGACTCATTCATGGACTGGGTGGGCCTGGCTTTGACCCGTTATGCCAACAAACGTAATCATTTCACCGCGGCGGGGCTGGCAGTTGGGGATGCAACCCTGGCCGATAGTGTTCTGGCGGGAAATGATAAGCGGGCTCAAACAGCGGCCGCCATGGGCTTTGTTGTGCGGACCTTCGATGCTGCTAGCCTTCATGAACTGTCCGTGGCTTCGGCTGGGAATAGTGATGAGAAGAAAACTAATACTGCGTCAGCGCCAGCTCCGCGAACCGGTCAGCAGGACTTTGCTCAGATTCTCGGCTATCAGTACCCCCACCGGACGGCAACGATGACGACGGCCTACCAGTCAGTTACGGACGTCAAGCGGGTCTTTGAGGATGATGACCCTCGCCTGGGCCAACGTGATTATGCTGATGATGCGGGGACGACCGTTGCTGATGAGAAGAAGCACAGCGGAATTTACATTAATCCCGACTTCGCAGTCCCGAGTTTTATTCAAAATGACGAAACAGCTCCGAAGGCAACCCAGGTGGGGACGGCGACCCACCTGGTCTTCCAGAAACTGTCCCTCGACCAGCCGGTCACGGCGACGACGGTTCAAGACGAAATCACGGATCTGATTCAGCAGGGACTGATGAGTTCGGCGGTTGCTGCGCAGATCGACGTTGCCGGTGTCGTGGACTTCTTCAAGACGGCTGTCGGTCAGCAGATCCTGGCCCACCCTGACGATTACCACCGTGAGGAACCGTTCGCGATGATCATGAACGGCCATGAGCCCTTTGAAGACATTGCACCTGATGATAATGACCAGGTCCTGATTCACGGGATCATCGACGGTTACCTGGTCACTAGTGACGGGATCATCCTGGTTGACTACAAGACTGATCACCTGACGCCGAATCCCGCGGCAATCAAGAAGGTGGTTCAGAAGTACAGTGGCCAGCTCCGCCTGTATGCCGAGTCACTGAACATCATGCAATCGATTCCGGTTGTCCAAATGGGTCTATACCTGGTAGAATTGAGAGAGTTTGTATCAATTCAAGGTGGAGATGAAATATAGTGGCGACCATTAAAGATATTGCCCAGCGTGCCGGGGTGTCGGTATCAACCGCGTCCCGAGCGCTCAATGATAACCCGCGGATCAGTCAGGCAACCCGGCTGAAGGTCAAGCAGGTGGCCAGTGAGCTGAACTACCAGCCTAACTACAACGCCCAAAACTTGACCCGGGGGGAATCGAACATGGTGGGGCTGGTATTTCCAGTGACCACCGTTACGGCCCCGGCAAACCCCTTCCACATCGACTTGATGCGGGGGATCAGCAGTGCCCTTAAACCGCTGCAGTACGAGATGGTGGTGGCGATTGCGCCCAACCCGACGGAACTCTTGGCCAGCGTCAAATCGATGGTGACCCAGTCTAAGGTTCATAACTTCCTGATCTTCTACACGATGGCCAATGACCCGGTGACCGCCTACCTGCGTAAGCACCAGCTTAACTTCGTGGTGATCGGTCACCCGACCGCCCAGCAACCGGACCGTTTCGTTGATAATGACAACGTCAAAGCGGGCCAGGCGGCCACGGAGCGCTTGATCACCCGCCATGGTGTTCAGCGGCCGGTCTTCTTGGACTCGGGTGCCAACTGGACCTACGAAGAGGCGCGGCGCGATGGTTACCGGCAGTGCATGACGTTGCACCAGTTGCCGGCGATCACCTGG
>DWZB01000011.1 GCA_019118405.1 Candidatus Limosilactobacillus gallistercoris
ATGAGCTGGTCACCACCTTTCTCGCGGTTCTGGAACTGGCTAAGCACCAGGCCGTGCATATTGAACAGGCCGGATTGTTCGCCCCAATAATTATTAAGGAAGGTTTGAAGAGTGATGACTACCGAAATAACGAATACCGCCCAGATTGAGGGCCTGCTTTTCATCAGCGGTGATGAGGGAATCACTGTTGGTGACCTGGCCAAGATCACCGGCTTCATGAAAACGGCAATCACTGCGACGCTGGATAAGCTGGCGGAACGCTATGCGGCGGACCCTAATAGTGCCCTTGTTGTTTTGCACAGCGGTCAAACCTACCGCTTGGCTACTAAGCCGGCGCTGGCCCCGGTGATCAGGCAGTACTTTGAGATTCCGCTGACGGTGCCGCTGACCAATGCCCTGCTGGAGGTCCTGGCCATTATTGCCTACCGCCAGCCGATTACCCGTTTGGAGATTGACGAGATTCGGGGCGTACAGAGCTCAGGTTCGCTGCAAAAGCTGATGGCCCGGGGGCTGGTAGATACCCATGGCCGCTTAGATGCCCCTGGCCGGCCATTTCGCTACGTCACAACGGAAAGCTTCCTGGACTACTTTGGCCTGTCATCGCTGGATGACCTGCCGCCATTGCCGGAGCAAGAGGATCTCGACAGTGCTGATCTGAGAGGAGACCTCTTTTTAGCGGCATTCCAGTCCCGGAAGCAAGGAGGAGAAAATTAATGGAGAGACTACAAAAAGTGATGGCCGAAGCGGGGGTTGCCTCGCGGCGGGCCTCTGAGAAGCTGATTCAAAGCGGCCGGGTCCAGGTCAATGGTGAGACGGTCACTGAGCTCGGGACCAAGGTTGGCCGCCACGACAAGGTGGAGGTTGACGGGGTGCCGATCCACCGTGAGCCACACGTTTACTACCTATTGAATAAGCCCCGCGGGGTTATCTCTAGTGCCCACGATGATAAGGGCCGGAAGACGGTGGTCGATATTCTGCGCGAAGACGAGGTGGAGGAACGGATCTACCCCGTTGGCCGCTTGGACTATGACACCACGGGGATCCTGCTGCTGACCAACGACGGTGCCCTGGCCAACAAGCTGATGCACCCCCGCTTTGAGGTTGCCAAGACCTACATTGCGAAGGTCAAGGGAATTGTTCAAAACGATGAGCTGAAGCGGCTGCGTCTCGGTGTCCGGGTCGATGGCCGCAAGACGAAACCGGCCAAGACCAGGCTGAAGGAAGTTGACCGTCACCACCAGACCAGTCTGGTCCAGCTGACGATCCACGAAGGCCGCTACCACCAGGTCAAGCGGATGTTTGAAGCGGTTGGTCACCCAGTGATCAAATTGCACCGGGAAACGTATGGTTTCTTGAACCTTCAGGGCCTGCAGTCGGGAGAATTCCGTGAACTGCGGCCCGAAGAGGTTACCAAACTGAAACAGCTTTAGTTGAATGATTGGCTATTGCAATATTGCACCGATATAGCAAAAATACAGCAAAAACTACGGAAAAGTATGGAATGGCATGGAATTGAAAGACGCTAAAAACGTTGACACGACGCGGATAAGCCCATATAATAGGAATTGTAAAATTAAAAAAGTTGTCTTCAAGGCGCGGTGAAATTCCCGACCGGCGGTGCAAGCCCGCAACCCACATCACGTGGTTGATCCAGTTGAATCCTGGAGCCGACAGTATAGTCTGGTATATAGAAGAGACTTCTACGTACGTTAACCCTAATTATGTTAGGCGCTGCTGACAGTATTTGTTGGTAGTGCTTTTTTATTTACGGGGCCGACTGAAGGCAATCTCAATGGAGGTTGTTATTATGACAGTGTCGCATTTACGAATTCAACGGTTGGTAGGAATCGCCTGCTTAGGGGCGCTTGCCTTTATCCTGATGTTGTTTGAGTTTCCAATTATCCCCATGGCTTCCTACCTTAAGATCGACTTTTCGGACGTCCCCGTCTTAATCGGGGGCTACCTCTATGGGCCAGTCGGGGGGATTGTAATCGCCGTGATCAAGTGCCTGATCCACGGCATGGTTCGGGGCTTCTCCGTTGGCGAACTGATCGGGCTGCTCGGCGACTTCATCTCGTCGCTGGCCCTCCTGCTGCCGTTCTGTCTGATTTGGCGAAGACGGCCGCAGTGGTCACCAAAAAAGCAGCTCCTGGTTGGAAGCGTTACGGCGACGGTGGTCCTGACCGTGGTGATGTCCCTGCTGAATCTATGGGTCCTGACCCCGCTGTACATGGCGGTTTGGAACTGGAAATCGACCCTGCCGGTTTCTCAGCTGGTCGCCCTCGGGGTCTTGCCGTTTAATATTATCAAGGGCCTGCTGGTCACGGGGATTTTCGCAATTGTTGCGACGCAGTTGAAGCCGTGGCTGACCGCTCGCCGTTATCAATAGGAATGATTGATTAATTAAAAACAAGGGATTGCAGTAAAAGTGATTTTGCTGCGGTCCCTTGTTTCGTGTATTTAAGGTTTGTTTCCGTTTATATCTAGTGAGAGAATGGATAATGAGGTTTTTGCTATGAATTCATACATACTACGTTTCTTTTCTTATCATCAGCCCCGCCGGATCCGGGTAATTGAGAGCTTGCTGACGAACCGGCTGACGGTGTCAAACCTATTTTGGGGCCAGCAGTATGGCCTTTTGCCGTGGCTGGGCGCCGCTCGGCAGCTTCAACGCACCGAATACGATGCGGTGATCAAGGCGTTGGCAGATGAACAACTGATAACTATTGACGATGAGCAGCAGGCGCGGTTGACGGTGAAGGGGGTCCAATGGCAAGAAGCAGAGCAGCCATACCAGCCGCATTTCTTGGATTGGTACTGGCTGACCAATACCAACCAGTTCGGTCAGCGCTTGCTCCTGGGAATGCAGGTGGTTTCGGAATACGCCTACCATAATGCCAAGTACGCTCCGGTGACGGTTGGCTATGGGCACATGTTGGCGGTAAAACGGTGGTTTCGCCAAGCCAACCACCGCCAGCTGGCAGCAGCGGTCTATCGCGACCTCGACCAGCTGACAACCGGCCTGGCGAGCGTCGATCAACGACTGGCGGTGTTTCTGGTTGACGGCTTGGTTGGCCATGATCTGCCGGCGTGGACGAATAACCAGCTGGCCGAGCGTCTGCGCCTTTCGCAAGCGGATATGCTGGCCCTCAACCATGACCTGCTCCTGGGGGTGGCCGCCTACTGCCAGCACGTTCCGGGGCCCCTGCAGGATCTTTTTGGCCCGTTGCTCAACGCTGGCCCGCTCTCCAAGAGTACGGCCGTGACCCTGGAACTTTATCGCCAGGGGGCCGCACTGGAACAGATTGCTGCGCGGCGCCGCTTGAAGTTAAGCACGGTGCGGGAACATCTCTTGGAGGTGGCCATCCTATGCCCAGAGCAGCTGGATTGGAACCAATTGCTGCCGCCTGCCAAACGAGCAGCGTTGGCTAAGCAGTATCCTGATCCGGACGTCACGAGCTGGCATTTTAATTCCGATGAGCAGGATGCAGGGAAGGCCTTCTTTGATTACCGCCTTTTTCAAATTCTTCGGGGGAGGGAACACCATGACTGATTCTGCAGAAATATACCGGTTGTTGCACGAGTACTTCGGTTATGAGCACTTTCGCGCTGGCCAGCAGGAGACGATTGAATCATTATTGGCGGGGCATGATACCCTGGCGGTTCTGCCGACGGGGGCCGGCAAATCGCTATTATACCAGTTGCCTGCTTACTTGCTGCCCGGTGGGGTGGTTATTGTTTCGCCGTTAATCTCTTTAATGCAGGACCAGGTTGATCGCCTCCGGCAGCATGGTGAAAAGCGGGTGGTGATGCTGAGCAGCCAGTTACAGGGCCCGGCGCGTGACCAGGTCTTGCACTCGCTGGCCAGCTTCCGCTTCATCTTTGCTTCACCGGAGATCCTGACTAATCCGGCCGTCCTGGCTGCCCTTTATCGGACGCCGTTAAGCATGATGGTAGTTGACGAGGCCCACTGTATCTCGCAGTGGGGGCCCGACTTTCGTCCCGAGTACTTGCTATTGCGACAGATTCGCCAACGGATCGGCCAGCCGCGGCTGCTGATGCTGACTGCCACCGCGACTCCACGCGTTCGGCGCGATATTCTTAATAAGCTGGGGCTGGATCACAACCAAGTTCACCAGGTGATTCGCTCGGTCAACCGGCCCAATATTTTTCTAGTGGTGAACCGGGTAGCTAACCCGCAGGCTAAGGACGAACGGCTGCTCCAGCTGGTTGCCAGCCTTCCGGGACCGGGGATCATTTACTTCGCTAGTCGGAAACTGGCGACGCAGATGGCCGATTGGCTCCGGGAGCAGACGGGCCTGGTAGTTGCTCCCTATCACGCGGGGATGTCTCCGGTCGATCGCTTCAAGATCCAGCAGCAGTTCATGAATAATCAGGTTCAAATTGTCTGTGCGACGAGCGCCTTCGGGATGGGGGTTGATAAGAATGATATCCGCTATATTATCCACTACCACCTGCCGGCCAATCTGGAAAGCTATATGCAGGAAATTGGCCGGGCCGGTCGTGATGGTCAGCAGAGCGTGGCCATCCTATTGTATGCGCCGGGGGATGAAGGCCTGCCGAGTCAGCTGACGGCCATCAGTCTGCCTAGTGTCGACCTTCTAACTCAGGTTAAAAACCATCAGCTGCGGCCGAATGTGCTGGGGGATGACCAGGAACTCTTTACCTTCTATTTGAACCATGGCTACCAGCCGGCACAGATTATTGCGGCCTTTAAGCAGCGGCGGCGCCAGCAAGCGCTCAGTCTGCAACGAATGTTGGATTATACCAGCCTGAAAACGTGCCGCCGGTCATTCCTGCTGAATTACTTCGGTGAGGAGGCCGGTGACTTTCCTTCGCCGTGTTGTGATATTGACCAGCAAGAATGGAGGGGGAAACTTTCCCTGCCGAAGTCACCGCGCAGACCAGCAAGTGCCGAGCAGGCTGACTGGCACCAGCGCCTGCGTCAGCTCTTTAACCAACCATCAGAATGACAATTCGGTGCTAGACAAGACGCAAAGACGTGCGCTACAATCAAAGACGTTAAACTTTATCGTGAAGGAGGTTTATTTAGTGAGTGAGCATCATGAAGAGACCCGCCAACAGCGTGATGAATTGTGGGATAAGACCTTTGCCGATAACGAGGATCTGGACAGTGACGGCCACCTATCACGGACGGAACACCGTCGGCAACGATCACACAATTCAATGGTCACAACGGTCCTGATTGTTCTGATTATTATCTTGGCTGCCGCCCCGGTAATCTACTGGGTCAACAACAAGCAGTCGTTCAATCACCCGTTGCGGACGGAACAGCAGGCGTCGTCATCCGTGAGTAGTAAAAAAAAAGCTTCTCAACGGTCCCAAACCTCAGCTAAAAAACATCACCGCGCCAGCAGTTCGTCTGTAAGCAGTAGTCAGTCATCTGCCGCATCGATCACAAGCAGCAGTAGCATTTCGAGCAGTCAGACCAGTCGGACTAGCAGCATTGACAGCAGCAGTAGTTCACTGACGAGAAATACGCAGGGACAGCGGTATGTGACGGTGCAGCGCGGCGAGAGTGTTTACCGGATTGCGGAACGCAATGGGATATCCGCCCAGGAACTCGCCCGGTTGAACAATATGACGATCAGGACTGCGATTCATCCTGGTCAGCAGTTACGAGTAAGATAGATTTGGAGTGAAAGAATAGATATGACAAAGGGGATCCAAGTAGCCATTGATGGGCCGGCCTCAGCAGGGAAAAGTACGGTTGCCAAGCTGGTGGCGAAGCGTTTTAACTATGTGTACTGTGACACGGGGGCAATGTATCGGGTTGTGACCCTGGCCGCCTTGCGCAAGGGACTATCGATGGATGATACCGACCAGATTGTTCGCCTGGCTCAGCAGATCAAGATCAGCTTTCAGCCCGGCGACCCCGAACAGCGGGTGTTTCTTGATGGTGATGAGGTCACCCAGGACATCCGGCAGGGGCAGATTGACAATAACGTTTCCGCGGTGGCGGCGATTCCGGCGGTCCGGACGGAAATGACCCGTCAGCAAAGAGAGATCGCCCAGAATGGCGGCATCGTGATGGATGGCCGTGACATTGGAACGACCGTTCTGCCGAACGCCCCCGTTAAGATCTTTATGGTGGCCACAGCGTATGAGCGGGCCCGCCGGCGTTATGTTGAAAACAAGGCGAAGGGGATTGCAACGGCTTCTTTAGAGGAGCTCCAAAAGGAAATTGAACTTCGGGATAAGAAGGACTCAACCCGGGCAGTTTCACCGCTGACTCAGGCCCCTGATGCCACCCGGCTGGACACCACCAACCTGACGATTGACCAGGTTGTGGACGAGATCAGCAAAATAATCAAAAAAACTCAGGAACAATTACAGTAAACACTGGAAATACTAAACTTTTTTTAGTAGAATAGTTTCTAGAGTTGATTGTTGCAAGGAGGATTTTTTTTAATGGCTGAAAACAATGAAAAG
>DWZB01000087.1 GCA_019118405.1 Candidatus Limosilactobacillus gallistercoris
CAGAGGTAATGAGTGCCAACGGTGGTTATGAGCCGGCAACTAAGGAAGATATCAAGCTGCGTTTTCCATAAAATTTATTTTCCTATTCCCTCAGAAATACTGACATAACGCTGGGCCGGATTTGGAACACCCAGCCCTGAATAAAATCGGTTGATGAACCCGCGGCGGCTCATCAACCGATTTTTTGTTTGCAGAACTTGACGACCGTCAATTTAGTCCGGGCGGAGCTTCCCTATACTTAGATGGTGAAGGGAGAGCTGCATATGGTTAAGATTCAACAATTTTTCACGAAGTACCGCCACTCGATCGTGGTAGTCACGACAGTCATGCTGGTGCTGGCGGAGGCGGCCCGGTTTGGTGTCCACAGCCTGTTGGCCTACCAGGCCATCATGGTTGTTGCCGGCCTTATCGGTTTGGCACCGATCCTGCTGACGGCGATCTCGTCTCTGGAGGTCCGGTTGATCTCCATTGATGTCCTCGTCAGCATTGCCGTGATCGGGGCGTTCATCATCGGCGAGTTCAATGAGGCAGCGATCGTGACCTGGCTGTTCATGCTGGGGGAAGTCTTGGAAGATGCGACCCTCCAGAAGACCCGGTCCGCTGTTCAACAGCTGGCCAACCTGGCCCCGCAAACGGCCCTGGTGGTCAATGACGACGGCACCACCAGCGAGGAGGACGTCGATTTCCTGGATGCCGGAACTCGGGTCCTGGTCAAGACGGGGGCCCAGGTGCCGGTCGACGGGACGGTCCGCGCCGGGTCTGCCCTGGTAAATGAGGCCAGCATCACCGGTGAGTCCCGCCTAGTCACCAAGCAGGCAGGCGACCCAGTCTATGCCGGTACCATTCTGGAGAACGGGACGATCACAGTGGAGACAACGGCGACTGGGGATGCCACCACCTTTGGCAAGATCATCGAATTGGTGGAGGAGGCCCAGGATTCTCAGACCAAGACCCAGCGCTTCATTGACCGCTTTGCCAAGTACTACACACCGTTCGTTCTGCTGGCGGCGGTCATCGTGGGCCTGATCACCCGAGACTTTCGCCTGGCCATCACCGTGATGGTTCTCGGTTGCCCCGGGGCCCTGGTCATTGGGGTGCCGGCCTCAACGGTAGCGGGGATCGGTAACGGTGCCCGGCGGGGGATTCTCTTCAAGGGTTCGGACGTCATGGACCGGCTCCGGCATGTCGACACAATCGCCTTTGACAAGACCGGGACGCTGACCCTGGGTAAGCCCGCGGTCAAGGATGTTCTGGTACTGGCCGGGGACCGGCAGACGATCATCGACCAGGCAGTGGCGATTGAACAACAGTCGGATCACCCGCTGGCCCAGGCAATCACTGACCTGCCAATGGATCGCCAGCTGACCCCAACTAATGTAAAAACGGTGAAGGGGCAGGGGATCCGGGCCACGATCGCGGGCCAAGAGTACCGGTTAGGTAACCAGCAGCTGGTTGCGGGCCTAGTTGAAAATGCCCCCGACCTTAAGGAGAAAACAACACGATTGGCCGCCGCGGGCAATTCCCTCGTGATCTTCGCCAGTGCCGACCGGAGTGAATTGGCCATTTTCGCCATCAAGGACCAGCTCCGTCCGCAAACCGCACAAGCCCTGCGGCAGCTCAAACAGTTGGGTGTTAAGCACCTGGTTATGCTGACAGGGGACAATGCGGGGACGGCTAAAGAGATTGCGGCGGCTCTCCCGATCGACGAGGTGCACGCGGAAATGCTGCCCCAGGACAAGGCCCGTTTCGTTGAGCAGGAACGCCAACAAGGCCACCGGATCGCCTTTGTCGGGGACGGAATCAACGACAGTCCGGCTCTGTCGGCGGCCAACGTGGCTGTGGCGATGGGGTCCGGAACGGACGTGGCAATGGATGTTTCCGACTTCGTCCTCGTGAAGTCCGACCTGGCCAACCTGGTGACCGGCTTTGAGTTAGCTAACAAGACGATGCGGAATATGAATGAGAACATCGCGATCGCCCTCTTGACGGTTGTCCTGCTGTTCATCGGTCTCTTCGTTGGCTACATTGAGATGGCTTTGGGGATGCTGATTCACGAACTGAGTATCCTGATTGTGATCTTGAACAGTATGCGGTTAATCAAATATTCGCCGAAAGTTGACCACCGTCAATTTTTTAAACCGGCCAATGACCTAAAATAAAGCGTATAAGGAAGTGTTCAGAATGGAAAAAGTAATGATGAAACTCGGTGGACTGACCTGCCCATCGTGCCTGACTAAGATTCAGAAGGGCGTGGAGAGCATTGATGGTACTGCGGACGTCAAGGTGCTTTTCAACGCGGGCAAGGTAAAGTTTACCCTCGATCCGGCCCAGACTTCTATCGATACGGTGCAGAAGAACATTGAGAAGATGGGCTACGCAGTCCAGGGTGTCAAGACAAAGGAGCTTTAATTATGACAAGTGCAGAACGATACGAACAAGAACTGAAGCAGAGCGACATCGACCATCACACCCCGACCGCCGGAGCGATGACCGGTCATATCATTGCCAACCTGCTGATCCACTCCCTCAAGATCAGCCAGGCCAAGCTGTTTGCTCAAGGCCCTGCCGCTTTATTCCTGGCCCAGACCGGGGACAAGTGGATCGAATACGAGCAGGCGGAGTTCGCCAAGCTCAACCGCCTGCTGGTCAATAGCGGTGAGAGCATCCCGACGACCACCGACCAGTACAAGCAGTTCACGATGCTGGAGGAGGACGGGGTCACCAAGTACCAGCAGGGGGATGACCAGCTGTTTGCCCTCGTCAAGGACTTCGATACCCAGACCCTCTTCATCACAAAGGCGATCGCCCTGGCCCAGAAGGAGAAATGGCCGGAGCTGGCAAACAATTTGACCGACCTGCTCGCCTGGATCAAGGGACAGATCGCCCTGACCCAGCGCTTCCTGGGTCATGATTTGCGGACAGGGTTGTATACTGAAGACGACGATGACGACTTCTAGAGACTAGTCTGATGGAGGGATGACTATGGCAGAAGAACTTTGCGTGCGGCTGGTGCCCCTTTTCAACCAGCTGAGTATTGACCGGCAGCGGCAGGTGGAACGGCTGGTTCACCACCAGCGCGTCAGTCGGGGAACAATCGTCATCAGCCCGAACAACAGCAACCGCTTGGTGATCGTCAAACGGGGGAAGGGCCGGTTGTACCAACTGAGTGCCGCAGGCGAGGAGCAGGTCCAGCGGGTCCTGACCACCGGGGACTACGTGGGTGAGACCTGGCTGCTGGGGGTTACCAACAGCAGCAGCTACGTGGAGATGACCACGGACAGTGACATCTGTATCCTCGATCGGGCGGACTTCACCCGGCTGATCCAGGCCCACAGCGACATTGCCCTAAAGCTCCTGGCTGGGCAGGCGGCGACGATCGACGACCTGCGGCAGCAGACCCAGCTGATGGGCCTGCCGAGCATTGAGGAAAGACTGGCGATGTACCTTAACCACCTGGTCGCCAAGCAGGGCAGCACGCTGGTCACCTTGCCGCTGAAGCTGAAGGACCTATCTTCGTACCTCGGAACGACGCCGGAGACCCTGTCCCGCAAGCTGGCCCAGCTGCAAAAGAGCGGCCAGATCGAACGCCATTTGCGACAGATACGGGTATTGAAGTCATCTGTAAATTAATTTAAATTACCTCTTCCAATTCTAAACGTGATCTGCTATACTACTATTTGTTGGTTAAATGCTGACTTAGCTCAGTTGGCAGAGCACGTCATTAGTAATGATGAGGTCGGAGGTTCGAATCCTCTAGTCAGCACTAGATAGTGTAGGATAGCCTATTATAACGCTGTTTATGGACGTTATAATAGGCTATTTTATATACAAATATGTTATCAGTTTCTCACTTTTTTCTCACGTGAACACTAAATGGTTATTTTGAATTTTTGAGAAGTAGCGCTAATGCAGTTATATCAACCATTTAAGCTGTTAGAGTGTGTGAAAAAGTGTGAAATGAAGATTAAAAGTATATCGTTAAAATAATATAAATAATTTTAGATATTAAGTATATTGTTTTCTTCAGAAAATATAGAGAAAAATTCAATAAGATGAAGGGCTTTGATTTTCTAATTAAAGCCTTTTAATTATAGGTTGAAGAAGAAAGTTTTTAGGATCAAATTTGAATAGTATATAACCATTTTTGAATACTATTCTTATTTAAGCAGATCACAATATGTTATAAAATTAAAATAAGGGTATGTTATGAGTGCAAA
>DWZB01000088.1 GCA_019118405.1 Candidatus Limosilactobacillus gallistercoris
GGTGAAGAGGGCAACAAAAACGTCGACAAAATAACTGAAACAGGCGATGAAGCCAATTTCCCCGAAGAAGCGCCACTTATCCCACTGGTGAATTAGAAGCTGGTTAGTGATGGCGACCAGGACGCCCACACAGAACATCGGAATCCCAACCGTGGTATGAATTAAGTTACCAATGTTGACTTCAGAGGCGGTCCAGGGACTGGTCCCGACGTTAGTAGCGACGGTGAGCCCGTTGCCGAGGGCGTTTAGGACCAGACCGATGACTAGGGCCAAAATACGAATAGACATGGGATTATTATGCTTTTGGATGGTTGTTGCCTTCTTTTCAATTAGTGTTAATGATTATAATAATGCATCTTTCACTTAAAAAGAAAAGTTATCAGTGCAATAATCACCAATGCTTGCACTGATAGCTTTATTAAATTTGGCATTACGAGAGTAACTTAGGATCAATCTGCATCTGACCATGGTAGTACTTACGGTCATGATCGCCGATGTGCCGGATGACCTTGGCGGGCACTCCGACGGCCACCACATTAGCAGGAAGGTCCTTGGTGACGACGGCCCCGGCCCCAACGATGGTGTTATCACCGATTGTGACTCCAGGAACGACGATCACTCCGGCCCCAAGCCAGCAGTTTTTCCCGATGTGGATCGGCAAGTTAAATTGGTACCCCTTCTCACGTAGTTCCGGCAGAACCGGGTGACCGGCGGAGGCCAGGGTGACGTTAGGTCCGATCATGGTGTGGTCGCCGATGTAAACGTAGGTGTCATCAACTACGGTTAGGTTGAAGTTAGCGTAAACGTGGTCACCGAGCATCACGTGCTTCCCACCAAAGTTGGCGTGGAACGGTGGCTCGAAATAGCAACCCGTGCCAACCTTGCCCAGCATCTCTTTCATCAGTCGTTGCCGTTTGGCGTCCTCGGTCGGTAAGGTTTGGTTGTATTCGTACATTTTCAACTGTGCTTGTTTCTGTACCTGCAGAATTTTCGGGTCATCGGGGTTGTAAATTTGTTGATCATGAAGTCCCATCTTGAGATTCTCCCTTCGTTACTGTTAAGGATTATTGTAACCGATTTCGTGGTTACAATGTCAAGCGGACACAAAAAAGACGGCCATGGCCGCCTTTTTTATTTACAATGCTTTGATTGCATCCTTAATAGGAGTGTCACCGGTGCGCATCATGATGACTTTGCCGATGGTGTTGTCGGCATTCAGAACATTTGCCAGGACTTGGGCAACGTCAGGAATTGGGTTAGTGGTTTCATCACCTGGGCCAAAGTTGACCTTCCCAGTACCCGCTTCCTCAGTCAGGACCGCGGGCTGGATGATCGTGTAGTCCAGGTCGGTGCTCTTGATCAGGTAGTTGTCGGCGAAGAACTTGGCAATGTTGTAGTCGGTGATGGCGGCCAGAGCCGGGTAATCTGCCCACTTCTCTGGCTCCAGGGCGTACATTGAGCTCAACATGATGTAGCGTTTGATCCCAGCCCGGCTGGCGGCCTGCATGGTCTTGACCGCACCCATGGCATCGGTCTGGAGGAGGTCCTTGCCCCGGGATCCGGCCACAAAGTAAACGGCGTTGCTACCGGCCATCAGACTGGCAATCTTCGCAACGTCCCCGTGCAGGTCGAGGGCGACCGGGGTAACCCCGTTTAGCTTGACGATCTTATCAGGCTGGCGGGCACCAGCTACCACCTCATTACCGGCAGCGACAAGATCCTTGATCAGCTCGGTTGCGACTCGGCCAGAACCGCCGACAATAAATACTTTACTCATTTGAAATTCCTCCCTCATTTAATGATTCACCCTCATTTTAACTTACCAATGATAAGCAAGAAAGAAAAAGTACTTTTGCCGACGCAATTTCGTAAAGTGAGTTATGATTAATAGTATAATAGTCATGATAACGGATTTTTATCAAAGAAGGGATATTCGATGACAGAAGAACGCCACTTAACAGATAAGATGGTTGAACAGTATCAAAAGGAATTCCATTCCCGGCGGGACGCGGACGTGATCGCCCGGGCCATCCAGAAGAACGGGATCAAGAACGCCAGTGAGGATCCGGCGGCGAGCCAACGCCTCCACCGGGCCTTCTCCTACGAGATCAAGACGGGGAAGCCATCCAACCAGCGGCACAGTGGGCGTTGCTGGTCATTCGCGACCCTGAACACGCTTCGGCACAAGTTTGCAACGAAGTACAACTTCAAGGACTTCGAGCTCTCCCAGAACTACCTGTTCTTCTGGGACCGGATCGAACGGGCAAATATGTACTTTCAAAAGATCATTGAGACGGCCAAGAAGCCGCTCCACGACCGGACCGTGGACTTCTACCTCAGCTTTGCCCTGAACGATGGTGGACAGTGGGCCAACGCCGCTTCCATCATTGAGAAATACGGGGTAGTGCCAGAATACGTCATGCCCGACACCCACAACACCAAGGACACCAGCGATGTAGCCGAGGTCATGAACTACCTGATGCGTAAGGATGCATTGGAACTGCGGCGAATGGTCAACGACGGTGCCGATGAGGACGAACTCAGCAAGGCCCAGGAGCGGATGATGGCCGACGTCTACAAGGTCGCCGCTTACTCCTTCGGTGAACCGCCGACGAAGTTTGACCTGGAATACCGGGATGACGACAAGAAATTCCACCAGGTCCTGGGCCTGACCCCACTGAAGTTTTACCGGGAGTACTTCGATACCAACTTGAATGACTACGTTGTCGTTACGAACGCTCCAGACCACAAGTACAACAAGGTCTACGCAATGCCAACCCAGGATAGTGTGGCCGGGGGGATTCCAATCAAGTTCGTCAACGTCCCATTCAAGTACCTGCAGGAAGCAGCCATGAAGCAGCTCAAGGCCGGTGAGACCGTTTGGGTCGGCAACGATGTCTTGCAGCAGATGGACCGGAAGCGGGGTCTGATGGATGCCAAGCTCTTCCGGCGGGCCGAATTGCTCGACGTGGACTTTGTGATGGACAAGAAGGACCGGCTGGAATCTAAGCAGGCCATGGTTTCCCATGCCATGACCCTGACTGGCTTTGACCTGGTCAACGACGAACCAACCCGCTGGAAGATCGAGAACAGCTGGGGCAAGGACAACGGTGACAATGGTTACTTTGTCATGACCGAAGACTGGTTCAAGGAATATACCTACGAAGCCGTAATCAACAAGAAGTACCTCGATGACGATCTCAAGAAGCTGGCCGCATCCAAGGCGGTTGAACTGACGGCATGGGATTCATTGCAATAAATTAACCAAGGCGGTGCCGGGGCAATTCCTTGGTGCGGCCTTTATTTATTTGAAGGAGGAAGCGTAATGGCAGAAGAAGTTATCAATAACTACTTTTATGATGAGGCGGCCTACGATTATCACGACGCCGGCTACGTCCCGCTGGAGGAACCGCAGACCAAGCAGCGGCCGTTGAATATTCCGGACCTATTGAAGCCGGATAAGGAGACGGCTACGGATATGTACTACACGATCGTGGCACAGACGGGGGAGGTTCAACTCCTGCCGGGTAAGAAGACTAAGACCTGGGGCTACAATGGCCCACTGCTGGGCAAGACGGTGGTCTTCAAACTGGGTAAGACCATCCACGTTCACCTGGTCAACCACCTGCCAGAGGTCACGACCTTCCACTGGCACGGACTCGCCATCCCCGGACCGATTGAGGACGGCGGCTGCCACGCCCCGGTCTACCCGGGTGAGAGTCGGGACGTCACCTTCAAGATCAACCAGCCCGCAGCCTTCGTATGGCTCCACGCCCATCCGTGTCCGTCAACCGGGGAGCAGGTCTGGCATGGTCTAGCCGGCGGTGCCATCGTCCAGGACGAGCATGAGGCCACTCTGCCTTTGCCACGGAACTACGGGGTCGATGACATTCCGATTATCCTACAGGACCGGCGCTTCCACGAGGATAACCAGTGGGACTACCGCGCCGACTACGATCCGGATGGGGTCGCAGGACCGACGCCGATGATCAACGGGACGCTCAATCCTTACTTTGACGTCACTACCCAGAAGGTTCGTCTACGCTTCCTTGACGGGGCCAACCGGCGGGAGTTCCGGCTCCACTTCAGCGATGATCTGGAATTTACCCAGATTGCTGGGGACCTGAGCCTGCTGCCGCACCCGGTCAAGATGACGAAGCTCTTGATTACCTGTGCCGAACGGCAGGAGATTGTGGTGGACTTCGGCAAGTACCAGCCCGGTGATGTAGTTACCCTGTATTCCGACGATGTCCCACTGGTCCGCTTCCGCATTCACGAGTTCCAGCCGGACCACACCACGATTCCCCAGGACCTCTTTGAAACTCCTGATCCAGCGGCGGACCCGGACCTGCCGGTGCACCACGTCACCTTGGACGGGATGGACGAGGCCGTGGCGATGAACGGGAAGAAGTTCAAGATGGATCGGATTGACTACAAGATGCCACTGCACAAGGTTCAGATCTGGGACATCGAGAACACCAACCCGGCGCCGGGGATGATTCACCCCTATCACATGCACGGGACCGCGTTTGAGGTCATTTCCCGCAACGGTCACGCCCCGTATCCGAATGAGCTCGGCCTGAAGGACACTGTGGCGGTCAACCCTGGCGAGCATGTCCGGATCAAGGTCTGGTTCAACGTGGTCGGTGTCTTCATGTACCACTGCCACATCATTGAGCACGAGGACGGCGGGATGATGGCCCAGCTGCAGGTCGTTGACCCGGCTGATCCCAACAAGAAGTACCACCTGATGGACCACATGACCCTGATGAAGGCCTTCGCTGAGGAGCGGCACGTCCCGCTGGACCAGCTCTGGCTCGGCGGCATGGATTCCTACAAGAAGATGGGGATGGAGATGTAACCTAGTGCCGAAGTGACTCGTAGCCGCCCATGGTGAACGCATTGAGGAGCTGCACCTGGTGGTACCACTCGTCGTTCTTCTGAAAGTGGTTAGCCCGGTTGACCGCAAAGGAACCGTGCAGGATGTAGAGGAAGAGGGTCTCGGCATCCCGGGTGGAGAGTCCGGTCTTCCGCTGGATCGACGGGACGACCTTGTTGCGTTCGTGGGCCATGATGCGGCCGACAATGTATTCGCTGAGGTCCGGGTCGAGGAGCAGCTTCCGGTACTTGCTGGAGCTGCCGACCCGCTGGCAGGCCGGGATCAGCGACTCGTTCTTCTTCAGGTAGTCGATGCTCAGGTCCTGGCTGTCATCTGAAAAATGGCTTTTGGGGATGGCCAGCAGGGCGTCATCGAGCACCGCGTTCAAGACGTCGGTGATGGAGTCGAAGTTCAGGTAGAAGGTCGACCGGCTCAGGTCCGCCGTCCGGCACAGCCTGGTGACGGTGATCTGGGAGTAGGGCAGCTTCTGGATCAGCTCTAAGAAGCAGTCCTTGATCAGGTTGATGGTGTAGGTGGTTCGCCGGTCCGTCTTTCTGGTTTGCAAACTATTAGTTGACAAAAAATCACGACACTTTCTGAAATTTGTTGAGAAGTGGACAACTTTCCAGTTGTGTACTTCTCTTTTTTTATGCTTTGCACTACCCTGATTTTACAAAGTTCACAACACATCGTCCATAAATGTGCACAGTGTTTAGGAGGAAGAAAAATGACCGAGATTCAAGAAGCCCAACAATTGTTGCGAACAGCTGATGCGGTGCTCATCAGTGCCAGCAACGGCCTATCCATCAGCGAGGGTTATAACATTTTCGCCAACAATGCGGCCTTCAAGTGCTACTTCGGTGACTTCACCCGCCAATACGGGATTACCAGCATCCTTCAGGGGGTTCAAGCAATGTTGCCGGCGCCGGCCCACCAACGGTTTATCCGCCAGCTGAAGCAACTACTGGCCGACAAGGATTACTTCGTGGTGACCTCTAATGCCGACCAGCACTTTCAGCAAAACGGCTTTGCTCCCCAGAAAATCTGGGAGGTCGAGGGCGACTTTTTCAACCTGAAGATGCAGAGCCCCGAGTGGGAGGCTCAGCAGCAGGCCTGCCAGGACTTCATCCGCAAGTGTGCCGACCGACAGCTCGTCCAGTTGGAACTCGGCATCGGGGCTAACAACCAGCTGATCAAGGCGCCGCTGATGCAGATGGTGGAGGCCCACCCGCACTGGCGCTACATTACACTGAACCTGCCGCAGGAGATCAATGTCCGCCCAGCGATCAAGGACCAGACGGTGGCCCTGGCTGGTGACCTGACGCAGACCCTAGCCCAACTAGTAAAGGAAAATTAAGAGATGGCGCAATCACTATATGAACAACTCGTTATCCAAACTCAGATGAACTATTCCCAGTACTATGGCGTCTATGCCAACGGGGGCACCCCGGTCAAGCTGACGGATAAGAAGCCGCTGCCCTATGAACAGCAGATCGAGACGTTTGCCGACCGGGTTAAGCTGGCGGACCACGTGAGCGTCGGCGGGGCCTCGGGACTGTCGACAGCTGGTGGTGGGGATTTCTACTATGCGGCCACCCCGTCCTATAAAAAGGCGTTCCGCCGCTTCTATGACCGCTACCACTTCAAGGGGGCGTTTGCCGGCATGGGCTACCGGTGGAGCAGTCGCGGGGAGTTCTGGGGCTATTTAGCTACCTTCCTGCACACGACCCTGCACGCGCCCGTTCGAGAACCGTACAAGGACCTGCAGGCAATCCTGCGCGATAAGGATTACTTCATCCTGACAACGAACCAGGACACCCAGACAGGCGATCAAGGCCTTCCCTGAGGAGAAGGTGGCCCAGATTCAGGGCGACCACCGCTTCTTCCAGTGCAGCCAGCAGTGCACGGATGCGGTCTGGGACGCTACCAAGAAGGTCGATGAGCTGTATGATTACCTGGAGGAGCACGACACGATCGTCATCCCGGACGAGATGATCCCCCGCTGTCCGCACTGCGGAGCCGAAGCCTTCCCGTGGGTCCGGGGTTACGGGAACTTCCTGGAGGAGAGCCGTTACCAGGAGCAGTACCAGAAGATCTCCGATGACATTGAGAAACACCTTCATGATAAGCACGTCCTGTTCCTGGAACTGGGTGTCGGCCGGATGACGCCGATGTTCATCCAGGAATCGTTCTGGGCCCTGACGAACAACCTGCTGGGGGCCTTCGACGTGATGGTCAACCGGAACTACCAGTTCCTCGCCGCGCAGATTGAGGACAAGGGCGTGGCAATCAAGGGTGACCTGGCCCGGGTCTTGAAAGACGTGCGCGCGCAGCTGGGGTACTAATGCACGAGGACATTTGACCCGCATAAGGAAAAACAAAAATAACACCATGAGGCGCTGTGCTTCATGGTGTTATTTTGCTTGGTTATGTACCTGAATCTTGTGAACAACTTCGGCGAGGGTGATCGCCCGCATCCGCTGAAAGGCTGCTGATTGAATTTCCTGGTAGTAGTCGGTGAGGACCGGCTGGATGGCCCCACCAACCTGGCCCTGCTGGTTGGTCGCCGGATCCACGTGCAGGAGGGCGTGGTCCATCTGCAGGGCTTGGTAGATGTCCAGTAGGGAGATCGTTGCAGGATCCTTGGCCAAAGCGGGTTGGGCCCGGCCAGTCTGGGTGACCAGCAGTCCCGCCTGGCGCAGATCGGCCATCAGTTTCCGCACTGCACTGGGGTTGGCCTCAATACTATTGGCAATCGCCTTGCTCGACCGGTCTCCATCACGGTAAACAACCAGGTAGGCGAGCAGGTGAATGGCATCACTGAATTTGTAAGAATATCTCATAATGATTTTATTTTAGCCAGTTATCTAGGGCGAAACAAGCTCTTTTTAGCTGCTAGCGGCCGTGTTCCACGTGAAACGCGCGTTATAATAAATGGCGGATGGAAGATGATATTTAATGATCAAACACAAGAATGAAGAGAAGGTATACTCAAAGGACGTTGTATTGGTCATGGCGGCCTCCTTCTTCTTCATGTTCAGCAATATGTACTGCAATCCCTTGATCAACGGGTACGCGCAGGAACTCGGCGCCAGCAGTGCCTTTGCCGGGGTGATTGTCGGGATGATGAGCTTCTACGGGATCATGAATGCCCTGGCGATGGCCTTTGCGCCGGCGGTCTCGATTAATCTTTACCGGGCGATTGGCTACCGGGAGGCGATCATCATCTCGGCACTTTCGGCGCCGCAATGGGCAGCTGGTCGGTTATGATGTTGACCTGTCACAGGCCGTCTGCAAGGTTCTCGGGATCAAGGCAAATTTTCAATCAATCGACTGGTCAATGAAGGAGACGGAGCTGAAGAACGGAACCATCGACTGCATCTGGAATGGCTACACGGCCACTCCTTCCCGGCGCAAGCGGATCGCCTTCAGCCGGGTCTATGAGCTTTCCGGTCAATCACTGGTTGTCCGGAAAGACAGTGGGATCAACAAGATGGCCGATATGAAGGGAGAAACGCTCGGGGTCCAGGAGATCTCGACGGCCCAGACCGACCTCAACAAGTATCCACGGGTGCTGAAGGACATCATCAAGAACCAGAAGCCGATCCTCTACCAGGACAATTCCGATGCCTTTATGGACCTGCAGGCGGGCCGGACACAGGGGACTTTCGGGGACGGTCTACGCCGGCTACTACGCCACCCACCTCGTACACAACAACAATTACAAGCTGATCACCGCCACCCAATACCCTGCTGACCGGGTTGCTATTGGGATACGGAAGGGGGACACCACCCTGGTCAAGAAGGTCAACTATGCCCTGGGAGTCTTGCAAAAGGATGGCACCCTGCGGCGAATCAACAAGAAGTGGCTCGGGATTAACAGCAACTACCTTGGGCCAACCAGTGAGTTTGCTAAGTCGAATCGGCAGCGGTAAGCAAGGGTTAATGTGATACTAAAAAGCCATCATTTACAGCTTTCTGCAAATGATGGCTTATTCTTTGAAATTAATTACTGATTATTTCCGCCACAGGAAGTTGATCAGTTTCCGGTTGACCTGGGAATTGTTATGGAGCGTGCTGTGCTGGGCATTGGCTCCCTTGATCTCCACTTCCCGGTAAGACTTGGCGCGGCCGCTGACCAGGTATTTCAGCGACTTGGCGGAGTTGACGGGGACGTCACCATCGGAGTGGGAGCCGTCCTCCTTGTCACCGTAGATGTTCAGCACCCGGGTGTTGGTCGGGAAGGTGCTGCGCAGTTTCAGCAATGGCTTGTATGTGGCGTCTTGCCGTTGGGGGCTCGCCGGTCTTGGCGTAATCCTCCCACCGCTGCTGGACGAGTTCGTCTTTCATCTGATCGAGCTGGTCCTTGGAAAGGTCCATCGTGCCGCGAACGTCGGTGATGTCGTACATCGAGGCCGTTGCGACCGCCTTGATCCGGGTGTCGACCGCGGCGGCCGCGAGGGAGAAACCGCCGGAACCGCAGATCCCGATGACCCCAATCTTTTCCCGGTCAACGAATGGGACCTGGATGCCAAGGTAGTCAACGGCAGCACTGAATAATTCAGCGAAGAGGCCTGGGGATGACACGCGCCGGGGTTCACCGGCCGAGTCCCCCATGTGGGCCTGGTCAAAGGTGAGGACGACGAAGCCGCGTTGGGCCAGTTCATTGGCGTAGACGGCCGGCCCCTGTTCCTTGCCCCCCTCCATAGGTCGCGCCGACGCTCAGTGCGGGCAGCGGCTACTGCTGGTCGATGTCCTTAGGGTAGTAGAGGTCACCGGCGAGGGTGAACTTGTAGCGGTTGTGAAACTTGATGTGGTCGCGCTGAACGCGATCGTTTAATGCTGTGATGTATCCGTAAGCCATGATAGATTCCTCTTAATTATTATGTTTGATAGTTTTGATGACCCGGGCGGGGACCTCAGCCACGATGGTATTGGCAGGTACGTTTCTGGTGACCACGGCCCCGGCGGCCACGACGGCGTTCTCGCCGATCGTAACCCCCGGCAAGACAGTGGTGTTGGCGCCGAGCTAGGCGTTTTTGCGAACGTAGACCGACTTGAGCTCGATGCCATGGCGCGCCGCGGGATCGAGGGGGTGGTTGACGGAGATCAGGGTCGCGTTGGGGCCGACCAGGACATCGTCGGCCAGGTAGATGCCGCCGAGGTCGGTGAAGGTGACGCCGCTGTTAATGAAGACGCGCTTACCGATGTGAATATTGCGGCCGAAGTCGGAGTAAAAGGGGAGCCGAATCTCCACGGACGGATCTAGTGTCTGCTGGGTCAGTTGGGCGACCGCCGCCCGGATAGCGGCTGGGGAGTGGACGCCGGTGTTGAGCTCCTGGAGCAGGGCCTGGTTGTGCTCGATGATTTCGTTCATGCTGGCGACCTGCTCGGGCTTGAGGTTTTTGCTTGTTGTCATGGTGAAGCCTCCTTCGATATATATTTGTTGATTTTATTGTAATAAGCTAGAATTAAAATGTGAAATACTTATATCAAATGTAAATCTATATCAAAAAGTTATATAAGGAGGAAGGACAATGAATATCAGGGTACTGCGTTATTTTATCGAAATCGTCCGGGAGGGGAACATCTCCAGTGCGGCTCACCGGCTCCATATCTCCCAGCCGGCCCTGTCGCGGCAGATCATGGACCTGGAGACGACCCTCGGGGTGACCCTGTTTGAGCGGGGCCACCGCCAGATCAAGCTGACCCAGGAGGGCTACTACCTGTATGAACGAGCCCAAGAGATCACGGCCCTGGTGGATAAGACCACCTACCATCTTCAGTCCACTTCGGTGGTCAGCGGGACGCTAGATATCGGCGCCGGTGAGAGCAGTGCCCTGATGCCGCTGATGGATGTCCTGGCCCAGATCCTGCGCTACTACCCTGAAGTGCGCGTCAACCTGACGAGTGGGGATTCAACGGCGATCCGCCAGCAGGTTGGCCAGGGGAGCCTAGAGTTTGGCGTGGTGATGGGCCACGAAAACCTGCTGAACTATAATTCCCTTACCCTGCCCGCGCAGAACCGGTGGGGGATCCTGATGCGCAGGACCGAGCCCCTGGCAGCCAAGCCGGTCATCACCCCCGGTGACCTGCTGGGGCTGTCACTATTGACGTCGGTCCAATCGCGGGTTCAGGACACCTTCCGCGACTGGGCCGGTGACCTGATCAACAAGTATAACTTTGTCGGCAACTACAACCTGCTCTACAACGCCGAGCTGCTGGTTAAGGCCGGGGCCGGGATGGCGCTGGCCTACGATGGGATCGCCAATGTCTATGACCAGGACCTGGTTTTTCGGCCACTGGCCCCCGCCCTTACCGACGCTAACATTCTGATCTGGAATAAGGACCACCAGCTGCCGAACGTAGCCCAGCTCTTCCTCAAGCTGCTGCGGGAGCGGATCGCCGCGAACGGTGAGGGTGGCCGAGCAGATTAGTTGGCTTTTTGCCAAAAGCGCGTAGACTGAAGACATTGATAGCTAACGAGGAGGCTACGATTTATGAAGCATTTAACCTTTACCGATGACGCCAAGAAGCGGATTGCCAAGTACCTGAGTCCCGACAAGACGATTGTCCTGGACTTTGACGATGGGGTCGGCCCGTTCTCCGCCATCGGCAACTGCAACCTGGACGCCAACTACCGGCTGATCTTTGTCAAGAAGGGCATGGACCTGCATGACTTCGATGAGAAGGTCGAATCGAACATCGGTGACATCCACATCAAGAGCGAGCCGTACGCCAACATCCAGTTTGAGAACCAGATGGAGGTGCGGTTCAACCCGAAGTACTTCACCCTGCCGATGATGAGCCCGACCAAGGGGACCCTGACGGAGAACCTGGAAGTCGTTGACCTCACGGAACCCGTCTCAACTGAATATAGAGGTACCCACGATTGTTGATGATGAGGGCGTGACAAGACCTGGTTTTGCCACGCCCCTTTCTGTTTTAAAATGGGGTCAAAGGAGGAATGCGTGATGGAACGTGCGAAGGTAATTGTGCACATGTATGAGTCGATCGATGGCAAGATTGATGGTGACTGGGATGGCCTCCCGGGGGACAAGGCCTCTGGCGACTACTACGACGATCTCCTCTTCAAGATCAGTAACACCAACGCCAACGGCAGCAACACGATTGTGATGTACGCGGCGCCGGGACACCCGGACCTCAACCAATATGATCCGACGGGGATCGACTACCAGGACTGGGTACCGGCGGACATCAGTTCGGCTACCTGGGACGTCAGCTTCGACCGGCGCGGTCGGGCCGGCTGGGAGAAGAATTACTTTGACTATGCCGGCAAGAAGAGCCGGGCGATCGAGGTGGTCACCAAACTCGCCAGCCGGCGCTACCTGGCCTTCCTGCGGGCCATGCAGATTCCGTACCTGGTCTGCGGTGACGCGGAGATTGACTTTGCCCAGGCGTTAGTCAAATTGCAGCAGTACTTCGGCATTAAGAAGGTGGCCCTGAGCGGCGGTGCCCTGATTAACGGTGCCTTTCTGAAGGCCGGCCTGGTCGACGAGATCTCCCTGGTGATCGCCCCCTACATCAGTGGCGACACCAGTAAGAAAGGAACCTTCGACACCCGACAGGTCTTCGTCAACCAGCGCTTCAAAGTTGTTAAGACGGAGCTGCTGGGCGATGGCGGAATCCACCTGCTTTTTGCCAAGGATGATTAATAAGTTTTGCTTAATTATTCGGTGCCCTGCTAGACACCAATACCAGGTTCGTGGTATGTTTTAGTCAACAAATCTAAGGAGGTCACCATGATGGATGATAAGGTAATGACGAGGGATGAATTGGCAAAGTATAATGGCCAAGATGGCCAACCAGCCTACGTAGCGGTTGAAGGCGTGATCTATGACGTCTCCGCTAATCCGGCCTGGCAGGGTGGCTGTCACCATGGAAACCTGGCCGGTCAAGACCTGACCGACGTTATACTTAAAAAGTCACCGCATGGTAAACGGGTGCTGAAGGGACTGCCGGTTGTCGGCAGGCTTGCTGAATAGGACAAAAAAACGGCTGCGGACATTTTTCCGCAGCCGTTTTGGCTTTTAAAGCATGTAGTTTTAGTTCAGCGGTTGACCATTGACGTCCACGTTATCCTTCTTCAGGATGAAGGTGGCGTAGATCCCGGCGATCAGCGTGATCCCGGAGATAACCAGGAAGGTGTGGCTGTAACCGATGTGGTCACGCAGGTCCCCCAGGGGTGTTGAGAAGATGATCTGACCGACCTGGGCAGCGATCTGGTAACCAACCATGTAGAGGGTGGCTGAAACCTTGGTGTCAAAGTGCAGGGTGAAGTAACGGAAGAGGCCGAGGGCGAAGCAGGCCGTCTCCGGAGCGTGCAGCAGCTTGATGCAGGAAACGCCGAGCGGGTTCGTGACCAGGCCACAACCTCCGATCCGGACAACCATGATGGTGATCCCGACCAGCAGGGTCTTGCGGACCCCGATCTTCTTCATCAGCCATGGGACACAGGCCATCATGATCGCTTCCAGGAAGACTTCCACGGAGTTCAGGACCCCGTACATCTGTTGACCAAGGGCCTTGGTGGCAAAGAATTGGGTGAAGAACTGGGGGAACATCTGCTGGTCAAAGACCGTGTAGAAGGTCCAGGAGAAGATGATGTAGATGATGATCTGCCAGAGAGCCTTCATCTTGAAGACCCCGAAGATTTCCTTCAGGGAAGCCGTGGAGCTCTCCTTGGCAGTCTCAACCTTGTTCTCGTAGAGGTCGATCATCTTCGGGTTCTTTTCGGGGTGGACGAAGACGAGCAGGAGGAAAAGGACCAGGGCGATGGCTGACGAGAGCCAGAAGACCAGGTTAGGGTTGATGGTGAAGAGGAAGCCGGCGAGCAGGGCGGAAACCGCGTACCCGAAGGAACCCCATGACCGGGCCTGACCATATTCAAACTTGTAGCGCCGACTGATCCGCTCCGTGACGGCCTCAAAGGTTGGTGAGGCGGCCAGGAAGGCGAACGACAGGTAGAGGGAACCCAGAAAGGTCCCGAGGTAGAAGTTGCTGTGGAGCAGCGGGGCGTAGAGCCAGGTGAAGAATGGGCCGAGCAGCATTTCCATGACGGCACAGAAGATCAGCAGGTAACGCTTTAATCCGAGCCGGTCCTGAATGGCCCCGTAGACAAACATCAGGACCAGGGTGATAGCGGAGTTGAAGGAGTAGATCGTCCCCACCTGTTCACCGGAGAAGTGCAGGGTGTTGGTCAGCCAGATTTGGAAGAATGACCACCAGATTCCCCAGGCGGTGAAGAAGAGGAGGATGTTTAACGAATCGAACCGGTAAAAGGGGTTCTTGAATAAGCTGTACTTTTTCATGTCAATTATCCTTTCATGTCAAGTGTGTAAGCTTTAGCGGCGATGGCAGCGGGCTGGCTGGCGGCAACCGTGGCCGTCACCGGCTGCTGGTCGTTGTAGTAGCGTTCGGTGAAGGTCGCGGCGCCGTCGTTGATGAAAATCTCAACGGAACTGGTGTCCACGAAGATCCGGGCCCGGAGCTGATGAACGTGGCCGATCGTGGCGTAGCGGTCGCTGGCCTGGCCGTGCTGGTGAACCGTAACCTCACCGGTTGCCTGGTCGTACTTGAGGGCGATTAGGAGTTGGTCATTGTTGGCGAGTTGCCAGCTGACCTGGCTGTCGTAATCGTTAGGCAGGTCGAAGGTCAGGTCCCATTCGGTGTGCTGCGGATCAGCTACCGGCAGTTGGTGGGGAGAATGAATAATTGCTGAGGTGTTAAGAGCCTCACCAACGCGGAGCTTGGCTGTTTCCTGAGCGGGGATGGCGCCCAACCGGTTGCCGTGCATGACGAGCTCCCGCGGCAGGGTCAGCGCCCCGGCCCAACCATCGGCCTGTTCCGGCAGCGGATTGTCAAAGGAGCTGAACCAGCCGAACTGGATCCGGCGACCATCCGGTGTCAGGAAGGACTGGGGAGCGTAGAAGTTATGTCCGTAATCCAACAGGTGGAGGCCGTAGTGGGCGAAGCGGGCCTGGTCATAGTCCAGCCGGCCCACAAAGTAGGCGGCCTGACTCAGGTTGAGGAAACGGTGCCGCTGGGGCTGGATCCCCATCGGTGAGCAGGCCAGGATGTCCTGGCCGTTGAGCCGGAAGAGGTCCGGACACTCCCACATTGACCCCTCGAGTTCGATGCTCTGCGACGCGGTGATTGACCCGCAGTACTGCCACTGCAGGAGGTCACTGGACCGGTAGAGCAGGATCCGGGCGCGGCTGTTTGCCTGTTCCCGGCTGCCGACAACCAGGTAGTACTGGTCATCGTGCTCCCAGACCTTGGGATCCCGGAAGTCCTGGCTATTATCAGCTGGGGCCTCAATCACCGGGTTCCCCGCGTACTTGGTGAAGTGGACCCCGTCGTCGCTGTAGGCCACGTTCTGGTTCTCCCAGAAGTGGTCCTGGTCGCCGTCATCGTAGTAGTGGTGACCGGTGTAAATCAGGTACAGGCGGTTATCCTTGACGATGGCCGAACCGGAGAAACAACCGCCGGAATCCTCGGGATCACCGGGAACCAGGGCGACTGGCAGGTTTTCCCAGTGAACGAGGTCCTTGCTGCGGACGTGCCCCCAGTGCATCGGCCCCCATTCGGCGGAATAGGGGTGGAACTGGTAGAAGACGTGGTAGTAGCCCTTGAAGAAGCAGAGGCCATTAGGATCGTTTAGCCAGCCCGCCGGTGTCTGGATATGGAAGTGTTCGCGATAACGGGTGTTTGTGACTTTTATCACCCGAGACTCATCAACTTTCTGCAATACAACCGACTCCTTTCGTTCTTTGGAAACGTTTACGGTGAAGATTGTAAGTGCTTTTAATAAATTTGTCAATCGTTTATCAAAATAAATGTTAAACGATTAGCAAAGAAATCGGCAAAAATAGGCCATGACCCGCGTGGGACGGTGTCATGGCCTATTGGTTTATATTTGCGATTGCTTTAGCCCCAAACTTCCTGAGCGACCTCCTTTACCAGGGCAACCTTCGCCCACTGCTGGTCTTCCGTTAAGATGTTCCCTTCCTCGGTTGAGGCAAAACCACATTGGGGACTCAGGCAGAAGTGGTCGATCGGGTGGAACTTGGCGGCCTCATGGATCCGGTTGATGATAGTTTGCTTGTCCTCCAAGTCGCCGTTCTTGGAGGTTACCAGGCCGAGGACCACGTATTTTTCATCCGGAACCTTGGCGAGGGGTTCAAAGCCGCCGGCGCGGTCGGAATCATATTCAAGGTAGAAGGCCTTGACGTTTTCCTGGGCGAAGAGGGTGTCGGCAACCGGACCATAGCCACCAGCTGCGGCCCAGGTGGAGTGATAGTTGCCCCGGCAGACGTGGGTGTTGATGGTGAGGTCGTCTGGCAGGTCAGCGATGGCAGCGTTGTTCACCTTAAGGAAGCGTTCCTGCAGGGCGACCAGCTGGGAGGTGTCGGCGTTGGGGTCCTTCTTCTTGAGGTTGGCGAAGTTGTTGACGGAGATGCCCCATGTGCAGTCATCGAGCTGGAGGGTTCGACAGCCCGCGACGTAAAGGTCTAGGATGACCTGGTGGTAGGCCACAGCGACATCATGGTCGAAGTCGGCCACATTGGGATAGATTTCCTTGAGGTTGTCTTGATTTTCGGGCCGGAGGAATTCCTCCAGGAACTGGGCTGGGGCCGGAATCGTCTGCTTGACCTGGGTACCGTCGCTGACGTGGTCCCGGACAAACTCGAAGGCCTTGACGAACGGGTGGTTTTCACCACTGATCTTGCCGGTCAGCTGGGCGGAATCTTTCCGGGTTTCCTCGTCGTGGAAGAAGTAGCCATGCTTGAGGGTGACGTGCTTGACACCCTGGAGACCCCAGAAGAAGTCGAGGTGCCAGTAGCTGCGGCGGAACTCGCCATCGGTCACGGCCTTGAGCCCCGCGGCCTCCTCCTTATGAATCAGGTCAATGATCAGGCGGTCCTCAACAGCAGTGAGCTCGGCCCGGCTGATCTGGTCGGCCGCAAACTTCTGCCGCGCGTCCTTCAGTTCTTGGGGACGCAGGAACGAACCAACAACGTCGTAGCGAAATGGGGAAACAGTCCGTGGTGTAAATTCAGTCATAAAACATCGATCCTTTCTTTTTCGACGGTGAGCTCAAGTACCGGAAGCAAATGAAAAAGTCCCTAGGAAAAGCATTAGCGCTTTTCCTAGGGACGTCGTTTTCAAAGGTTGAAATTAACGTGTTACCACCCTAATTTGATTGGACCTCACAGCCCAATCCTCAATAGGTACACCCATGCGGGTAAACCCAGGCGTTGTATCGGTCGCCACTCGTGACCGGCTTACCAACGACTCACCGATCGTCTTTGCTCCAAGACCATCTTCGTGGGGTTAGGGGACACCGGTTCTCATCCACCCGGCTCTCTGTGGTTCCTGCTGCCCATTACTCATCTTTTCTCAGCAATTTATAATTCTTGTTGGAATTATGTTAGAACTTTCTAATTTTAAAGTCAACCCTTTATTTTTATAAATTGCTGGCTACTGGTGGATCGATTAGAGGTTGGGATCCATCTTGAAGGTCAGCTTGGAGAATTCAGTTTCCTGGGTCATCAGGTCGAAGAGGAGCCGCTTGGCCTTCTTGTTATAGTGCTTGGCAATCTTGTGGTTCTGACCCGTCAGGTAGGTGGTCAGCTTGGCGCCGCTCAACTGGTCGGCCTTGGCGTCGACCGTCGCGATCTTCCGCCAGGCCCACTCGTTGAGGCCCTTCTGGAAGGTTTCGTCCTGGTCGTAGAACTCGCTGTAGTGACTCTCGACGACCATGGCGAGGGCCTCGTTCAGCCAGTAGGCGTTCTTGAGCTTCATCTTGGCCGGGAACTTCCGGTAGGAGACGTCGGTGTCGTCGGCGTTGGCGAAGAACGGCGTGTAGGTGCAGAAGGACGGCAGACCGAATTCGACCCATTGGATGGCCGCCTGTTCCGGCTTGACGTTGTTGCGCATCTGCAGGATGTGAGACTGGGCTGTCCGGAAAGGGCAATCGGCCGGTAGACCTTCTTGTCGTGCTCGCTGCCATCACCCAGCGGATCGTACTTGGTCTCGTTGAAGTGGGACTTGAGCAGGTACAGGATATCCTCAACCGCAATCTTGCGTTCGGGCTTGCGGATGAATGGCATGTCGGGTGATTCGGGAGTCTGGTCGGCCGCGGCGACGGGACTCAGGTAGCGCTGGGCGAACCAAACCCGGGGGGTGTTGTAGTGGTGGTCCAGCTTGGTATTGGTACCGAAGATGTGGCGGAAGTTCCATTGGTCATTGTCCGGGTTAAGCTGGTGGGCATCGACAAACTCCCGGATACCGTCAGACCACATGTAGTTGTCCGGATCGTTGAAGTCGATCTGCTCGATGGCGATTTGGTTGGTCGCGACGGCATAGCAGTCGTCGGGAATCCGGACGGCAACCCAGTGGTGACCGGTGGCAATTTCCATGTACCAGACCTCATCCTGGTCGTTGAACTGGACCTCGTTGCCCTCGGCGGAACCGTACTCAGCTACCAGCTTGTCCAGGCGTTCAACCCCTTCCCGGGCGGAGTGGATATACGGCAGCACCAGGTTGGTCATTGAGTCTTCGGCCAGGCCATTCTTGACGAAGGGGTCGTAGGCGAGGACCCGGTCGTTGGCGTAGACGCTCTCAGTGGCACTTTCTCCAACGTTGGCGGCGTTGAAGCCGTCCGCCTCGTTGGGGCCGGCACTCTGGTCTACTGATGGGGTAGATGTGTAGCGCATTCCATTCTCGGTCACACCTGGTTCTCCAGTCGGCAAAGCCAGGCCTGTATACCAAAATGGGCCGACGCTACGAAAAGAGGAATGAAACAGCAAGACGCTGTTTCATTCCTAATTGATTAGTTTATTCCTCTGGTGTGAAGTTAAACTCGTCGGCGTGGCGGAGCGAGTAGGTGAAGTAGATGAGCAGGCCCACCGCGATCCAGGCGAGGTAGGTTAACCAGGCCGTCAGGGAGATGCTGACGAGGAGGACGATGCAGATGATGATCGACAGGATCGGGATCGTCTTGCCAAATGGCACCTTGAACGGCCGCTTCAGCTCTGGGTACCGGTAGCGCAAGATGATCACGACCAGCGAGATCAGTGCGAAGACCATCAGGGAACCGATGTTGGCGATCAGGGCCAGGTAGTGGAGGTCGAACTCACCCGCCAAGATGGCCGAGAGGATCCCGACCAGCCAGATGGCCCGGTTCGGACTGTGGGTCTTGGTGTTGAGCTGGGCCAGGTTTTGCGGCAGAAAGGCACTCCGGCTCATGGACTTCAGAATATTGGAGCCGGCGTAAATAAAGGCGAAGACCACCGCCATGATTCCCAGGACGGCCCCCAGTGAAACGACCTCAGCGACGAAAGAGTGGCCCTTGACGATCAGCACGTAGGACATGGCTTCGGAAACGTTCAGCTTGGTGTAGGAGACGACCCCGGTCATCACCAGGCTGACCAGGACGTAGAGGGTGGTGGAAATCACCAGACACAGAATTATTGCCCGGGGAATATTCTTCTCGACATTCTTGGCATCCTCAGCGGAAGTGGCGAGGGCGTCAAAACCGAGGAAGGAGAAGAAGACGGCGGACGCCCCGGTGAAGATCCCCTTGACCCCGTACGGCAGGAAGGGGTGCCAGTTGCTTGGCCGGACGTGCTGGACGCTGACGACGATGAAGAGGAGGATGATGAAGATCTTGACCCCGACCAGGAAGTTGTTGATCAGCTTACTCTCGCTGGTCCCCCGGGTGAGGATGATGGTCATCAGGAGGATCATCAAGACGGCCGGCAGGTTGACGTAGCCCCCAGCAGACGGGTTCATCAGGAACTGGTGCGGCAGCTTGACGCCCAGAACTTCCAGAAACGATTGGACGTAACCGGTCCACCCGTTGGCCACGGTGGCGGTGGTGGTGATGTAGACCCCGATCAGGGTCCAGCCGGCCAGGAAGGCGACGAACTTGCCGATGCCGACCCAGGTGTAGAAGAAGGCACTGCCGGAGTTGGGCAGGCTGGTGGTCAGTTCGGAGTAGCAGAGTCCGATCAGACCACTGGCGAGGGCGGCGATGAGGAAGGAGAAGACGATCGCCGGTCCCGAGTCCTCGGCGGCAACGATCCCAGTCAGGACCAAAATCCCGGTTCCGATGATGGCGCCGATGCCAAGAATGGCCAGGTCGAAGAGGCCGAGGGTCTTCTCGTGTTCAGTTTTCTTAAGCTGCGGATTGTTTTTCATATAAAAGCTCCTTTTATTTTAACGTAATCCGGTGACGCGCTTTTTGGTAACGGTAGACGGGAATCCCCGCAGCCGTTACCAGGATCCCAATTATGGTGATCATTGGTTGGGTAATGGCGGTGGTCAAAACGATGAAGGCCCCGCCGGCCAGGGCGATGATCGGCACGATCGGGTAGCCGGGAACGCGGTACGGCCGTTCCAGCTCCGGCGCTCTCTTGCGGAGGATGAACACCGCGGCAAAGCAAAGCATGTAGAAGAACCAGATGACGACAACCAGCATGTTGGTGATGGTGTCGAAGGTCCCGGACAGGATCATGAGCAGGGCGACGACGAATTGCAGGCTACCACCGAGCCACGGCACCCCGCCCCGGTTGAGGGATCGAAAGCCCCGGCTAAATGGGAGGTAACCGAGGTAGCCCATCACGTAGGGAACCCGGATTCCGGTCATCACGAAGCCGTTGAGGGCCCCGTATACCGAGACCATGATCCCAATGGTGATGATCTTGCCGCCCAGGGGACCGAAGACGATGTGGGCAACCTGCGAAGAGATGTTCAGGTTGTTGGCGACCGTTGCCAGCGGGGCCACGTACAGGAAGACCAGACTGATCAGCAGGTAGACGACGGTGACCAGGCTGAGACCGAAGAAGATGGCCCGTGGCAGGTCCTTCTTAGGGTGTTTCAGTTCTCCCGCGATCGTGCCGACGTGGATCCAGCCGTCGTAGGCAAACATGGTTGCCAATAGCCCGCTGCCCAGAGCGGTCCAGAAGTGCTGGTGGGGACCAGGCGCTACGGGAAAGAGGCGGAACTGGGGGTCGCCAGGGTGGACGAACCCCAGCACGACGATGGCGATGATCGGCAGCAGTTTCACGACCAGGGCGATTGAGGAGACCATTCCGCCGGCCTTGGCGCTGATGAAGTTGACCATGAGGACCAGCAGGGTGATGACGATGGCCACCACGGGCAGCCAGGATGATTTGAGGCCGAAGAGGTCGACAAACTGGGTGGCAAAGGCAATCGCGGCCGCGGCCCATTGCGCGGGGAAGTAGATCAGGGACTGGGCCCAGCCGGCCAAAAATCCCCAGAAACTCCCGTAGGCCTTGCCAACATAGATGGTCAGGCCCCCGGTCTGCGGGTAGGCTGCCGCGAGTTCGGCCGCGGTGAGGCCGGCGCAGATGGTGATGATCCCCGCCAGCAGCCAGGTAAAGGTGGCCATGCTGACGGTCCCGGTGGCCTTAGTGACGGCCGGGACCTTGAAGAAGATTCCCGAACCGATGACCGTTCCGGTGACGGTCGAGAGGGTCGCAAAAAAACCGAGCGACCGGGTCGGTTGCGTTTCTGCCAATGTTCTCACACTCCTTGCATATTCTTTCGCCAATATTGGACAAATTGTATAAAGTAACCCTTTTATTATAGTTATTCTTTTGCCAAAATAATAGTAAAATTGTAAAAACTCAGTAACGGCGAGTGTTAGAATTGTTAATAGTCGTTACTGATAATAATTGAAAGTGGATGAAATGATATCTAGAAATAAATTAGTTGTTGTCTCCCTTGATTCAATGGGCTTCCGGGACCTCGACGAACTCTGCTACCTGGTGCCCCACATCAGCCAATTGATGAAGAAGGGGACGTGGGTCAAGCGAGTGCGGGGGATCTTTCCGACACTGACCTACCCATCACACACCTCGATCATCACAGGCCAGTACCCGGCGGTCCATGGGGTGGTCAACAATACTAAGCTCCAGCCCCGGCGCCTCTCGCCCGACTGGTACTGGTACCGCAAGGATGTTCAGGCGACCCCACTGTATGACGTTGCCCACGATGCGGGATTGACGACGGCGGCCTTCCTCTGGCCGGTGACTGCGGGAAGCAAGATCGACTATAACCTGGCCGAGATCTTTCCCAACCGGATCTGGACCAACCAGGTTTTTGTCTCTCTGAAGGCCAGCTCCCCGCTCTTCCTGCTGCAGATGAACCACCGCTATGGCCACCTTCGTCACGGGATCAAGCAGCCCTGGCTGGATGACTTCATCACGGCCTGCGCAGTCGATACCCTGAAGAACAAGCAACCCGACCTGACGCTGATTCACCTGGTAGATATGGATAGTATGCGTCACCGCTATGGTGTTCAGTCTGCCCAGGCCCAGCACGCCCTCCAGCGGCTGGACCGGCGGGTGGCCCGGATCGTCCAGGCCACCAAGGATGCCGGAACCTATGATCAGACTAACTTCGTCTTCCTCGGTGACCACTACCAGATCAACGTGCAGAAGATGATCCACCTCAACATGCTTTTTGCCCGGCATGGCTGGCTGACCCCGCAGCCCGGCAAGACGACCTACCGAAACAACTGGCAGGTCACGGCGAAAACCTGTGATGGCGAGACCTACGTCTACACCCGGGGAAACGTCGATCGCGGCCAGCTCAAGCAGCTGATTGCCGGCGTCGAGGGGGTTGAACGCATCTATGACGGTGCCGAGGCAGTCAAGCTGGGCGCCGATCCTAAGTGTACCTTCCTGGTGGAGGCCAAAGCTGGCTACTACTTCACCGATGAGGTCAACCGGCCGGCGGTAGTTGAGGATGTGGACCCCGACTCATTGGGAACTCATGACCGCTACCAGGGGGTTCATGGCTACGGGCCGGACAAACCCGGCTACTTCACCACGGCAGTCTTTGCCGGTCCGGACGTCAATCAAGGGGCCACGGTAGATAGTGCCCACCTGGTTGACGAGGGGCCAACCTTCGCCCAACTGCTGGGACTGCACTACCCAGCCCCGACTGCCAGTCAGCCGATCGCTGGTGTCATTAGGAAGTGAGGTGGGGTCGTGCGAATCAATAAACAACAATGGCAGTGGATCTTCTATGACTGGGCCAACTCCGGCTACGGGATCTTGGTCGTGACGGCGGTCTTGCCTGTATACTTCAAGGCCGTTGCCCAGCAGGCGGGGGTCAGTGCCGCCGATTCAACGGCCTACTGGGGATACGCCAACAGTTTCGGCACCCTGTTGGCTCCGCTATTGGGCGTCCTGGCCGATTACCCGAATGCCAAGCGGCGGTGGCTGCTCTTCATGTACGTATTGAGCATCATCGGCTACTCCGGCGGGAACCTCTTCTACGATAGCTTCCTGACCGACGTGGCTCCGAATGGCCAGATGGACCTGGTCTCCTCGACTGGGTACGGGATGGGCTACCTCGGCGGGGTCATCGCCTTCATCGTCTTCCTGGGAGCCCAATTGACGCACGGCTTCAATGACCTGCTGTCGGCCTACGGGATCGCCAAGTTCAGCTTCATGATCGCGGCGGTCTGGTGGGTGATCTTCGGCTGGCCGCTGCTCGCCTATGGTCAGCAGCACTACAGCGTAGTAGCCGTGCGTCACCCGTTGCGGGATAGCTTCCGCCGGCTGAACCAGACCTTCCGCCATATCCGCCATTACCGGCAGATCACCTGGTTCTTGGTGGCCTACTTCTTCTACATCGACGGGGTCGACACCATCTTCACGATGGCAACCGCAATCGGTAAGGACATGGGGGTCGAGACGACGATGCTGATGATGGTGCTCCTGGTGGTTCAGCTGATCGCCTTCCCGTTCTCCCTGTTTTACGGCTGGTTGGCGAGAAGGACCTCTAACCGGGCCGCCATCCTGGTGGGGATCATCGTCTACGTGATCATTTGCCTTGATGCCCTGCGCCTGACTACGCTGACTGACTTCTGGATCCTGGCAATTCTAGTCGGCACCAGTCAGGGCGGACTGCAGGCATTGAGTCGTTCCTACTTCGGCCAGCTGATTCCGAAAGACTCCAGCAGCGAGTTCTTTGGCTTTTACAACATTCTCGGTAAGTTCTCCGCAATCATGGGACCGGTGATTGTCGGTCTGGTGAATCAGTGGACCGAGAAGTCGACGATCGGGGCGGCCTCACTCAGCGTCCTCTTTACCATCGGTTTGGTAATCTTCCTGCTCTTACCGCGCTTGGGAGGGGATGCTGATGACCAAGATTGACGAAGATTTTATGCATGATGTATTAAACATTGTCGACCTTATTCCCCTCGGGCGGGTAGCCACGTATGGCCAAATTGCTCGAATGATCGGCCGGCCCCGTAACGCCCGCCTGGTAGGGAAGGCCCTCGGCAAACCCGGCTACGGCAAGCACCTGTACCACCGGGTCGTAACCGCCACCGGCCGGCTGGTTCCCGGTTGGGTTGACCAGGGACCGATGCTGGCGGCCGAGGGCATCCCGTTCAAGGATGCCAACCACGTTGATATTCGGCGTTGTCAGTGGCCTGGCATATAAAATTCAAAAACGGATCTAGATGTTTTTATCCAGGTCCGTTTTATATTAGGCATCAAAATAATAAAAAGCCCCGGGCAGCTCATTGACTGTCCGCGGCTTTAATTAAAGGTTAGTGATTAGTTTTTACGGGAGTAGGATGCGATATCAGCGAGGATTTCGTCCATGAAGTCATCCTGACTCATTTCATTTTGTTCCTTCTCACCGTACTTCCGGACGGAGACGCCGTTGCTCTTCATTTCGTCGTCACCGACAACCAGGGTGTATGGAACCTTTTGCGTCTGGGCTTCACGAATCTTGTAACCCATCTTCTCGTTCCGGTGATCAACAACAACCCGGATGTTGGCCGCCTTCAGCTTCTTAGCAAGTTCGTCGGCGTAAGCACCGTGGTTATCATCACTAACTGGGATGATGTGAACTTGTTCAGGGGCTAACCAGGTTGGGAAGGCACCCTTGTAGATTTCAGTCAGGTAGGCAACGAACCGTTCCATGGTGCCGACAACTCCACGGTGGATCATAACTGGCATGTGTTCCTTACCGTCCTTACCAACGTAAGTCAGGCCGAAGCGGTCAGGCAGCATGAAGTCCAGCTGGATCGTGGACATGGTTTCTTCGTTCCCAAGGGCCGTCTTGGTTTGGATATCCAGCTTTGGACCGTAGAAGGCAGCTTCACCTTCAGCTTCGTAGTAGTCGAGGTTCAGGTCGTCCATGGCCGCCTTCAGCAGGGTTTGGGACCGTTCCCACATCTCGTCGTTAGCGTAGTACTTCTTAGTGTTCTTAGGATCACGCAGGGAGAGCCGGAAGCTGTAGTCGGTGATGTCGAAGTCCTTGTAGACGGACATGATCAGCTTCAGGATCTTGGCAAATTCGGACCGGATTTGGTCAAGGGCAACGAAGGTGTGGCCGTCGTTCAAGGTCATTTCACGAACCCGTTGCAGACCAGAGAGGGCACCAGACTTTTCGTAACGGTGCATCATACCAAGTTCAGCGATCCGCAGTGGCAGGTCACGGTAGGAACGAATGTGGTGCTTGTAGATTTGAATGTGGCTTGGGCAGTTCATTGGCCGCAGTTCAAGCATTTCACCGTCACCCATGTCCATTGGTGGGAACATGTCGTCACGGTAGTGTTCCCAGTGACCAGAAGTCTTGTAGGCATCCAGGTTCATCAGAACTGGGGTGTAAACGTGCTTGTAGTCGTCGGCAACTTCCCGGTCGATGATGTAGCGTTCGATCGTCCGGCGAATCGTGGCACCCTTTGGCATCCAGTATGGCAGGCCGGCGCCGACCTTTGGATCAACAAAGAAGAGGTCAAGTTGGTTACCGATTACCCGGTGGTCGCGTTCACGTGCTTCTTGGCGCTTCTTCAGATCTTCAGCCAGGTCATCCTTCTTGTAGAAGACGGTCCCGTAGATCCGTTGAAGCATTGGGTTGGATGACATACCCTTCCAGTAAGCTCCGGCAACGGACAAGAGCTTGAGGTTCTTGACTACGTCGCCGTAAACCAGGACGTCTTGGTCAGCAATGGCCATGGCATCGCCGAGCTTGTACATGGCAACCTTGCCATCCTTAGCGTTTTCGTTGATCAGTTCAGTGGAGAACTTGTCATCCTTAACACTAGCTAAAGCTTCGTCAACGGCAACTTCAGCGAATTCAACCTTAACGTCATCCTTGGCCATGCCCTTGATAACGTCTTCTAGTGCTGGTAATTCATCAGCGGAAACTTGTTGGTCGTCCTTGTCAGAATCAACGTGGAAGCCGTCCTTATCGGCAATAGCTTCACCAAGCCGAATCCCCTTAAATTCTTGTTGTAAAGCGGCCTTCAGCATCAATGCAGACAGCTTGCGGAGTGCTTGTAAACCTTCTTCTGAGTCCCGGTCGATCTTCTTAACGGATCCATCGGGTGACATAACTGCGACTTGAGCCATAATGATCTCTCCCTTATAAAAAATTAAAAACGTCCCTAACGCCTACCATCTTGGTAAACGTTAGGGACGTTAATTATCATCAATTAGCGTGGTTCCACCCATGTTCAAGAATATCAAAATTCCTCTCTATGGTGTGGTAACGGACACGACCCGACCGGCCTTATTTCGGCCAGTAATTCTAGAAGGTGGTATCAACGTGATAAATCGCTCCAACGGTGCTTCCAGCCATGGCACCGACTCCCTGGTAGGAGGTCATCACTTGACGTATCCTTCGATTGCCTATGATTATAGCACGGTCGCCAGACTTGGCAACCCCTTTTTTAATTAATTTGGTTTTTGAGCGTTTTGCTGAGGTTGTGGAGCCGGTTGTTGCTGACCACCAGATTGGCTAGCATGATTATCCTGCGACTGGCTTGGGGCCGACGGGTGCTGTTGGTTATCGTTGGACTGCTGATTGTTGTTAGTCGTCTGCTGCTGGCTGCTGCTTTGCGCTGGCTGGCTGTTATTATTCTGCCGCTGGTCGTTATTAGTAGTAGTTGATTGCCGGCCGGTTGGCTGACTAGTCTGGGTGCTGCTTGGCGCACTGTAAGAATAAGTGTCGCTGGTGTCGGTGTTGTCATCACTATCGCTGGTGGAGCGGTGCTTCTTGTGATGCTTATGACTGCTGTGCCGCTTCTTCTTTGAACTGGAGCTGGTCGAAACGGTGGTGGCATTGTCATCGTTCGTGTTGACCGGATTCTGTTGCTTGACCATGAATACAATGATCATTACCAGGAGAACCGCCAGTAAAATCCCCAGGAGAACCTTGAAAATCCGGTGGTTACCATGCTTTTGCCCAGGATGGTAGGGCTTATTCTTCTTGCTTGGGCGCGGCCGCGCGTTGTTCTTCTCCTCACGTTTGAGATTGTCAAAGATGGAAAATTTGCGCTTTCTCTTTTTATCGCCCGGTTTGGGAGTGTCGTATAATTCGACCCGGCTTAAAGGCTTCTTATCCTTGTCTTGGTTGTTGTTCAACGTGTTCACCTCATTCAGAGCAGTACTGTATTAGTCACTATTATAGCATGATCTAGTCATTTTAAACGATTGAGAGGGGATTGGCAGACGCCAATCCCCTTTCAGAATCAGGTAGTAAATCTTAGTTCTTAGCGGAGTCTTCCATTTCTTTTTCTTGTTGACCGAAGCCCCGGCCCTCGGCGGCAAAACGCTTGTCACCGCGGTAGAGCTCAACACAGGTCCAGGCCAGCAGGATCAGGATGATGATGATCGTTGCGTATGCGAGTACGTCAGACGTGCCCTTGGACCAAACACCGAAGCCTTCGTAGGTTGCTGGCAGGTTGTAGAGGTTCAGGAAGGTCAGCACGATCACGGAAATCCAACCGCAGACCTTAACCCATGGCCGGTTCTTGAACTCACCCATCTCGACTTCACTGTTGGTCATCATCAGCAGTGGCAGCATGGAGAATGGCAGGGCGAAGGCCAGGAAGACTTGTGAGTTTTCCATCAGCAGGTTCAACGCAGTGTGTTGCTGGATGGTAGATTCGCCAGAAGTCATCCCAACACAGAGCAGCACTGGAACGACGGAGATCAGACGGGTAACCAGGCGCCGGGCCCAGAGTGGCATCTTCATGTGGACGAACCCTTCCATGATGACCTGACCAGTCAGGGTCCCGGTGATGGTGGAGTTTTGACCAGAAGCCAGCAGGGCAACCGCGAACAGGGTTGACAGTACCCCGGACTTGGCGACGGCAATCAGGATGGGGTTGCTAAGCATGGAGGTGTTGTTCAGCGCTTCGTAGAGTCCAAAGAATGAACTATCCTTGACGGCCCCGTACTTGAAGACGGCCACCCCCATGATCAGCAGGAGGGCGTTAACAATGAAGGCCAGGGACAGCTGAATGTTGGAGTCCCAGGTGGTAAACCGCACCGTCTGCCGGATACTGTCGAGGTCGTTGTGGTCGATCTTCCGCGTCTGGGAAATTGCGGAGTGCAGGTACAGGTTGTGCGGCATCACCGTCGCCCCGATGATCCCTAGAGAACCGCTCAATGGAGTGATTCCACCGACTTCAGGGTGTTGGGCGATGGCCTTAGTTGAAGGCAAAAGGCCCATGAAAGCAGCGCCCCAGTTAGGATTAGAGAGGGCTACCTGGTAGGCAAAGACAAACAGGATAACCAGAATCAGGCAGGCTACGATTGCTTCGATCTTCCGGAAACCAATCTTCGTCAATAATAGCAGAACTAAAACATCAAGAACGGTAATGAAGACTGATGGGATCAACGGAATGTGGAACAGCAGGTTCAGGGCAATCGCCGCACCAATAACTTCGGCAATATCGGTCGCCATGATCGCTAATTCGGTCATGAGCCAGAGAATAATCCCTAATGCTTTACCGGTCCGCGCCCGTGTTGCCTGAGCGAGGTCCATTTGACTCACGATCCCGAGTTTAGCCGCCATGTATTGAAGCAACATCGCAATCAAACTTGAGATCAAGATGGTAGTCATCAGGGTGTATTGGAAGCTTTGACCACCGGTAATTGAAGTCGCCCAGTTACCAGGATCCATGTAACCCACGGCAACTAATGCGCCCGGGCCAGAGTAGGCAAATAATGTTCGCCAGAATCCCTTGCCGTGAGGGACTTCAACGGTACCGTTGATTTCTTCTAGAGACTTCCCGTTAGCATACTCAATCAAGTGATGCTTACGGTGCTGATTTTTTGTGTTATCCACGCCAAATCCACCTTTCATCTTATTTTGTTAACATGATTGATAACCAAAATTAACTTAATTCGAATACTTTGTTAGGCTACCATAAAAATTTATACAATGCAACTGAAGATTGCCGTTATCACGGCGTTTTGCGGGGGTAAAATTGGCAATAAATTTGATGCTTAATACGGTGGTTGACCACTATTAAGCGGTTCCAAAGCGGGCTTTAGAAAGCCTTAAAAAGATTTGAAAAATATTTATGCGCTTTTGGAGGTTGAAGAAAACTAAGCAAGACAACCGGGCCGCTTGGCAAAAAAATGCGGGGCCATGGCACTGCCATGACCCCGCAGAGGATCTTATTTCATCATATTGGTTTTCAGTAAGTAGTGGTGCCCAGCCGTGATGTCATATTGAACAAGCTGGTAGTCGTGCCACAGCTTCTTCTGCTTCTTGGTAAAGGAATTGTAGTTAACCACCTTGCCCTGCTGGTTGACGTATTCGGGGGCCGAATTGAAGCTGTTGGTCCCATTTTGCTGGGTACTCAGCGCGTAGGCCGGCAGCTCGTGGTAGAGCCGGGTAAGCAGCGCCTGGTATGGGGTGACACGGGAGTTGGTCTGCTCAGCGGCCATCGCGATGAAGTCGTTCGGGCCGACGTAGTGCGTCGAGCAGGTCAATTTCCGTGCTCCCTGGCGCTGGGCGGCCGGGTTGGAGTAGATGAAGTAGTCGGTCTCGTGCAGCTTCAGGCCATCCTTCTTCATACTGTTCCGGTAGATTCCAGGCAGGTGGTCCCCATAGAAGACCAGGGTGATCGGCCGATTGAGCTTGCTGATCTCCTTGATGAAGTGGTCCACCGCCGCATCGGTGTAATGAATCCCCATCGCATAGTTCTCGACCTGGGCGGGGTCCGTCCCGTCGCCAACCGTGGCGTGGAAACGGTTGATCCGGTTGTAGAGGTTGTTGTACGGCAGGTGGTTCTGCATGGTGACCAGGTTGATGAACTGGGCGCCATGATGGGCCTTGAGCTGGTCCAGAGTATTGGCGTAGGCCGTCTGGTCAGACATATAAGTGTTCCGATCAATCTTCTTCTGGTGCCTGATCGGGTACTGCTTGCTGCCGAGGTAGGAGAACTTCTTGAAGCCGAATTTCGGATAGTCGGTTCCCCGGTCGTAGAACTTCTTAGAGTACGGGTGGATGGCGGCCGCGTATTTGAAGCTCTGCACGATCGTCGGGTTGTGCTTGAGGTATGGCACCAGCTGGGTGTACGGTGTCGACAGAGTCTGGGCGAAGTTGCACATTGCAAACCCGGTCAGAGACATGTACTCCATGTCGGCGGTTCCGCCACCGTAACCAGAACTAATCATGATTCCAGAGGTCGTCTGCTTCTTGATGTGGTCAATCCTCGGAATCGGGTTGGCCTTGAGGGTGACGCCGGGAACCCGGTCGGGGTTGGCGAAACTCTCACTCAGGTTGAAAATGATGGTCTGGTCTTTCAGCTGGTCGGTCCGAGTAGCATTGATCTGGCGAGCCGTCTGGTTGTACTCACGACTGATCCGTTCCATGGCGGCCTTGGAGTAGCCGTGGGGTCTGGTCATGACCGTGATGTCGACATTGTTGAGAAACTGGACAGTGGGTCCGTTCTGCTTGGCCCCAACAGCTTGGTGGATGAAGTGCGGCTGGTCGTCTAATCCAGCCATGATGGTCTGCATCCGGGAGCCGTGGTGATTCCAAAAGGCGGAACTACCGAAGGCGCAGACGGCGAGGATTAGCCAGAAAATTCGCCACGGCCAGGTGAGCCGCTGAGCCCGGTAGCGGTGTTCCAGTACGACGATGGCGACAATGACCACGACGATAGCGATGCCGCTGTAGATGAGCAGGTGGTAGTCGATCATCTTGAGCAGGCTGTCAAGGTCGTCGATCATTGCCAGTTCAGATGGCAGAATGGGTTCATTTCGCAGGTTCATCTTTTGAATATTGGCGATGATCCAGATAATATTACTCATCCCGGTGACCAGCAGCGATAGCCAGTAGCGGTTAGTCAGTGCCTGGAGCGCCTTGAAGGTTAGGAAGATCAAAAGAGTTGTCAGCCACAACATCGACTGTTTGACGAAGATGGTATCGTTACCCATGTAGTAGATAGAAAGGTCGGCTAGCACGTAAGCGACCAGGAAGGCCAGCAAGCTGGGCCAGCGGTGGCCGATAGCCCTTGTGACCCGCCGAGTGATCGTTGATAGCTGCTGATCAGTAGTTTGGTCGGTGGCAGTAGCGAGACAGCGGTTGATCCGCCGGCTGAGCTGCCAACGGGCCTGCAGCCCATTGACTGGGGAAGGAAGGATGAGGCCAATTGCCATCCCTAATAATGCTAGGAATAGGATAATGCCGATCTGCCCTGCAAAGTTCGCAGTAAGGCTAGTCAGTTTAGCTGCCCGGCTGATGACAACCGGGTCGCTAAACAGGACTGCCAGGCTGGTCAGAAAGTAGCCGGGGTAATCCAGGGCTGTAACAAATCGGGTTAGCTGCTTGGAAAACAGGGTAAAGGTGCAGCCGGCAATAATCACGGTCGGCAGGAAGGTTGGCGTGGTGAAGCGGCCAGCGGTAACCATTGATGCGTGTGTCTGGAAGGCTGCGTTGGGCATGACGGCCACCAGCAGAATATTTATAATCAGGGCTGCGCTTAGCCATTTGATAGTCCGGCGGCGGTTAACGGTCAGCTGGTCAGCCAGGGCCCCGATTGTCAGGATCAGTAAGTAAAAGGCAACTGAATTGCCCTTCAGCAGGCCGAACATATCCTGATTAAAGAGCGATGTTGCCGCTAATGGCAAGGCCAGCAAGGTAATCCCCGTCGAAGCGCTATGCTTGCTGGTTTTGGTACGCAACCAGGGCAAAATGCCGCTGGCAATGATGACGGCAGTTGCCAGCGGAGCGGCGTTGCGACTGATGGGCAACAGGGCGTTGTAGAGACGATGGTAGTTGAATTGGTTAAAGACCAGCCAGTCAACGATGACCGCCAAAGAGGCCGTTAAGATAGTATAGAGCCAGAATTTAACGGTTCGTGCAAGACTAAAGGTCTGCCGTGTTAGAACAGCCCCGATCGTCAACAGGACGGTCAAAAAGACGATGATGGTTCCGCTATGGAGAAGCTGGATCCCCACCATGGTCCAATTATTGTGTGCGTATTTGACATAGGTTAGTTGTGGTGCCCAGATGATGGCGTTGATTCCCCAGCCAAAGATAAGGAGGGTGAACGGCCACCAGGCCCGAACGTGTTTCATGAAGATATCTCCCATTTAGTAATCAAATATAACCAGTATACCGCAAATTAATTTAAGACGCGGTTAAGAATTATTTCCCGTTACAAACATTGCTATTGACATGGTGTCACTATGAAAAGTAAACTAAAAGTGACACGGTGTCACCACACGCCTAATTTTACAGAAAGTTCGTGATAGGAAATGTTTCTAGCATTAAAAGAAATTAAACACTCTAAATTCCGTTACGCTCTGATCACCATCATGATCATGATGATCAGCTACCTGGTCTTTATCCTGATGGGGATGATGCTGGGGCTGGCCAACGAGAACAAGGCCGCCATCAACTCGTGGGGAACCCAGACGGTCTTCCTTAATAAGAACGCCAACGGTAGCCTGAGTGCCGCGATGATTACCAAAGATCAGCTCCCGACCAATGGTTTGAGCGACCACGAGGCCCTGGTTGGTCAAGTCCCGGTGGTCATCACCAGAGCTGGCAAACACCAGCAACTGAAGGAAAACGCCCAGGTGATTGGTTTGGATCGCCAGCAATTTATCGCTAAGCATAAAATCAAGCTGGCGGCTGGGCACCAGGCAAAGGGTGCTCACCAGATCGTGGTGGATGAAGGACTGCGCACCAAGGGGTATCACATTGGCGACCAGGTTCGCCTGAATTCCAGCCAGCAGAAGTACGAGATTGTCGGCTTTGCTAAGAACGCCAAGCTCAATGTGACCCCAGTCATCTATACAACTCTTGCCAATTGGCAGCAGCTGAAAGGGGTCAATGACCAGGTCGTCGCCAGCGGAATAGTTGCCGACCGCGTTGAGCCGGCCAAGCACTTTAACCAGTTGAGCCGCTATTCCGTAACCGGCTTTATTCAAAAGCTACCCGGCTATACGGCCCAGAACAATACCTTTACATTCATGATTGCATTTCTGATGGTGATCTCACTGGTGATCATCGCCGTCTTCCTGTATATCTTGACAATGCAGAAGATGAGCAATTATGCGGTCCTGCGTGCTCAGGGAATCCCGGCCCGCCATCTGGTCAATGCAACGCTGGCCCAGGCGGTAGTCTTGATGTTAGTCGGTGTGATTGGCGGGGTGATCTTTACTTGGATTACCCAGCTGCTGCTGCCGCCAGCTGTCCCAATGTTAATGAACTGGCCGATTATTGCTGGGATCAGTCTTATCCTAGTGGTTCTCGGCATGCTTGGTGCGCTACTGCCAGTGCGGATGATCCTTAAGATTGACCCAGTGCGGGCTTTGAACAATTGATAGGGGGATGTAACGATGACTGCAATCAAATTAAGTAATATTAATAAGTTCTTCGGCTCGGGACTAAGCCGCGTTGAGGTATTGAAAGACGTGAACTTCACCGCCGATTTAGGCGAGCTAAGTCTGATCCTCGGGCCATCAGGCTCTGGGAAGAGCACCCTCCTGACGATCATGGGCGGCCTGCAGACGCCTGATAGCGGCACGGTCCTGATTGACCAGCAGAACCTTGCAGATTTGACTCCCAAGCAGCGCGACCAGCTGCGCCTTAATAAGATCGGCTTTGTCCTTCAGTCGTATAACCTTTTGCCCTACCTGAGTGTCCGGGATCAGTTCAAGCTGGTTGAGCGGGTTAAATGCCGGGGGAACCTGTCATCAGCCGAGTTGGATCACCTCCTGGAGGAATTGGGGATCGAGCGCCTTCTTGACCAGTATCCGGGTGAATTATCAGGCGGGCAGAATCAGCGGGTTGCAATCGCCCGGGCGCTGTATACCAACCCGCAGATTATTTTGGCCGACGAACCCACGGCAGCTCTTGATAGCAACCGGGTGAAGGTTGTCGGCCGGCTTCTCAAGCAGATGGCCCAGCAACACCACAAGGCCGTCATCGTGGTAACTCACGACCTGCGGCTACGGGAGTTTGCTGACCACACCTATCAGCTGATGGACGGGCAATTAACACAGGAAAATTAATATTTCCCGGGAAATTCCCATGTTCTAATTTATTTCTAAAATGCTGTCTTTGCTTAGCGACAATGGGCCGCTCTTGGTATAATTTAATTAGGTAACCTACAAAAACTAAGTAAAGGAGACACACATGGCTTTTCTAGAACTGCATGATATTCATAAGTCATACTATCTCGATAAAGAAGAATTTCCGGTTCTTAAGGGGATCAGTCTGGACTTTGAACGTGGGGAGTTTGTATCTATCCTCGGAGAATCCGGTGGTGGTAAATCGACCCTGATGAACATCATCGGCGGCCTCGACCGCAATTTCAAAGGTCAGGTCCTGGTTAATGGCCAAGTACTTGACCACCATGACCAAAAGCGATTGGACAATTACCGGCGGTCAACCGTTGGCTACATCTATCAATCCTACAATCTGATTTCTCATCTGACGGTGCTCGATAACGTGCTGATTGCCCTGGATATGACCACCATGAGTCGTGAGGAGCAGCGGCAACGCGCCCTCAAGCTGCTGGACAAGGTTGGCCTGGGGGACCAGGTCGATAAGCATCCTAACCACCTGTCTGGAGGACAAAAGCAGCGGGTCGCGATCGCCCGGGCACTGGCCAGTGACCCGCAGATCATCATTGCCGATGAGCCGACTGGGGCCTTGGATGCTGAGAATACCCAAGAAGTGCTGGCCTTGCTGGATGACATTGCCAAGGATGGCAAGCTGGTCATTACGGTCACCCACTCTCAGGAAGTGGCGGACCACGGGACACGGATTGTTCACCTTGCCGATGGCGTCATTGACGGTGATGAGCGGCTGCGGCCGACTTACCCCCTGCCTGACCAGCCAACGCACATTGCTTCCCGGCCGCTCCCGGCAGTTGCCAGTTATCGGACGGCCTTCAAGCACCTGATGTATAACTTCTGGCGTAATTCACTGATCATGCTGGGGACAGCGATCGGCATCTTTGCCGTGATCCTCTTTACGGGCCTCGGCAACGGAATTAACGGGTATATCCAAGACCAGATCAACTCACTGGCCAATCCCCGGGCGGTGACGGTTCACAAGAATCCCACGGGGAAGAAGATGACCCAGGATCAGCTCCAGGCTTCGATGCAGAACATGGCGGCTGATCCGCAGTCGATGCTGATCAGTGAGCATAACGTTGACCGGCTGCGCAAGCTCAAGGATGTTTCGGCGGTGGAACCAGGAATGATCGTTCCGGGCTTCCGTCTGTCCTACCAGAAGATGCAGCAGAGCGGAACTAACCTTTCGACCTGGAACCACTCCGTTACCACCCGGGCCATCAAGCACGGTCATAAACCGGGCAATAACGAGATTCTCCTGACTAAACAGCAAGCAATCCAGCTGACCAGTCCGACTAAGTATCGGCAATTGATCGGCAAGCAAGTCCACATTTCCTTTAATTGGATGGACAACAATAATAAACCAGTACCGGTGGAAAGTGATGTTCGGGTGAGCGGGATCGCGGATGGGCCGAGTGCCGTCACCGCGATGAACTACACGACGATGCACCGCCTGATGAAGGATAACGGCGGGACGACGGATGCTAACTTCGTGGCCGCATTCGTCAGCGACCTTGATCAGGTCCAGACGGTGGCCAACCGGATCGATAACATGCGTGACGGCAGCAACAAGCGGATCTTTGGCGCGATTACCGTTGGCTCTGTCCTGAAGACCGTTAATACCTATGTCAGCCTGGCCTCAACCGTTCTGGCGGCGATTGCCGGAATCTCACTCCTGGTATCGGCCCTGATGATCATCGTGACGATGTACATGTCGGTATCGGAGCGAACCAAGGAGATTGGAATCCTGCGCGCATTAGGCGAGCGGAAGAAGGATATCCGGCGGCTCTTTACCTCTGAATCGATCCTGATCGGTCTATTTTCGGCGGTCTTGGCGATGGTTCTAGCATTAGCAGCGACGGCAATTCTTAACCACGCCCTGTACGGTATGATTAAGTACAACGTTGTTCAGATTGCCGCGGGGAACATCGTCTTTGCCTTTGTGGTGGCAATTGTGATTTCCTTCATTGCAGCCCTGCTTCCAGCACACCGGGCAGCCAACCTGAACCCAATTGATGCCCTGGCGGCAGATTAGAATTAGCGAGAAGTTCAACTCTTTTGGTACCAACCAATTGAGTTGGTTTTTTGATTTACTATACAGATCATTGTTGATAGTATGATAAATTAAAATAGACCATAAAAATTTATTAGGTAGACCAAAATAGGCGTATAATAAATAACGGAGGTGTTAAAAGTGACGACAGTTTTTGTTCATGATAATGATAAGACGCAAACGGTTCATTGCTCTGACGGTACACAAGGAGTCATGCAGATTACGGATGTTGACTCAGCACCAAAGTACGATTTTAAGTTTTACGGCCATGCCCACCCGGGGTTCTACCTAAATGCGAACCAGTATCACAGTGGTGAGGAATTAAAGGTAGACGACGTTCTGGATACAGAAGAATTTCAATTGAAGTTTGTCTAATCAAACTAAATAAAAAAATAAGGATTACGGGGACGTAATCCTTATTTTTTTACGATTTGTTCGGCATGGTTTAAGACGTCAGCAATTAGAACAACCACCTGGGGATCATCGAGATGGTAGATGACCACTTTTCCCTGCCGGTGCTGTTGGACGAGATTATACTTACGCAACAGTTGAAGCTGGTGAGATACGCCGGACTGTTCCCAGTTCAATCGTTCGCTGATTTCAGAGACGCTCATCGAGTGTTGAATTAAGAGGTAGAGGAGCTGCAGTCTTTTAGGATTGCCGAGAATCTTAAAAAAGTGACTGATGCTCTCAAGGTTGGGATTTTCATTTACTGGCACGGCAGATCACCACTTTCATTCTAAAAACGTTTTAATTGACGCTTAACTAACCAGTATATTTTTATTCTAAGGTTTTAAACGAAAAAAAGCAAAAGTAGAATTACTTTTGCTTTTTTAGATGATATCTATTTTAGAGTGCCAGGTGCTGGCCAACGTAAATAACGTATGGGCTCTGGAGATTATTCTTGCTTGCCAGGGTCCGCCAGCTTAAACCGTATTGGGCGGCAATCTTCGATAAGGAGTCGCCACTCTGCACAACATAGCCGGTGCGGCCAGTTGAAACGCGATTTACAGCACTGCTTTGGTAGCTTGATTGACTACTGCCGCGAACCTGCAGGCGTTGACCAACGTAAATGTGGTTCGGGTTGCTCAGGTGGTTGGCTTGGGCTAGCTGAGTGTAGCTGGTGTTAAACTTAGCAGCAATGCCGGAGAGGGTGTCACCGCTTTGCACGGTGTAAGTTGATCCGGTAGCGGTACTGGTAGAACTGGTCCGCCGCGTGCTGGTGTTAGATGCCGCCGCTGGCTGACCATTCGTTTGTGCCCGGAGTTGCAGGCGTTGACCGACGTAAATATGGTTCGGGTTGCTCAAGTGGTTGATCTGTGCCAGGCTGGTGTACGTGGTGTTGAACTTGTTGGCAATGCCGGAAAGGGTGTCACCACTTTGCACGGTGTAGGAACTAACGCTTGACGTGTGCTGAGTATTGTTATTGGTGTGCTGAGCGGCATGACTGTTAGTTTGTTCCTGTGCCCGCAACTGGAGCCGTTGACCGACGTAAATATGGTTCGGGTTGCTCAAGTGGTTGATCTGTGCCAGGCTGGTGTACGTAGTGTTGAACCGGTTAGCGATGCCGGAAAGGGTGTCGCCACGCTGGACGGTGTAGGAACTAGCACCAGCATTGGTAGTTGCCGCCTGTTTGGCACTGGTGTTAGCGGTCTTGGTATTTTGGGTATTAGTATTGGTTTGCGTTTGGTGCTGGTCCGTTGCCGATGAGTTCTGACGTACCAGGAGCCGTTGGCCAACGTAAATCCGGTTGACATTTTGAATATCATTCAGGTGCGCCAAGGTGCTGACGGACGTTGAGAACTTGTTGGCAATGCCGGAAAGGGTATCACCGCCATGGACAGTGTAGTAATTAGTGCTCCCGTTAGCATCGAAATTGGTGTCGGAAGTAGAAGAATTGGTATCCTTGTTGGTGATTGTCCGGCCGGAGAAGGCAACTGAGTCGAGCTGGTTCAGGTTGTAGACCTGCACTAATCTGATCAGTGAGTTGGCATAGCTGGGGTCAGTTGCGTAGCCGTCTAAGTGAAGCTTGTTGGCAACGGAAACATAGTTGGTATCACCCAGAAGGTTATGGTAACGCTGGTTGCTGTACAGGAAGTTACCGTGGTCCTCAACCGATTCGGAATTGTTAGCATAGGCCCGGAAATTATCGTTGATGTAAACGCTCCGGCCACCGTAGACTTCCCGTGTCGGCATCGTGACTGAATGCCCATTGTAAGAACCCTTGATTCCAAAGAGGTTGTGGGCATTGGTGGAAAGGGAGGACTGTCCCCAGCCACTCTCTAGGATTGCCTGGGCAACAGTGATGGACGGCAGAACCCCGTACTTGTTCCAACCGGCAATGGCGCCTGGAGCAACGCTTTGGATAAAGGCCTGGCTCCGGGCATTATTGCTGAAGTGCAGTGAAGCCACGTCAACCCCGTTGTTTTGCTGAGAAGCGGTGGTAGCTGCCATTGCCATAGCCGTTACGGCCGCAGCGCTTGCAGGGGTGTTGCTCTCAGTTGCCGTAGCTGAAGCGGACTGGGCTGATGAAGAATTAGCTGAAGCGGCGGCACTGACGCTTGCAGGGGCCACACTGTTGGCAGAAGCGCTGTTAGCAGCCGTAGAACTTTCGGCAGCGGCAGAAACAACGGCACTGCTGTTGGCAGCGGAACTGTCGGCGGCAGTACTGCTATTTGGTGTAGCACTGGTGATCTGAGCTTCTTCTTTTACTGGCTGACTTTCATCGGCATGGGCGACGGTGCCAGTGGCAGTAAGCATTGTAAGTGCTGTGATTCCTGCAAACATCCATTTTCGACCGCTTTTGTACATCTTGAAATGAGTGGTCGAATTTGTAGATTCTTGACGATTCATTAGCATTGACTCCCTTGACGTAAATTGATAAATAAATTTGTAAGTTTTCGCAAAAAAATTTAAGAACTTATTAAGATTTACAGCTAGTATTAAGTTAGCATTAATTTAACTGATCGTCAATTTGAAAAGGAATCAATTTATTAGCGAATTTATAATTTTGCCATGCAGATTGCCGTCCCGGTAGCTTTCATGTTATCGAACAAAGAGCTGGTGATGTGTTTAGCAATATTTTAACGAATGAAAAAATTTACATATAATTATCCGAGAGCAAATCGGTGAAATAAGTTACGCGTTCGGGGCCGGTTAAGCTATAATAAAAGGGTTACTGACAGATATGCCAGTTAATCTTGGAAGAAAGTAGGGATTAATTAAATGGTTGCGAAGTTAAAGGATGTTGCCCAGCTTGCGGGGGTTTCGGTAACCACCGTATCACGGGTGATCAACAACTATGGGTCCCTGAGTGAAAAAACCATTAAGAAGGTCCATGCGGCAATGCGGGAGCTGAACTACCAGCCCAATGCCCTGGCCCGCGCAATGCAGGGAAAGCCGTCCAAGTTTATTGGCCTGATCTTTCCCAACCTGATTAACCCCTTTTTCGCGGAGCTGGTCAATGAATTGGAACGGCAGCTGTTCACCAAGGGTTACAAAACAATCATTGCGTCCTCAGCGGAAAATCCGGAGATTGAGCATGACTACCTGAACATGCTGTTGGCTAACCAGGTAGACGGGATTATTTCGGGTTCGCACAACCTGGATATTGAGGAGTACCACCAGATTACCGCGCCGATTGTGTCATTTGACCGTTACCTGGCTGATAACATTCCGATCGTTTCCGCCGACAGCTATCAGGGCGGACAGCTGGCCACTAAATACCTGCTCGAACATCAAGTCCGCCGGATCGCGGTGATGGTCGACGAGGACCAGTCGGTTTCACCAACCGTTAACCGGCTCCAGGGGGTTGTCGATTATTTGAGCCAGCAGCACCGCAGTTTTGATCCGATCGATGCCCACCAGGTTGACCTGACAACGGTCTTTCCCGGTATCTACGATGGGGTGATTGCCTCTAATGATGTTCAGGCCCTGGAGATCGGCAACATCTACCAGCGAGCTGGTATGCAGCTTAATCAAGATTATTTCTTGATCGGGTACAATGGCTCCCGGCTGATTCGCCAGACCAATCCTGAGCTGCCGACTGTGATCCAGCCGATTGAAGAACTGAGTGCCAAATTGATTGATACCCTGATGACCCGGATTAAAAGCCCCCAGGCAGCGGTGTCGTCAGTGGTGGTTCCAGTCCACTTTTACTCTCCGGAAAATTAACAAAACCAAAGAGATAGCAAAAGGGATCCCAATGTTCACTGAATGCAACATTAGGATCCCTTTTTAATTTGCGGAAAATTTACACCGTTTTTAATCGGTTACTTGCTTTGCATAAACCGTTGGAGCAATTCGGTTTCTTCAGAAGTCGCCACTGCGTTTGATGATTTGATATCGTGAATTCGTTCGACTGATAGATGGCTTCCAAAGGCAACTTCGTTATCGTTTAAGTCGTTTTCGCGCTCAAAGTTGATCAGCTTTAGAGCTAACTCACTCAAATTGTCCATGAAATCAATTCCTCCTTAGTATTGAGTCATTTAGACTTGTGTCAGTTCATGTTTCATTGTAAGACATGTTGAAAATTTATGCCAAAATTTAGTTTAGCACAGTTCGACCCGCTTGCGATAATTAATTGGCAATATTCTGGCGGGAAAACCGGGACATGGGCTCAATTTTGTGTGATAATCTAGGTAATTACTTTTTTAGATTGGAGAATTATTATGAGTTGGAATTGGCTTGGCTGGCTCCTCTGGATTTTGGCAATTGCCTTTTTCTGCTACGTCATCCACTATATCCGGGTGCAGCAGTTGATGCTGATCGCCAAGACCAAGCGGGCATTTGATAAAAAACTGTTTGGCCGCTACGTTGTCTTGGTACTGGTAGCCGTCTTGTGGATCGGGACCATGTCTTACATGACCTTCTTCCGGCAAGTCGACCTGGGAAACAGCCATGAGACACGGATTAGCACGAAATACTACCCGCTGCAGATCAGCAATAAGAATGATGACTACTACTACGTCCTGGCGACCCGAAGCAAGGGCGGCAATCACCCGGTTGTTTCCTATACTTATTGGTCAGGCAACAACAAGTATATGACCACCTCACGTTTTGGTTCGGTGGCGGATGACGACCGGATCATTCCGTTGAGCATCAGTGCCTTGCCGTGGGACCGGGCCCAGCTTAAAAAGTATGATTCCCAGACAGGTCATGCTTTTGCCGCCGTCATGACGGTTCACTACCGGAATACCCCGCTGAACGGGATCGGGATGCGGGCGAACCGCGAATCGGCCGCGTACACGCTTTTGCGGGTGCCATCATCAGAAATGGTTGTTGAACGGTAGTAATCGGGGCACTTTATGACGACAAAAAGTAATACGGTTAAGTTAAGATGGGTGGCTCTGGCAAGTTTGTTGAATAACACCGGAGCTGCCTTTTTGTGGCCGCTGACCACGATGTACATGCATAACTACCTGCACCAGACCCTGACGACCGCGGGGATGGTCATGCTCTTTATGTCGATTGCCATGATGGCCGGGAACTATGTCGGCGGCTGGCTGTTTGATCACTGGAGCCAATACCGGACGGCCCTGATCGGGGTGGGATTGTCGACCCTGGCCATCTTCCTCTTGATCTTTATTCATGGCTGGCCCTGGTTTGCCCTACTGATGATGCTGAACAGTTTTGGCGACGGGATCAATGCGACGATCGTCAATTCATACGGTTCGCTGATCACTCAGCACACCTCCCGCTACGTGTTCAACTATATCTACATGGCCTTCAACATCGGGGTCGTCATCGGGACCCTGCTGGTCGGGGTCTTGCTGCCGATCAGCGTGGTGCTGGTCTTCGCGGTGGCGACGTTCTTCTACCTGCTGCTGACGATCCTGGTGATCCTGACCTTCAATGTTAAGGTAAAGCTTCCTAAGCGGTCAGTAACTCGGGACCGGCAGCGGGAACGCTCCCCGCAGCACCACCGCCTGATTATCTTGATCTGGCTGATTCTGTTGAACCTGGTGACCATTCACCTCAGCTACTCTTTGTGGGAAAGTGTGATGGCCGTTCACATGACCAACATGGGAATTCCATTCTATGCTTACAGTATGTTGTGGACGCTGAACGGGGTGCTGATTATCATTGGTCAGCCCCTGGTCAACAAGCTGAGTCCCTATGTTCGGCTGTCAAGCCAGATTATCGTTGGGATCCTGATCTTCGCCTCGTCATTTTTGCTGCTGGTCTTTGCCAGGAGTCTGCTGGCCTTTACCCTGGACTTTGTGGTGCTGACGATCGGCGAGACGACGAGCTTTGCGGGCCTACCCGCCTGGATTGCCCAGCTGACTGATGTTGACGAAGCCGGTCACTACCAGGGGCTGCTAAACATCACCATCTCAGTCGGCCGGGCAATTGGCCCCCTGTATGGCGGTTACGTTATTGAGGCTGGCAACTACCAGCTGCTCTTCATCTCGGCCTTCTTGATGATGTTTATTACCCTCTTGATCGTGGTTGGCTATCTTACCCGGATCCACCGGCTGCAGGCGCGCTCCTGAGCGGGTAGACCAAAGGCAGGAGCTATGGTAAAATCACAGGTGTGTAAAAGCGTTGAGTAGAAAATAAAGCAGTCACGGAACCGACAGAGAACCAGTGGGGCTGAGAGCTGGCAGTGACTGTGAAGACACCTCTACTAGCTGGACGGGGGAACAAAGTAGTCCGTCCCGGATGACCCGTTAACGTCATGAAGTTGAAAAAACTTCCTGAGGCAGCGACTGTGAGGCCGCTGTGAATAGAGGTGGCACAGTGAATTTGATTCGCCCTCTAAGGCTGATGGCCTTGGAGGGCGTTCTTTATTGTACTCGACGTGAAATTTGAAAGGAGATCACAAGATGGATTATCAAAAGCCAAAGGGTACGGCCGACCTGCTTCCAGGGACGACCGGCCTGTGGGAAAAGGTTGAAGCAAGTGCTCGAGAAGTCTTCCGGGAATTCGGCTACCGGGGGATCCGGACGCCAATGTTTGAGGATTACAACGTCTTCTCCCGGAACGTCGGGGATACTTCTGACATTGTCGAAAAGGAAATGTACGACTTCCATGACAAGGGCGATCGGCACATCGCCCTGCGGCCGGAAGGGACGGCCGGCGTTGTCCGGGCCTACGTTGAAAACAAGCTCTATGGTCCGGAATACCCGAAGCCGTACAAGGTCTACTACATGGGCCCAATGTTCCGTTATGAGCGTCCGCAATCTGGCCGGCAGCGTGAGTTCCACCAGATCGGGGTGGAGGCCTTGAACAACGAATCACCACAGATTGATGTGGAAGTGATCGCTATGGCCATGACCCTCTTCAAGCGGTTCGGTGTGCCTAACGTTAAGCTGACCATCAATACTCTGGGGGACAAGAAGGTTCGGGAAGACTACCGGCAGGCCCTGATCGACTACCTGAAGCCCCACTACGATGAACTCAGCAAGGACTCCCAAGAGCGGCTCTACCGGAACCCGCTGCGGGTCCTCGATAGCAAGGACGCGGGTGACAAGAAGATCGTGGCCAATGCACCGTCGATCCTCGACTACCTCGATGATGAATCCCAAGCCTACTTCGACCAGGTTCAGAGCCTCTTGAAGCAGCTGGGCATCGACTACGAGATTGATACCAACATGGTCCGGGGACTGGACTACTACAACCACACCATCTTTGAGATCATGTCCGACTCACCGGTCTTCGGGGGCGGCTACACCACGGTCTGTGCCGGTGGCCGTTACAACGGTCTGATCAAGCAGCTCGGCGGCCCTGAAGAAGGGGGCATTGGTTTCGGCATGGGGGTTGAACGGCTGATGCTGCTCCTCCAGCAGGAGAACCCAGAGTTTGCTCCTAAGGACACCCTGGACGTCTTCTTTGCCAGTGCCGATGACCAGGGGGATGCCCTAGTCTTTGACCTCTTAAACAAGGTTCGTCAACAAGGTGTCGTTGCCGACAAGGACTACAGTGGTGTCAAGGTCGGTAAGCAGATCAAGGAAGCCTTCCGGCGCAATGCTAAGTACTTTGCTGTATTTGGCAGTCGGGAAGTTGACGAGGGCAAGTTCCAATTAAAGAACGCCGCTACCAAGGATAGTGTCGAGATTGCAGTTGATGACTTTGCCGCTGATCCTGCTAAGTATCTGAAGTAAAAACTATAGAAAATAAGGGACCATGATGGAAATGTCATGATCCCTTATTTTGGATTGGTAATTAAAGTGAGGATATCAAATCAATCGTCGACGGCGTAGGTGCCCATGTCGTCGGCAATGACAATCCGGCCAGCGTGTTTAGCGCCGTCGCCCTTAGTCAGGCCGACCTTGTTGAAGGCAAAGGTAACGGTGGCGTCGGCCTTAACGGCGGTCCCCATGACCTCGCCGGTGTCGGTGTTGATCCCGGATGGCATGTCAATAGCGACTACAAGGGCCTTGCTGTGATTGATCGCGTCGATGGCATCGGCATAGGCGCCAGTTACTGGCCGGTCAATGCCGATCCCAAACATGGCGTCGATGATCAGACTGGCCTGCTTGAGGATGCCCAAGTCAGTTGTTTCGGGGATCTGGTAATATTGGCAGATTTTTTCCTGGGTCTGGTGTTCTGCTGAGGCGTGGTCCGGATTGCCGACGTTGAGGATGGTGACTTTGACCCCAGCAATGTGGAGGAGCCGAGCGACATCGAGGCCGTCCCCGCCGTTGTTACCGCTGCCGGCAACCACGACGACATGGTCCAGGTAGAGGGGAAAGGCGTTGAGCACCTCGTCCCGGACTGCCAACGCTGCCCGTTCCATCAGGACGAGTGAGGGAATGCCAATCTTGTTGATCGTATAGGAGTCAAAGTGCCGCATTTGTTCAGCCGTAATTGGTGTTTTTTCCATAATTGAATACCTCCTGATCATTTAATCAACTTAACTGTACCACTTATTACAGTTGTCAGTTGAATTTGCGGGGCAGAAAAGTAGAATGGGTAGTAAAGCGAAGAGAGGACATAACGTATGAGTAAAAAAGGCAAGTATGAAGTCTTAAAGTTTACCTGCATTCCAGTTGAAACGGATGCGGATGGCAAGTACCAGCTGAAACTCGACCCGGCGGGCAATGCCAAGCTGCACGTCTGGCGGATCGGTAAGCACACTAAGGGGAAGTACCAGGGACCAGGTCAGCTCCTGATGACTGAGAATAACCTGACGGCGGTAATTTTGGCGGCTGAACCGTTGGCCTTTAAGGATCGCCACAGTGAGACACCAATGCAGCGTTTCCTGACGACCCGGGTGGATGATGATGTTCTGCAACAGGGATTAGCACAACTGAAGTAATAAATAACGGGGACCATGTTTGGTGCGGTCCCCGTTATTGCTTTATTTTAAGTCGGCCAGCAGTTGTTCTTTAAGAATAACGGCTTGGTTGTGCTGTTCGTCCTTGGCCCCATACAGGAGGATGACGTTTTGGGTGGCAAGCTTCTCCTTGACCAGTTGCTGGAGCTGGGTGTAGGCCGGATTGCCAGCCAGCTCCTTCAGGTAGCGGGCCTTAAATTCCGCGTACCTAGCAGGATCGTGGCCGAACCACTTCCGCAATTCATTAGTGGGACCAATTTCCTTCAGCCATTCATCCAGGTGGGCATTGACCTTGGAGATCCCGCGGGGCCAGAGGCGGTCAACCAGGATTCGATAACCATCAAGATCAGCGGGCTTGGCATAGATTCGTTCCGTTTTGAGTTCCATGTGTGTTTCTCCCTTCGATTCGTGGTAACTTTAGGATAGTTCATTTAAGGGGGAATTCAAACCATGCTGTCTGAATACCAACAATTTTTTACCGGTCGTCCGACCATTGCGATTGCCCAGGACCTGCTAGGTAAATTGGTAACCTATGACGGGCCAGATGGCAAGACTGGGGGCTACATCGTCGAGACTGAGGCCTATTTGGGGGAGAACGATTCCGCTTCCCACGCCTTTAATGGCCGTCGGACCGGTTACTCGGAATCACTGTATGGCCAGCCGGGCGACATCTACCTCTACCAAATCCGCGGTCACTACTGCTTTGACATCGTTGTCCAGGATCCGAACGAGCCGCAGGGGATCCTGCTCCGCGGCATTGAACCCGCAATTGGAACGGACTTGATGGCGGCTCACCGGAAGATGGGTGGGGTCAACATCACGAATGGCCCCGGGAAGCTCGTGCAAGCCCTGGGAATCCACTCCCGAAGTTTGGATGGTCGGCCGATGGAAACCAGCCCGCTCTGGGTTGACCTTGAGCACTTTAAAATTCCCCGGGAAATAATTACGACCCAACGAATTGGGGTGAACATGCAGGGCAAAGATGGCGCCAAGCCCCAGCGCTTCATCGTCGCCGGCAACCCCTACGTGTCGGGAATGCGCAAACGCATGATGGACCTTGAGAAGCACGGTTGGAAGGACTGATTACATGGCATTGACATATCAACAACTACTGACGGCAGTTCCCCTGGTCCTGCGGGCGGGGAATGTTCCTAACATTGTCGGGGATGCGGGGATCGGCAAGTCGGCCCTGGTTAAGGACGTTGCCGGCCAGCTGGGTGCCCACTTGTTTACTACAGTGGTCAGCCTGAGCGAGAAGGGAGACCTGGCCATCCCTGTTCCCCCGCTGACCAGTGATTCGTTTGTTGAGACCCAGCACTATGGTCGGCTGGCCAATGTCCAGTTTGGCTATTCGGAGACCCTGATTCGGATTATTAAAGATGCCGAAGCCCACCCCGCGACACCGATTATCTGGTTCCTCGATGAGTTCAACCGGGGGACGGCCGCTGTTCAGAGTGAGCTGATGAACCTGGTCCTCCAACGGCGGATCAATGCGCTGCGGCTTCCCGATACCGTCATGATCGTTATTGCGGAAAATCCAGACAGCTCGATGGCCGGCTTTGGTGACCGGGAGTATGCGGTGGCCTCCGCCGACGCGGCTATCAAGGATCGGACAGTGCGGCTGGTGATGACAGCCTCTACTACGGAATGGCTGGCCTGGGCACGTGATGCCGGAGTTAATCCACTAGTGATTAACTATCTGACGACCTACCCGGAACGGCTGGCGGTTCATGATCCGGATAATCTGGACCTGCAGCCGACACCCCGGGCGTGGGAACGGGTTGCTAACAATCTGGACCAGCTGCAGCAGTTACCACCAGCTACCCAGCAGGAGCTTGCCGACAACCTATTCAGCGGTGACTTGGGAACCGAGGTGGGAGTTTCCTTTGCCCAGTTTGTGCTGGCGCAGGGGAAACAGCTCACTCTGGAGGCCGTCCAGACCAAGGAGGCCAGTCAAAAAGACTTTGCCGGTGCTGACGAGGCAACCAAGGTGCGCCTGCTTCGGGAATGGGTTGCCGATGATGAGCGGGCACCGTTGAGCACTTCAGCTGGGGCCAGGACTTTCAGTGCATTACTTGATCAAATCAGCCCAGACGGTCAATTCGCGATTGCCCAGTCTATCGGTGGACGATTGGAGCAAGTCATCCAGCCGATGTATGAGACAGCTAAGGAAGAACCGGTGGGGCCGGTGGCCAAGCTCTATCGCCGCCTGGCCGAAATTGCCACGCGAGGCGACCGGAGCTGATGGCCTTCTGGAACAAGTTCTTTCATCATCATTCGGCCGTGAGCGCTCCGGCAATGGTCAGTCAGATAATCGTTGCAGTCTTGCAGAAACACCGCCTGCTGGGGGAAATTCTCCTCCAGCTGCCTCGCCAGTTTGATGAGCACCAGTCTGTGGTCGTCGGCTTGCACTGGAGGAGCGATCAGTTAACTCTCGTAGTCAATCCGAAGACGTTTGTCGAGCTTCGCCAAGATGATGCTCAGCTGCTGCTGGCCCACGAAGCGTTGCACGTCCTGTGGCAGCATCCCCTGCGTTATGCTAACCACCCTCATCCTCAGCTGGTTAAAGTGGCCACGGATATGGCAGTTAACCAGTACCTGCCGGCGGCACCTCCGGGAACGGCCACCCTGGAACAAGTTCGCAAGCTCTTGCGGCGGCGGATTCCGGCAAGGCTTGATTCGCAAGACTACCTGCGGATATTGGCTAGGACCAGCGTGACAGAACGCGAGCGTTTGCAAAAGGGCGGCATCCGTCTGGAAGATGGCCAGTGGGGGGAACGGCCGGCTGCTGGCGAGCAGGATGACCATCGGGGCTGGAATCGCAGTGCCGCCCAGCTGGTGGGCAATCAGCAAATTCGAATTGCCAGCCTGCGCCAGCTGCTCCGTCATGCTTGGCAGCAGACGCCCCAGCATGACCGCGGTTTGCTGCCGGGAGAGGTCCGCCAGGCAATCAGTCCGCGCCGATCTCCGGGCAGCTTTGATTGGCGGCAAGTTCTGACTCGGCAACTCGGCCAGGTTGCGCGGGGCAAGGAGCCATCACATGCGCGGTTCAACCGCCGCCAGCCTCTGCGGATGGATCTTCCTGGCCAGGTGACCCACCTGACTGCTGAACTGAAGATCTTCGTCGATAATTCGGGATCGATGACGGACACAGCGATAAGCGGGGCTCTGACGGAGATCATACAGTTGGTCCGGCATTACCGGATCAAGGCCACGGTCTACGCGTTTGACGCCAAGGTCTACCTGTCGGGCCAGTCCCTGCATCCCGGGCGGCCCGTTAACTGGGAGCGGCATGGTGGCGGCGGCACCAGTTTTCAGGCGATCTTTGACTTCCTGGCCGCCCACCGCGTTTCCCGGACCGGGACGCTAGTGGTGATCATTACAGACGGCTGGGGCGAAAAACAATTACGCAGCCACGGCTACCGCAATGTTGACTGGCTGCTGACCACGAGTTCTGACCAGCTGTCCGTTGCCGGTCAGCATGGCCGAGTATTCAAATTAGGGAGGAATGAAAAATGACGATGCTTTTAAACCCTCAAGCGATGCAGCGCGTTCTGACCCATAGTGAGGAGTATCGCCGAGTCGTGGGACTGTTGAACGAGGACTGGGACCCGGATGCCCAGCCGATTTACCGAAATGTCCTGGAGGCCGCCGATGTCCATTTTGCCCGCCAGCTTCAGATTGCTGGTCTGATCAGCGGGACCACCGACCTCAATGATTACCGGGCGGTTAACCAGTTGATCATGCGTCATGACCAGTGGTTTTCCGCTGGGGCCCGGCAGGCATTGCTGGATCCGTTTCAAGACTAGTCCAATTGTTACCGACATTTCTGAAAAAATAGTATAATAAAAGCATCAACACGCTAAGGAGGATGCACAGTGTCAGTAGATAAAAAGATGATCAAGGACGACCTGTACGAGGCCGTTAACGGCGACTGGATCAAGAACGCCAAGATTCCTGATGACAAGCCGGCAACCGGGGGCTTCAACGACCTCGTTGACAAAATTGATAAGCAGATGATAGACGATTTCGATGCCTATGCCGAGGGCAAGCAGAAGTCAGACGACGCACGGTTCAACGAGATGATCAAGCTGTACAAGATTGCCAAGAAGTTCGACTTCCGTAAAAAGGTTGGTCCCAAGGCCCTGAAGCGGGTACTCAGCAGCGTTGAGGAGCTCAAGTCCTACGATGACTACCAGGCGCAGTGGCGCAACTGGATCATGTATGGTCTGCCATCACCAGTGACGTTTGATATCGATGCGGACATGAAGAATGCCACCGTTTATGCCCTGTTTGCTTCGTCCCCATCCCTGATCCTGCCCGACAAGAGCTACTACACGCCGGAAAAGAAGCAGGAGCACGACCAGCTGCTTAAGCTGTGGACCGACATGGTGACGACGCTGATGGATAAGCTGGGCTATGACAAGGATGAAGCTGCCCAGATCATTCAGCATGCCAAGGATTTTGATGCCCTCCTGGCGCCAAACGTTAAGAGTGCCGAGGAGGCTGCAGACTACAGCAAGATGTACAACCCGCAGACGGTCGCGGAACTGACCAGTGCAACCGACCAATTGGATCTGGCCAGCGTGATCAAACGCCTGGTTGGCACGACCCCAGAAAAGGTTATTGTGACCGAGCCGGACTACTTCAAGGCCCTGGATAGCATCTTGAAAGACCACTTCGACCTGTTTAAGGATTGGGCCACGGTCAACATCGTTCGGAACTACGCCAGCTACCTGGATGATGAGATGCGGGAGATCAACGGCCGCTTTGGCCGGGCCCTGTCCGGAAGCAAGAAGCCGGTCAGTCAGCGCAAGTTTGCCTACTACCTGGCTCGCGATGTCTTCAGCCAAGTTGCCGGTGATTACTACGGTAAGAAGTACTTTGGCCCGACTGCCAAGGCTGACGTTCACCAGATGGTTGAGCGGATGGTGGCCGTCTACAAGAAGCGTTTGGCTAAGAACGACTGGCTCAGCAAGGCGACGCGGGAGAAAGCCATTCTCAAGCTGGATAAGCTCGGGATCCAGGTCGGCTACCCGGACAAGCTTCCGGCTGTCTATGACCAGCTCAAGGTTGATGAGGGTGAATCGCTGATTGCCAACCTCAACCAGATCAGCTACGTCAAGAACCGTGAGATGTTTGGCCGCTGGAACAAGCCGGTTGACCGGATGCGGTGGGAGATGAGTGCCGCCACGGTTAATGCCTACTACCACCCGTTCAAGAACATCATCGTCTTCCCGGCCGCAATCCTGCAGGCGCCGTTCTACTCCCTGAAGCAGACCAGCAGTCAGAATTACGGTGGGATCGGGGCGGTTATTGCCCACGAGATCTCCCATGCCTTCGATAACAACGGGGCCCTCTTTGACGAGTACGGGAACCTCAACAACTGGTGGACGGCTGAGGATTCGGCCCACTTCAAGCAGCTGGCCCAAAAGATGATTAAGGAGTTCGATGGGTTGCCGTTTGCGGGGCAGAAGGTCAATGGAAAGCTGACCGTCTCCGAAAACATTGCCGACGGGGGCGGTCTGTCCTGTGCCCTTGAAGCGGCTAAGGAAGAGGAAGACTTCAGCGCCAGCGAGTTCTTCATCAACTGGGCCACGATCTGGCGGATGAAGGCGACTAAACAGTATGACCAACTCCTCCTGTCAATTGACGTGCATGCGCCGCAGAAACTGCGGGCCAACGTTCAGGCCGAGAACCTGGCTGATTTCTATACGGCCTTCGATATTCAACCGGGCGATAAGATGTACAAGGCGCCGGAAGACCGGGTCAACATCTGGTAAAAGAAAAATCACTGCTTGCGCGGAAACGGGTAGGCGGTGATTTTTTTAGTCAAATTCTGTGAAATGGGGGAATGACGATGAAGAAAATTAACGTGGTCCAGGGTGACATTACTCGGGCGCAAGTCGACGCAATTGTCAATGCGGCCAACACGACCCTGATGGGCGGTGGCGGTGTTGATGGCGCGATTCACCGGGCGGCGGGCCCAGGCCTCTACTTGGCCTGCCGCAAATTCAACGGGTGCCCAACCGGGGAGGCCCGCATCACTAGCGGCTTCAACTTGCCGGCCCGCTACATTATCCACACCCCCGGTCCGATTTGGCATGGCGGGGATGGCAACGAGCGGCAGCTGCTGGCCAATTCCTACCGCAACAGTCTGCGCCTGGCAGAGGAGCACGGGTGCCGGAGTGTTGCTTTCCCATCAATCAGCACCGGAGTCTATGCCTTTCCGCTTGATCTTGCCGCACCAATTGCTCTGACCACAATCCGTGACTTTCTGGATACGGCGGCGGTGGTTGAGACGGTGACGATGGTCTGCTATGATCCGCAAACCCTGGCGGCATATCGTCAGGCATTATAAAAAGGACTCGCCAAATCGGCAAGTCCTTTTTAATTCTAGTGGACAAACGCGGTGATAAAGGTAATGGCACCAAAGATAATTCCGGGAAAGTTGGCAATGATGACCGGCCAATCCTTGTCAGGCTTAAGCCAGCCATAGGCAACCCACAGGGAGGCGTTGATGGCGGCGCAGATTGGCTGCAAGGGTGATACCGGGTGTCCAGTGAAGTTGAGAACAATTTGATCGATATAAGAGGCGTACATAATCAGGCAGGCGATCGTAGCGATGTTCCCGATCACTTTTGCCTCGCGCCAACGCTTTATAACTTCTTTGTTATCCATTGTCATTACCTCCTCGTGAATTGGAAAATGTTATAATAAAGATAATTCTTTAAAATCGGGTGAAAATTATGGCCAAAAAGCCAGTCAAGCTAGATGACGTCGCTAAAGAAGCCGGCGTCTCCAAAACGACAGTATCACGAGTCCTCAACCGCCGCGGCTACCTTAGCGATGAGACGATCACCAAGGTTGAGCAGGCGATGGAGAAGCTTAATTACCGTCCTAACGCCATCGCACGCCAATTGTATAAGCAGGAAACCAAGCTGGTGGGGCTAATCTTCCCCACCATTGACGATCCCTTCTTTGGTCAACTCGAGTCGGCCTTGGAAAATGAGCTGTACCGGCGTGGCTACAAGGTCCTGATGGGAAATAGCCAGAACAATCCGGAGAAGGAACGCAGCTTCTTGCGCCAGCTCCTTAATCGCCAGGTTGATGGCCTCATTGTGGGGGCCCACAACCAGGCGATCAGCGAGTACCAACGCACCACCCTGCCGATCATCTCAATCGAGCAGATCGTTAGCCGTAACGTTCCGGTGGTGGCTTCCGATAACTATAACGGGGGCCTGCTGGCTACCCAGCGCCTGTTAGACGATGGCTGTCAGCACATTATCCACACTAACTATCCCGAAGACATTCCGACGCCCAACCACGAGCGGCGGTTAGCCTACGAGGACCTGTTGCGGGAACATGGTCAGACGCCGATCACGTACCACATCAGTTTCGATGATCCGGTCGAGAAAAAGCGGCAGATTATTCGCCAGCTTTTTGAGGACCACCCGGAAGTGGACGGGATCTTTGCAGATAATGATACCAACGCCGGTTTGATCATGAACATTGCCGGGGAGTTCAAACACCTGATCCCCGAAGACCTGCGAGTGGTCGGGTATGATGGGGCCAACGCGACCCGGATCTTATTACCACAGTTAACAACAATTCAGCAACCAATTAATCAGATGGCTGCAACAGCGGTTGAGATGCTCCAATCCCGGATGAATGGGGAGAAGGTAACCTCGACGATGCTGCCAGTGAAAATATTAGATGGAGGAACAGCCTAGTACTGTTCTTTTTTATTGTATAAAAAATTTTTTGTGTCAACCGGTTGACATAAAAAAGAGAAAGCGCTATCATAATAACCGTTGAAATACGAAAACGTTTTCGAAGAACTTCAAAATAATATTTGGTAAAGAAGGATTTTATCATGGCGCATGTTTCATTAGATAAGCAAGGCTTAAAGCAATTCGTTAATGACAATGAATTAGGCGAGATGCAGGCAATGGTCAACGCCGCCGACGATGAACTTCGCAACGGCACCGGTGCCGGCGCGGACTTCCGTGACTGGCTCCATCTGCCAACGGAATACGACAAGGACGAGTTTGCCCGGATCAAGGCCGCAGCCAAGAAGATCCAATCCGACTCCGACATCCTGGTCGTCATCGGAATCGGGGGTTCCTACCTGGGGGCCCAGATGGCAATCGACTTTTTGCACAACACCTTCTACCAGGCGCAGAGTGCCAAGGACGGCAAGTACCCACTGGTGATCTTTGCCGGGAACTCCCTGAGCTCCACCTACGTGCACGACCTGCTGCAGTTGATCGGCGACAAGGACTTCTCCGTC
>DWZB01000089.1 GCA_019118405.1 Candidatus Limosilactobacillus gallistercoris
ACTATGAAAAAATTCTTTACAGTGCTTGGCGGCATGGGAACATTAGCCACCGAAAGTTACGTTCGGCTTCTTGATGCGCGGACCCCAATTCACCGTGACCAGGATTACCTGGACTACATCGTGGTTAACCACGCCACGGTACCCGATCGCACGACCTGGATCCTCGACCACAGCAAACCCGATTACAACCTGGACCTGATCGAGGACATCAAGCAGCAGAGTCTACTCAAGCCGGCTTTCTTTGTCCTGATCTGCAACACTGCCCACTATGCCTTTGACAAGCTGCAGGCGGCAACCGATATCCCGATTCTGAACATGCTCCAGGAGACGGTCAACGAGATCAAGAAGATCAAGCCGGATGCCAAGAAGGTCGGCCTGCTGGCAACACGGGGGACGGTTGAAGCGGGCCTTTACGACCACTACATCACGGAGGCTGGTTACGAAGAGGTTAAGCCGACCCCTGAGATCGTCGACATGACTGAAGATCTCATCTACCACGACATCAAGGAAGGCGGTCACTCCGACGGTAAGAAGTACCACGAGCTGGTGCGGCGGATGATTGAAGAAGAAGGGGCCGACATTGTCATCCTCGGCTGCACCGAACTGTCCTACGCGGAGGAAATGAACCCCGAGACCGAGTATCCAGTTGCCGATTCCCAGTCGATCATTGTCGACCGGTCACTGGAGAAGGGCCTGGCATTGCGCAAAAATAATTAAATTAAGGCAGAATTTTGCAATTGGTTATTGGAACTGATCGCAAGGTTCTGCTTTTGTTTATTGCGGATAAGCAAGATGAATAGATGATTGGTCTAGATAACTAACATCGTGTTAAAATAGGACCAACAATAAGTAACATTTGGCTTTAGGAGAAGAGAGACATGGGATCACCAGTATATATTCAGATTCATAATCAATTACGCGAAAACATCGAGAGCAGCAAGTGGAAGGTCGGCCAGAAGATCCCCGCCGAACGGGAATTGGCGGCCAGCTTTGATGTCAGCCGGATGACCCTCCGCCAGGCAATTCAGGCCCTGGTCGATGAGGGGATCCTGGAACGGCGGGTTGGTTCAGGAACTTTTGTGGCCAATCGCAAGGTCCAGGAGAAAATGTCCGGGGTGACCAGTTTTACTGAGCTGATGCAGGTGTCCGGCAAAAAGGCGTCGAGCAAGACGATCTCCTACCACCTGACGATTCCATCCCAAACGGAAGTCGAGAAGCTCGAACTGCCGGCTGGAGCTAAGGTGCTTCGGATGGAACGGGTCCGCTATGGAGATGATGTGCCGCTCTGCTACGAGGTGGCGACGGTCCCAGCCGCATTGGTGGAGGACTTCAGCAAGGAGGAGGTTACCAGCTCCTTCTACCGGACCCTGGAGAAGAAGGCCCACCTCTATCCCGGCCACGCCACCCAGGCAATCTCGGCCACCAAGGCCACTGAGAAGATCGCAACCTACCTGCAGATCAAACGGGGGGATGCCCTGCTCCGGATGACCCAGCTGTCCTACCTGCAGGATGGGCGGCCATTTGAGTATGTGCACACTCAGTACGTCGGCTCCCGGTTCGAGTTCGTGCTGGAAAAGTAAGTTGGCGGACCCTGAACTTATTTCGTGCTACAATAACGTTATTATTTATTTGAGAGGATCAAGATTCATGAAATTCAATTATCCTGATGATAGTTTGGCACTGCACACCGATGCTTACGAGTTGAGCATGATGCAGACGTATTGGAAGCAGGGACTCGCCAACCGCCGGGCGGTCTTTGAGGCCTTCTTCCGGAAGATGCCGTTTCAAAATGGTTACGCAGTCTTTGCCGGGCTTGACCACATCATCCGTTACGTTAAGCAGCTCCACTTCACGGATAGCGATATCGACTATCTCAAGTCGACTGGCCAATACGACGATGATTTTCTGGAATACCTGCGTGATTTCAAGTTTACCGGTTCCATCCGCAGCTTCGAGGAAGGGGACTTTGTCTTCAACCACGAACCGATCTTTCAGGTTGACGCCCCGATCATCGAAGGCCAGCTGATTGAAACGGCGGTTTTGAACATCCTCAACTACCAGATCGTGGTGGCCACGAAGGCGTCCCGGGTTAAGTCGATCGTCGGCGATCAGAGTGTGATGGAATTCGGTTCACGCCGGGCCCAGGAGCTGGATGCTGCGATCTGGGGAACCCGGGCGGCCTACATCGGCGGTTTCAACGCCACCAGTAATGTTCGGGCCGGCAAGCTCTTCGGGATTCCAATCTCTGGGACCCACGCCCATGCCCTCGTTCAGGCTTACCGGAACGATTACGATGCCTTCAAGGCTTATGCAGAGACGCACCGCGACTGTGTCTTTTTGGTCGATACCTTTGACACGCTGAAGAGCGGGGTGCCAACTGCCATCCGGGTGGCCAAGGAATTCGGCGACAAGATCAACTTCATCGGGGTCCGGATCGACAGTGGCGACATGGCCTACCTGTCGAAGCGGGTCCGGAAGATGCTGGATGATGCCGGCTTCAAGGACGTGAAGATCTTTGCCTCCAACGGCCTTGACGAAAAGACCATCCAGAACCTGAAGATGCAGGGGGCCAAGATCGACGTCTGGGGAATCGGGACGAAACTGATCACCGCCTACGACCAGCCAACCCTGGGGGCAGTCTACAAGCTGGTCTCGGTTGAGGATGACCAGGGCCAGATGGTCGACACCATTAAGCTGTCCAATAACGTGGCTAAGATGTCGACTCCCGGCAAGAAGCAGGTCTGGCGGATCAACGACCGGGCTGACAAGAAGAGCGAGGGTGATTACATCACGCTGGACGATGAGGATCCCCGTGAACAGGATTCACTGAACATGTTCAACCCGAACTTCCCATTGCAGCAAAAGGACGTCAATGATTTCATTGCTCGGCCAATGTTGAAGGATATCTGGAAAGATGGCGAGTATGTCTATGACGAACCAAGTCTCGATGAGATCCGCGACCACCGGACTGCGAGCCTGGATGGTCTCTGGGACGAGTACAAGCGCGACCTCAACCCCGAGGTTTACCCGGTCGACC
>DWZB01000090.1 GCA_019118405.1 Candidatus Limosilactobacillus gallistercoris
CCGGTTAGCAGGTACAACCCCAGGTTCAGACTGATCTCGCACCAAGCCCCGCCCTGCGCATGCGTCTGCCAACTGTTAAGTTCGGGGTAGACGAAAATCACCAGGCCGCTGACGACGATCGCCAGCATTCCTAAAAGGAGGAGCGGGTACTGCAGCAATCCCCGAAGTTTGCGGCGCTGCCGAGCCTCGGTCAGGCGCAGCGTTCCCAACTCCTTCAGTGTCTGGGGTAAGGCTCCGTGCAGCTCTGCCAGGCGCAACTGATAATACAGGTCTTGACTCACATACTTTTGCACCCCGGTTGCCAGCATCTCTCCCGCCGCCATCTGTTGTTCGACATCGGTTAGCAACGGCTGCAGGGCCGGCATCACCGTTTTGGTAAAGCGCAGGGCATGCTGGAGCGAAAAGCCTACCGTCAGCAAGTCATGAACCAGCAAAAACCACTGGCCCTGGACGAACGGCGTAAACTTAACCGTTTTGGTACTTGGCCGCTTCTTCAGGTGTGATCTGGCCCAGCGATACCGCCTGGTCAAGATAGTGTGTCCACGCATCGGTCATTCCCCTCCCCTGCTGCTTTTTCACTTCTTTTATCAACGCCGTCCTGTTCAACTGGTCAAACAGGACGGCCGGGGTCCCATCGGTTTGCATCAATAGGCGCTGGTAGCAAACCCCGGTCATGACCTGCTCAAGATAGTAGGATGGGACTCCCAGCTGAATTAGCCGGGCAATCACCCCGTAGGCATCACGGGCGTGAACGGTGCCCAATACTAAATGCCCGCTCAAGGCCGCCTGAATCGTCATCATGGCGGTCTGGGGGTCGCGGATCTCCCCAATGATAAAAACGTTAGGCCGGTGACGAAGCCCCAGCCGCAACAATTGCTGATACCCCATCCCCGCCAAGTCATTGATCTGGAGCTGGATGAACCGGGGCTCGTTGATTTCTACCGGATCCTCGATCGTCATGACGACCTGCTTACTCGCCAGCTCCCGGGCCAGCCGGTACATTGTCGTCGTCTTCCCCGATCCCATCGGTCCCGCAAAGAGGATCAGGCCCCGGCGGTGCAGCATTGTCTTCAGTTCCTGCCACTGCTCCGGAAAAAGCAGGTGATAACGGTCATCAGTCAGCTGGTAAATAAAACGGACTACCAGCGATTCCCGGCCCTGGTAGTCGCCAACACTGGACAGACGCAGGTTGACCTTTTCCGGACCGCAATGCCAAGTCATCGCCCCCAGTTGCGGCCGGCGGTGCTCACTGACGGCCATGTCAGCACGGTACTTCAGGTAGGTAATCAGGCGGCAGCCATAGTCTTGCGGAACCTCTTTGAACAGTTTTAACTGTCCCTGTTCGGCTGCCATGAGCCGGTAATAGTTCTTAAACGGCAGTACATAAAGGTCCGCAATCCGCCGACTGATGATCACGTTCAGGTCCTTTTCAAAGGCTTCCATTATCCATCCCCCCTACTTAATAAGGACGGCAAAGAAAGACTTTTAAACGAAAAAAGAGCTACTGAAAATTCAGTAGCTCTTTAGGGTTCAATAACCCAAATTATTCTTCTTCGTCGTCATCGTCGTCTGGCAGAATACCAGTTTCGTAGATGTCGGCAACATCATCGTTAGCGGTCAATTCATCAATTAAGTGACGGTATTGCTTGACCTTGTCTTCAGGAACGGCAGTCCGGTTTTGTGGGATCATCGTTACTTCGGCCGTATCCAGTTCGTAGCCCTTGCCTTGAAGAGCGTCGCGAACACTAGCCATGTTGCTTGGGTCAGTGAAGATTTGGAACTTCTCATCACTGGCCTTCATGTCATCGGCACCAGCATCCAAGGCGTCCATCAACATGTCATCTTCACTGGTATCCAGACCATCACGAAGAATTTCGATCAAGCCCTTGCGATCAAACATGTAGGAAACGGAACCACTAGCACCGAGGGAACCGCCAGAGTGGCTGAAGGCAGAACGAACAGCGGAGGCCGTCCGGTTCTTGTTATCAGTCAGTGCGGAAACCATAACGGCAACACCACCCGGAGCGTAACCTTCGTAAGTTACTTCTTCGAACTTGGCACCACCAATACCAGAAGCCTTAGCAATGGCCCGGTCGATGTTCTTCTTTGGCATGTTAGCCGCATGTGCCTTGTCAATTACCAAACGCAGTTGAGCGTTGTTCGCTGGATCAGGATCACCTGCTTTAGCTGCTTGGTACAAATCACGTGAGATCTTTTGGAAAATCTTACCACGCTTAGCATCTTGGGCGTTCTTCCGCCCTTGAATGTTATGCCATTTTGAATGTCCTGACATTACTGACTCCTCTTTTCTTAATTAATGTGATAAACAGATAAATTTTAGCAAAGTTTAGTGATTAATTCAAGGTTAACGGCGGGAAAGCAGCCGCCGGCCAAATATCCGCCAGATAAGCAGAATGATGGTAACCACCAGGACCATGCCAATCATCGTCAACGCCGTCCGCATAAAATCAGTTGACAACTGGGCAACAAAGGCGGTGTAGTCAGGTTGATCGGCTGCAAGCTGTGGGGCCAGCTTGCCAATTGCACCGCACAGGGCCCCATCGATAATAACCGTCCAGATTCCCATCCGGCTGAAGCTCTGCGCAAAGTGACGGCCCAAAACAGCAAGAACTGCTAGTACCATCAGGCCGATCCCGGTTATCGTGAAAATCATATTAGCTGCCACCTTGGCGAGGTGGATTCCGTTTGCCAAACGCGCCACTGTAGGCGTGTTCAGTTGCCCATTAACCACACTGTTAATATTTTGGCTCAGCGCAGAAGAAGCTGCACTGCCTACGCCGGCAAGGCCATATTGAGCAAGCTGGCTATCGGCCGCCGCCCCGGCCCGCTGAGTCACTGTGCTGAGGTCCAGGTGAATATTCTTGCCGGCATAGACCTGGTTGACCGCCTGATTAAGCAGGCGGTCCGTATCCTTATCGGTCAGGACCGAAGTCGGCACCCCGTAACGCTCCAAGGCCCCGTTCACCTGATCGGTAATTGTCGTTTCCACCACTGAGTTTCTGACCTCATGGAGGACAAATTTAGGATTGAGGATGGTCGCATTCAAGATCGCACTCAAAATGAACAGGATCAAGAAGATGCTTCCCCAAAGGTTAAAGAAGTGGTTGCTTTTCTCTGTCGCTGGTTCTGGATCAGAAACCGGCGGCGTGCTGGCCTGTTCGGCCGCTTCCCGCTGGGCACGGATTTCACTTCTGGTTGTCAAATCTTTTTACCGGGTTGACTGCCGGTTTGCAAAGCCGTGATCCAAGATGACATCCTTCTCATCTGCGTCCGCAGCAGAGTCTTTGCCATCCATCAGCTTAGTCAGCAGTCGCATTGCAATCGCACCAATATCATAAAGCGGTTGAGTGATCGAGGAAATCGTTGGCCGGGAGATCTTGGTGTAGGTGGTATCGTTTGAAGAAATGATCTCAAACTCTTCGGGGACCTTGACCCCATTATCAGTCAAGCCGTTCAGCAGACCGACCGCCAGGTTATCATTGCTGATGTAGGCAGCCTTGACGCCTGCTTCTACCAGCTTCTTGGCCTGGTCATAGCTGCTCTGGTAGGTTCCGTCGGTTTCCACGACCAGCTGGTCATCAAAATCAATGTGGCGTTCTGCCAAAGCGGCCTTGTAACCGCGCAGCTTATCATTACCATTGATAACGTACCTCAGGGGACCGGTGACAAAGGCCACATGATCCTTGGCATTATCCAAAAGTTTCAGCGTGGCTTCCTTAGCAGCGTTTTCGTAATCGATCCGGACGGTTGCCAACTCATCATCGTTTACGACAGAACCGGCCACTACCACGGGGGTGTTGCTGCTCTTAAGCTCATCGCGCAGCTCGTCTGGCATGCTGTAACCCATGAAGATAATGCCATCAACCTGCTTGGCCAGAAGGTTCCGCACCACCTTGAGGACCTTGTCATCATCGTTGTCGGAGTTGGTCAGAATGATATTGTACTTGTACATTGAGGCAATATCATCGATTCCCAAGGCCAGGTCCGCAAAGTAAGGATTGGTAATCCGCGGAATAATAACCCCAACGGTAGTGGTCTTCTTGGAAGCTAGGCCCCGTGCAACTGCGTTTGGCCGGTAGTTAAGCCGCTTGATGACGTCCATGACCTTCTGGCGGGTAGCCGGCTTGACGTTCGGATTACCATTGACAACCCGTGAAACAGTTGCCATCGAAACCCGCGCTTCACGTGCCACGGTGTAAATTGTTACTGATTGTTTCTCCATAAGATAGCCCTTTCTTCACTGATTTTGTCTGTTTTCATGACTTTTCATAACTTTACTAATATATCAGATCAGCCCTCAAATGGCAAACGTTTTCAACAAAAAATGGCAACTAACTGTCTTTTTTACAGATCGCCAGTTGCCATCACTGATTCTTACCTACTCAGCATCCTTTTTATCCTGATTGTCGGTGGCATCGATCACGATATCATCATCAACAACCGGGTCATCGTTATCATCTGGGTGAGCGGCAGCCGCCAGCTCCCGCCGGATGTCGGCCGTCTCTTGGTCAAAATCATCGTTCGTCAACCGATCGGTAAGGTGGCTGGCCGTCTGCTTGGCCTTATCCTTGGCATCCTTGACGCCATCAACAACTCCGCTGAACCGGTCACTGGCTTCTGACTCGGCGATCTTAGCATCAACAATGTCGAGGGCATCCAAGGCGTAGTCAGTTGTCCAATCGGCCAGGTCGGTTGCTGTCTCGTTGACCCGTTGCTTTAATGCTGTTTTCTTCTCGTCAGGCAAAAGCTTCCAGGCAGCCGCAGTTACTGCACTGCCCAGGAGTGCCCCGATTAATGCTTTCTTACTCATCTGTCTCGACTCCTTTCTTTTCTACACGCCGTTTTCTGAACCGCGTAATTCCGTTCACAATCGCAGTCTTACCAACTGTCTTCAACAGCCCCATTCCCAGTTGAGCCTTCTCCCGCCGGGCATTAACCTTTTCCGTTACTTCATGCAGGCTGTCGTTGATATCGATTACGCTCTGGCTGACATCAGCCACCGCCTTGACAGCCGGGTCCAGCTGGCTGGACTTCTTGTTAATGTCTTCCAACAAGGAATTGGTGTTGCCGAGGACATCCTCAACTTCCTTGCTCAGGTTATCCATGTCACGCGTCAAGAGTGTGATGCTGGCGTTGGTCTCCTTTATTGTCTTACTCAATTGTGTCAACACAACACAGGCAAACACAACCAGAATCAGAAAAGCAATGGCAGCAATCAAACCCGCTAATTGTCCAAAAGTCATCGTACTCCTCCTTTGAATCAGTGGTCATCTATATGGGTTATTTACGATTAGAATATCACAAAACGGGGCCGAACGACAATTGTCCTATCGACATTTCACGGCATTCCCTGTTAGAATTGACCTAATTACTAACGAGGGGGAAAATAATATGGCCATCGCTGCCAGCTATGCTCAGTTTAATAAACAAATTGAGGAGGTCCGCAAAGCCTTCACCGACCTGTCTTGGCACCAGATTCTCCAGCAATGCCTGAATAAGCTCCTGTTAATCGTACTGACGTTCCTGCTCTTTGCGGTTATTCTGTGGCTTGGACGGCTCATCATCAATCACTTGTTTCTTGAATCTAACAAGTACCAGCTCCTGAAGAACAGCAACCGGTTGGCTACCATCCGGGCCCTGACCCTTAACATCTACCGCTATACCTGCTACTTCTTCTTCCTGTACGCCCTGCTCTCCGAGATTGGCGTCCCGGTTGGCACCCTGATCGCCGGGGCCGGGATCTTCAGTATCGCCCTCGGGCTGGGGGCCCAGGGATTTGTCAGCGACCTGGTCAACGGCTTCTTCATCCTGCTCGAACAGCAGCTTGACGTGGGTGACATCGTTGAAGTCGATAATATCAAGGGAACCGTCACCGCACTCGGCATCCGGACAACCAAAGTCACCAGCGCGGACGGGACGCTTAACTACATCCCCAACCGCAACATCACCATTGTTCGCAACTTCTCCCGCAACGACATGGTGGCCAACGTTGATATCTACATCGCCCCCAATGCCGTGCTCTCTGCGGTCAGGGATGCGGTGGTGACCGTCAACAAAAAGCTCATCGCCACCACGCCGGAGCTGCGGGCCCAGCCCGTAATCGTGGGACCCGTCACGGTGGGCACCCAACTGGCCTTCCGGGTAACCATCACCGTTGCCAATGGCAGTCAGTCCCGGATTTCCAGTAAGTTCCTGGCCGCCTACTTACAGGCCCTGCACGCCCAAAATATCCCATTATCATGGGAGGGAAATCATCAGAATGACCATTAAACTAATCGCTACTGATATGGATGGTACTTTTTTACGTGACGACCATCATTATAACCAGCGCCGTTTCAAACGCCTCTTCCGCCAGCTCCAAAAGCGCAACATCCGCTTTGTGGCGGCGAGCGGCTCCAGTTTCCCTCGGCTGGCGCGGGAATTTCAACCCTACGTTGACCAGATGGACTTCATCTCGCAGAACGGTTCCGTCATCCACCACGGCCATAAGTTTCTCGCGGCCTACCCCATTGAGGTAACCGCTCTGGAGCGGGTGATGCACATCCTCGACCGCTTCTACGGTCCCCAGGATATCAACCAGCTCGTTGTTTCCGGGCCGACCACTTCCTACGTTGACCAGCAGATGGATGCCAAGAACTTTGCCATCGTTAAGCTCTTTTACGAAAGGGTGGTGCGGGTCCCGGATATCCGCCAGGTCTTCAGTGAATATCCCGACGAACGTTTTACCAAGATCGCAATCAACTTCGCGCCCCACATTGACCTCAATAGGGTGGCAGCCGTGATGGACGGCTACCTGCCGCCTTCTTTGATCGTTGAGAACTCGGGTTTCAACACTGACCTGATCGGCAATGCGCAGGGAACCAAGCGTAATGCCTTGGCCGTTCTCCAGCACCGTCTCCACCTGCGTGATGATGAGATCGTCACGTTTGGCGATAATGAAAATGACCTGGGGATGCTGGCGATGACCTCCTGGAGCTACGCCATGCAGAATGCCAACCCGGTTATCAAGCTGCAGGCTGCTCACACCACCGACATTGATAATAATCATGACGGGGTACTTGAAACCATCGAACAACTATTGAAAAACGATTATTAAATACGAAAAGGACCAGCGGAATTTTGTGCTGGTCCTTTTTATTATTTATCTTGAATTTGATAGAAATGATCAAAGTTATGCACGGTATAATTTACTGCCTTCAGCAACTCACGCCGGGTGACAATTCCCCGGAAATGCTGTTTGTCATCCACCACCGTCAGGAAGGACTGGTCGATCAGCAGGTGAAGGTTCTCCTCCACGTCAAAGGGATCGGTAATCGTCGGGGCATCCGTCTGCATGACGTCGCCAACCACAAATTGCTGCAGGCGGTTAACGGCGATCCGCCGGGTGTCCAGCAGACAGTCAGTGATCATCGCCAGTGAGATCAGTCCCCGGTAGCGATTATCGTTATCAATCACCACAATCTTGGCGTAGCGATCCTTGGTCAGAACCAGGAAGGCATGGTCCAGGCTGTTGGTTACATTGACGGTGGCAACCAGACTCGCGGGAATCATGAATTTCTGCTTGTTGGTCAAGAGCATCTGCTGCAGGTGTTGGTCAATCACAAAAAGGCCTCCTAACGATTAAAGACAAAGTGCAGGTCGGCAACCGGCTGGTTATCACGGGTGTAGTAGTCAACGCTGAAGCGCTCATCGTCAATCCCGACTACTGCATAGGTTCCGCCAAGTCCAGCATACTGTCCCCGCGGCAGACTGATGCTGCCGGGGTTGATCATCAGCATGCCGTCCTCGACCGTCACGGCGAGCTGGTGGGTATGACCGTAGCAGACCATATCTGCCCGTTGTTCCTGCCCCTTAAGCATCAGGGGCGTGAGCGTGGAATTGACCTGGTAGCGGTGGCCGTGGGTAGCGTAGATTCGCCGCTCATCCTTTACAACCGTCTGCTCCAGCGGATATTCCAGACTCCAGTCGTTATTTCCCTGCACCGCGACGTCAAAGTGCTGCATCACCGGCAATGTCGGTGCCATTTCCGAATCGCCGCAATGAATCATGAGGTCCACCCGGTCCTGCCAGGACTGCGTTACCTGCTCCAGGATCTGCTGGTCACCGTGGTTATCACTGATAATTAAGGCCTTCA
>DWZB01000012.1 GCA_019118405.1 Candidatus Limosilactobacillus gallistercoris
AAATGGGGAGATGCTTCTAAAACCCCGGAACAATAGACGAACAATCAATAATTCCAATAACCATTATACAATATTCATTCGTTGTTAAAACGATTCACTTTCTAACTACAAAAAGGCCACCCGGATTAAAATGAGTGACCCAAATCTTAATGAGCAGGATGTTCAATCTTATGGTAGAGCTGGCGACTGAGGATCAGTGAGATGATCAACAGCAGCAGGCAGAGCAGGAAACCAGCTTGGATCCCTAGGTGAGAAGACGGGTTATGGATGATCCCGTTGACGATTCCGACCATCGCCACGATTAGGGCTGTCCCAAATGAGGCAGCAATTTGGCGGAAGGTGTTGAAACTAGCCACGGCATCCGGCACGATTTCGTTAGGGAGCAGGGACAGGGCCTGCGTCTGCAGTGGAATCAGCATGGTGACCAGGCCAAACTGGCGGACAGTTTGGAAGATAGTGATGATCAAAACAGAACTGTTAGCCCCGATCATCGCCTGGCCGAGGGTCCCGATGATGTCGATGATCAGTCCGGTGCCGACCAGGGCCCGGATCGGGTAGATATCATAGAAACGGCCGCTGGTTGTCGAGAGCAAACCGGTCAGGCAGGCACCGGGCAGCACGGTCATGGCAGAGATGATGGTACTCTTGCCGAGAACGATCTGGACCAGGAGGGGGATCAAAATGGTGTTTCCGTACATCGTCGCCGTGATCAGCATGTTAATGGTGGTGGCGAGAACGAACTGCTTGTGATGGAAAATTGATAGGTTGATCAACTGGTGATCGCTGTGGCGCTGGGTGAAGTAGAAGAGCACCAGGAAGGCGAGCCCAATCAGAACATAGCCGCAGACATTGAAGGAGACCAGCCGGTTGGCAGAGACATTGGACAGGCCCATCAATAGTGACCAGAGACCAATCGTGATCGTGACCAACCCGGTGGTATTGAACCGTGGCGATTCATTATGCGGAATGTAGGGCAGGAAGATGAATGATAGCACGAGGACAATCGCCAGGAAGGGGATGATCAGGATGAAGAGGTAGCGCCAGGAGAAGTAGTTGAGTAAGATCCCGGAGAGGACCGGGCCAAAGATCGGGGCACAGTTGAAAGCCAGCCCGATGATCCCCATGATTCGCCCTTTTTTGCCGGGATCGGCATAACGGATCGCCAGCACATTAACCAGCGGCATCATCATTCCGGCACCGATTGCCTGGATCATGCGGGCGATAACGACCATGTTGAAATTGGGAGCGGTGGCCCCGATGATGGTCCCTATTAGGAAAACCCCGCAGAAGAAGATGAAGAGCCAGCGGAACGAGAAGCGTTTGATCAGGTACGAACTGACCGGAATCATCAGGGCGTTGACCAGCATGTAGCCATTAATCACCCATTGAACGTGGGCTTCACTGATATTGAAGACCCGCATGAAGGTTGGCAGGGCGATGTTCATTAGGGTGGAGCAGAGGATGCCGAAGAAGGTCCCGAGCACCATGATGATCAGGGCGTGCCGAATACGTTTGTTTTGCATTGGGTTTGTTATATGCTCCTTTGTCATTAATTACAGTGTATTAGTTTACCAAGTTCGGGAGGGAAGTCAATTCGGCTTGCGGCTTTGCAAGAATGCAAAATAATGTTAAAATTACAACTGTAATCGTAACGGAAAGGGGCAGTAAAATGACGAAAGGATTAGAGATTACCCCGGCCGAATGGCAGGTAATGAGGATCGTTTGGACGTTGGGGGAAACGACTAGCAACCAGATCATCACCATCTTACAGCGGAAGGTGGACTGGAAGCCAGCCACTGTAAAGACGCTCCTGCGGCGTTTGGTGGCTAAGGGAGCCCTCTCGACCACGCGGCAGGGCCGGTCGTTTATTTACCGGCCGCTCGTGGCGGAGCAGTCGACGATGAACCAGGTGGTCGATGACCTCTTCAACAGTATTTGTGAACACTGTGTCGGTCAGACTCTTAACCATGTCGTTGACCAGGCTACCCTGAGCCAGGACGACATCAAGCGCCTGCAGCAGACGCTCAAAGAAAAGCAGGCAACAGCGCCGGAAAATGTTCAATGCAACTGTGTTCCGGGTGAGGATGCCCATTGCCAGCACTAACGAAAATAACCCGTTCAGAATTCTGAAAATCCTGAACGGGTTATTTTTAATAGCTATTTTTTCTTGTTACCTTTGTCTTGATTATCCTCATCCGTCTTTTTCTTCTTTGGCCGAATGTAGATAACCTTGAACTTGTTAACGTAGGCATTTTGAAGGTCCAGCGGAATGAAGGAGAAGTTGTCGACTCTAATCGGCTGGCCGACCTTCAGATCATACTGCCGCTCCAGGAAGAAACCAGTCAGCGTGGTTACTTCTGAGTTATCGAATTGCTCGATGCTGGTGTGGAAGTAGCGCTCAAAGTCAGCTAACGGCATCTTACCGGAGACCTCGTAGGTTGGGTTGCCCTTGCTGTCGGGTTCCTTCTTTTCAATCATGTCTGAGGTAGCGTGATCGATTTCTTCGCCAACCGTACCGAACAGTTCCTCGTAGATATCCTTGTCGGTGATGATTCCGGAAGTTCCACCGTACTCGTCTTGAACAACCACGATTGGCACTTGTTTCTTCATCATGACCTGCAGGACACTGGTGATTGGTTCGTTCTCATAGACAATCGGAATCTTCCGCATAATCGTCCGAATCGACTGTTCGGGGTTGATCTGGCTCTGCCGCATGATGTCATAGGAGAAAATGTAACCCAGGATGTGGTCCTTATCGTTATTGGCGACAACCGGGAACCGGGTAAACTTCTTCTCAAAGTACAGTTTAGCGGCGTCATCAATGGTAGCCTTGATATCAATGACGGACAACTGGGTCCGATCAATCATGATATCTTCGGCCACCTTATCATTCATCTGGAAGGCCCGCCGCATGAAGAGCACGTCCTCCTTGTCCATTTCCCCAGCCTTTTCGGATTGCTGAGAAAGGGTCATAATTTCGTTTTGGGAGTAGGTATCCTCTTCCGGTTGAACGTTGTAACCCAGCATCTTGGTGATCTTAGCCGCGACAACGGCGAACAGCCAAACAAATGGGTAGAAGATCGTGTGGAAGAATTGAACCGGGTGCACGATCGACAAGAGGATCGGCACTGGCCGGTCGATCGCCATGTTCTTTGGTACCAGGTCGGTGAAGACGGCATGGAAGAAGGTGAAAATCAGGACACCAAGAATTGGTGAAATGATTTCCCGTACCGTTGCCGGAACCACCGTGATCTTAAGCAGCAGGTCTGTAATGAACTGGTCACCAATCCAACCTAATACCAGGGAGGTCATCGTTACCCCAACCTGGGCGGTCGAAAGGTATTCATTAAGATTACCGACCATGTGCTCGGCGCGCTTGACTTTGCGTGTCTGCTTGAGCTCCTTCAGCTCGCTCGGCCGAACCTTAACGACTGAGTACTCCAGCAGCGTAAACAGCGCCGCCAGTAGTAAAATCAGAATAATAACAATTAGCTTAAACCAATATGAAGACCATAATGCAGCCATATTTGATAAACTCACCTATTTCCATAAAATAATTTCCGTAACTATTGTATCAAGTTTGTTATAGCCTGACCAACATTTTGTCGATTCTTTTTGCCGCGCTTTTGCGGTAAAATCGAAGTAAATATTCAAATCAGTAAGGATGATCAGCATGAATAGTGAGGCCGACATTGAAATAAAGAAAGGGCAGCGTCTGCGGGAGATAATGCAGGTGATGCGCGGCCATCATTTTCTCAGCAACTTCTACCACCAGAAGAACCCTGAAGAGATCTACGGTGCCCTCCAAGAACTGGGACCGACCTTTATCAAGATGGGGCAGATCCTGTCGACTCGGCCGGACCTCATTTCGCCAGCCTACGTCAAAACCCTCCGTCAGCTCCAGGACCAGGTCAAAGCGGACCCCTTCAGCAGTGTCCAGCAGACGTTTAAGGAACAGACTGGCCACGATATTGATGAGGTCTTTGCCAGCTTTGATAAACAACCCTTTGCCTCGGCCTCGATCGGTCAGGTTCACCATGCAACCTTGAAGGCTGGCACTCCGGTGGTGGTCAAGGTCCAGCATCCGGCGGTCAGTCAGCTGGTCAACACCGACATTGCCCTGCTGCGGCGGGCAGTCAAACTGTTCAAGTACGTTCCCAATGAGATGACCGTGGTCAACCTGGACCGGGTTTTAGATGAGCTGAGCCGATCGCTTTTGAGCGAGGTCAACACGATGAATGAGGTCCACAACGGCGAGGAGTTTTACCGGCTCAACAACGGGGACGATATCGTCACGGTTCCTAAGGTCTATACCAAGTACTGTGCACCGCAGATCCTGGTCAACCAGACGATGGTGGGGAAGAGTGTGCGGCACCTCTTTAAGGAGAATTTCAAGGGGGAGGAAATACCGGAAGTGCTGGCCCAGCGCAAGTACATTGCCAACGTCTTGGTCAAAAACTTCATGAAGCAGGTCTTTGTTGACCACTTCTTCCACGCCGACCCGCATCCTGGAAACATCCTTATTCATGAACTCGATCCGGCTAGTCAGGCCCAGCCCGCAATGAAGACCACCCACCAACACCAAGTCCAGGTGGGGAACACAAACCTCAGTTACCACCAGGAGACGCCGTTGCCGCCGTACCGAATTGTGTACCTGGATTTTGGGATGATGGGAACGCTGACCCCGGCCATGGCTGACGGCATTGCCAATGTGGTTCTGGCGATCACAACCAAGAATGTCCGCCGAATTTCCCAAGCCGTCCTGGCCATCTGCAATCAGACGGGGCCCCTGGACGAGCCGGTATTTACCAAGGAACTGGGGAGTTTCATTCGGCCATACCTGGCGATGGGTGTGGGCGAGATTGACTTCTCAACGATGGTCTACCAGATTGTCCAACTCTGTCAAAAGAATCACCTGCAGATGAAGCCTGAGGTGACCCTATTGATCAAGGCCTTTGGGACCTTGGAGAGCACCGTGGCCCGGCTTGACCCTGACATTTCAATGATGGAGGTGGCCCGGCCATTTGGTTTGCAATACCTCAAGCGGAAGTTCAAATGGCGCGACAGCCTGGATGACCAGCTGATCGGCCTGGTCACCACGGCGCAGGAGACGGCCCACCTGCCTGATCGGATCAATGCTACCCTGGAGACGATCGCTAATGGGGACGCCCAAGTTAACTTCAAACTCAAGGGGCAGGATCGCCTGATCAAGCAGATTGAACGGATCACCAACCGTTTCCTGATCGTGATCATCCTGGCAGCAGTGATCCTCGGCTCCTCGGTCCTTGTCGAAGGAAGCAGCCAGCACCCCCACATCTTCCGCCTCGGGGTTATCGGTTATTCGATCTCGTTGGTGGTAATTCTTGCCCTAGTATTGAGCGAACTCGGTCATCGCTGGAAGAATTGGCGCAATAAGAATAAATAGACGCAGGGGCTGTGACATAAGTCTTTCTATATAGAGCAAAAGCGAATAGCGCGGTACACAAATGAGGTCCAAAGCTCGGCAAAAGCCGAACTCTGGACCTCTATTTGTGCTCGCGGGGGCTCCCAACGGCTAGCTTCGCGTCGAAAAACGAAGTCGTAAACGACTTCTGTCCCGCTCCCTCTTTTAGCGCAATGTTGAAAGTTACTTATTCTTGTAGACCGCAATCTCAACCAGGTTATTATCTGGGTCGTGAACGTAGATTGAGGTCATCTCACCCTCGGAACCGTGTTTTTCAACCGGGCCGGCAACTACATCGACGTAATAACTCCGCAGGTGGTGGAGAATATCCTCGACCTTGTCTCCGGCAACCACGCACAGGTCTGCACTGCCAATGGTTGGGCGGGCCGCCTTCAGATCGGTTGACCGGTCTGTTTTCTGCAGGCGGATCAATTGGTGCCCGCAACGCAGGGTGATGATATTATCGTCCGTCTGCCGGTCAATGATGGGCATGTCAAAGACCTCGTGGTAAAAGCGGCTGCTCTCCTCCAGGCTCGAAACAGTTAGTACAATGTGGTCAATCCGACGCATTTTCATGGTATTACTTCCTTATCTCTTTATTTGCCCCTTATTATACAGGCTGGAAGGGCTGATTGGCAAAGGCGGGGGAAGCGTAGTAATATAAGAGAGCATTTTTAATTAAGGGAGTTTTTTGGAAAATGAAACTGAAGAATGTCGTCAGTGTGGCCGCATTCGGCTTTGCTGGTGGGTGCTTCCGCTACCTCCTCAGCATGGCCTTCGATGCCCGGGGAGTCCTCATCGCCAACCTGCTGGGCTGTTTTTTGCTGGCTTTTCTGACGTATTACGTAATCGAACGTGACCTCTTGGCTGGTTGGCTGAACGCTGGACTCGGGACCGGACTGATCGGGGCTTTCACCACCTTTTCCTCGTTTACCACCACGACCATCAAGCTCGGTCAGCATAGCCTGCTGGGGGCCGGTGTCTACCTGCTGCTGAGCATGGTTGGCGGCCTGGTAATGGCGGGCTTGGGAATGCTTCTGGCGCGCCGCCTAGGAAGGACGGTGGAGCAGCATGCTTAGTGTCGGTTGCGGTTCCGCCCTCGGTGCCCTGTTGCGGTATTGGCTGACGACTTGGTGGAAGAGACAGCAGGTTGATTGGCCCTTGGCAACCCTGCTGATCAACTTGACGGGAGCCCTAGTGCTGGGAATATTGACCGGGCGCCTCGCCGCTACTGGATCAGCGATGCTCTTCTGGGGCGTCGGGCTTCTCGGCGGCTATACCACCCTTTCCACCTTCAATACAGAGATGATTGCCATGGTCGACGAGCACCGGTGGGGCAGCTTAGTTATCTACTTCGTGGCTTCTTACGTCGGCGGACTGCTGGCGGCGTGGCTTGGAATGAGTATATAAGAAAAGACCGTCAGTTAGACCGGCGGCCCTTTTTATTTATTTGGCGAAGCGGTGCCAGTATTCAGCAAGGTACTTCGTGGTCAGACTGGTCGGGTTCTTGATCAGGTCCCGCGGGCGCCCGGTGGCAACAATCTGCCCACCATTCTTCCCGCCACGGGGACCCATGTCGAGGATGTAGTCCGCATTGGCGATTAGGTTGAGATCATGGGTGATCGTGATGATCGTCGCCCCGCGGTCCAGCAGACGCTGCATGACGCCCAGCAGGGTTTTGACATCCAGGGGATGCAGCCCAATTGTCGGTTCATCGAAGACAAAGAGGGTTGTAGCCTGATTGCGGTCCAGGCGCTTGACCAATTTCAGGCGTTGGGCCTCACCACCAGAGAGGCTCGGAGTACTCTCGCCGAGGTGAAGGTAACCCAGGCCAACCTCTTCCAGCAGCTTCAGTTCCCGTTCGATCTTCGGTACGTCCTCAAAGACTGGCAGCGCAGCACGAACGTCCAGGTTCAGCAGGTCGACAATGGAGTAGTTGTGCCATTTAACCGCCTGCACGGCATTGTTGTAGCGTTCACCGTGGCAGACGGGGCAGGTCTGCTGCATGTCGGGCAGAAACTGAATATCCAGGGTCACGATCCCACTCCCGCCACAGTTCGGGCAGGCCCCCTGCTTGTTATTGTAGGAGAAGTAGCTCGGCGTGTAGTGCTTCTCCTTGGCGAGGGGCTGGGCGGCGAAGAGCTTGCGGAGGTTATCCATGATACTGGTGTAGGTGGCTACTGTTGACCGCATCGTCTTACCAATCGGGACCGCATCGACACTGACGACTTCCTTCAGTGGAGCATTCAGCTGCTTGACCTGTTTTGGCAGGCCAACCTGCTTCGCCTGGTCTTTAATGGCGGGAACCAGACTGTCAAGGATTAAACTGGTTTTACCGGCGCCAGAGAAGCCAGTTACCGCACTCAGTCGGTTAATTGGCAGCTGACCCTGGACGTCTTTGAGGTTATAGTAGTCAGCAACCTCAAAACTGATCTGCTTCTCAGCTTCCTCGTCAGCTACCCGGCGGGCCAGCAACTCTGCTGTTCCTTTAAGGTAGGGACCGATCTTGGAATCGGGGTCCTGGGCAATCTCTTCCGGGTTCCCCTGATCGAGGATCCGCCCACCATTAGCACCGGATCCAGGGCCAATTTCGATAATCCAGTCTGCCGCCCGAATGATATCGACGTTGTGGTCGACAACGACCAGCGAATTACCCTGGGCGACCAGCTCCCGAAAGACGTTCAGCAGGCCGGAAACGTTGTCGGGGTGCAGGCCGATCGATGGTTCATCCAGGATGTAGAGGACACCGGTTGTTTGGGTCCGCAGGGTGCGGGCCAGCTGGATTCGCTGCAGTTCACCAGTCGAGAGGGTATTCCCGTTCCGGGACAGGGTGAGGTAGTCGAGGCCCAGTTCAAGCAGGGGCCGAAGATTATCATCGAACTCCTTGAAGAGGGAGTGGGCCATCTTATTCATGTCGGCTGGCAATTCACTGAGAACGGCCTTTTTCCAGCTTGGTAAGTTCCCGAGGGTCAGTTGACTGACTTGGGCGATATTCAGCTTGCCGGCTAGCTGGGTGAGCAGGACCGGCTTAAGACGGGTTCCGTGGCAGACGGGGCAGGTGGAGTAGTGGAAGAATTCACTGATCCGCTTCTGGGCCCGTTCACTCTTGCTGGTTCGAGCTGACTCGTAGACTGCCTCGTGGGCGTTTTCGTAAAGGGCGTTGAAGTCGTGGAAGACCCGGCCCGTCCCGGAACGAAAGTCCATCTTGAATTTCTTCTTGGGACCGTTGAGCACGAACTCCTTTTCCTTAGCCGTCAGGTCGCGGTACGGGACGTGAATCCGGACTCCAGTCTGTTCCGCCACGTTGGGCATGAAGTTCCGGCCGGGGAGGTGCCAGGATGCCACGGCGCCGTCCGCCAGGCTGAGGTTTTCATCCTCGATCAGCTTGCTTTCGTCGATTTCACGAATAACCCCGGTTCCCTGGCACTTCTCGCAAGCGCCGGCCGAATTAAAGGCAAAGTCCTCGGCACTGAAGGCGGGGAACTTAGCACCACAGGTTGGGCAAGTGATCATCCCC
>DWZB01000091.1 GCA_019118405.1 Candidatus Limosilactobacillus gallistercoris
AACCGTAATCGAGTTTTACGGCGCTTTATTCCCAAGGGACAAGCTATTGAAGAGCTGAGCGATCGCCAGCTGGTTCAAATCAATTGGTATCTGAATTCCCGGCCACTTAAATGTCTTAATTGGCATACACCAATCGAGATCTTCCTGCTTAATCTACGTCATTAAATTCGTTCAAGTTATTTCTTGCAATCTGCCTTAAAAAATATTCGTCGTCCCAGCTCAATCAGGCCAGCTGAACCCGCCCCGCCAGCAATCGAGATAATCGTTGGGAAATGATGATGACCCGCTTTCCTATGTGCGGGCTTGGGATGCCGCATACTTTTCGGCACCTGGCTTTCGGTCACCTTAACCTTAACTGGTGACTGGTGCCCGCTCTCTGATTGACGGGGCTGATGATCATACCGGGTTAACTGGTAACCTTCAATTAGCTGGTTCAATTTTTGCTCATACTGGGGATCAGTTGCGTACCGCCCCTGCAAAGCATGGGTAGCCTGGCGGTAGGTTGGCGCATTCTGCCGATGGACGCCGCGGTAGAGCGGTGCCTGAAGAGTTTGCGCATAGTCCTGCAGGGCCTCGTAATCGTTTTGATAGCGGCGAAAATTATCGACAATCATGAGGTGCCGGCCATCCTGGTACTCTCCGGTCACCTGACTGGTAGTCTGACCCGCAAAGTAGCCCTTCACGCCAAAAAGATTGTGAAATGGGGCCCGTCCCAAGCGGCTGTTTCCCCAGTCGCTTTCCAAGGCGGCCTGAGCAATGATCACCGAAGGATAGAGATCATATTCGGCCCCGACCTGTTGCGCAACGGTCGCCAGCCGATTAATAAAGAGGCGCTGGCTGTTCGTCGGCTTTCGAACCGCGTAGGAGCCCTGGTCAGCCGGCAAATCCGTTGTCGGCGGCAGTGACTGTCCTGGATCAAACGACGGCACAGCGGGCGCTGGCGACTGAGTTGGGGGCACCACCGGGCTGGCAGCAGCGATCAGTTGCTGACCCCGCTCCCAGCCGCGTTGGTAGGCAACTTCCACCAGATTACTCCCTCCTGGCGCCCGTCGATAACCCTGCTCAGCATCAGCCACCCCTTGTCTGAATGCCTGCTCATAGGTCGTGCTGAGCTGGTGAAAGGCCGCCAGAAACTCATCAGCGTAGGCCGGGCCGCGTTCCTGGATCTCCTGCTCATCAGCCGGCACCTGGTCAACAATCACATGTTCAGCTTCCTGACGGGGATTGTCCAGCGTGCTGGCGATCCCCGTCACCCCTGTATTGGCAATGGTCAGTGCCGCAACCGTCCCAATTATAAATGGCTTCTTCATCGTTAATCTCCCCCTTTTTTCGTCCTCTAATAACTAATTACGGGAAATCAATGAAGCCACGTCTTTTTGCGCCAACAAAAAAGCCCCAGATTGCTCTGGGACTCATATCTAGCTAGTAAACAATTACCGGCTCATTGACCTGAAGATCGTGGTAGGCGGTGCCGGCATCACTCGGGTGCATATTGGCGCAACCATGCGAACCGCCGGTGGCAACGTTCCCGCCGCTCAGGTAAGCCGTCTTTGACCAATTCTTCCGCCAGCTGGCGTCATGGAAGCCACAGCCGCTGTCGGTGAACTGGGACCAGTACTGAACCTTGCTGGCGTAATTTGAGCCATCGCTGTTCTTACCGCGCAGCACAGATGGTGACTGCTGGTACATGATGTACCAAACTCCCTTTGGCGTTTCCTGCTCGGGGTTGTTGGCCCCCGTTACGACATCGGCATCGAAGACACACTTGCCGTCACGGTAGAACCAAGCGTGCTGATCCGAGATGGAAAGCTCGGCGTAGGTGTCGCCCAGGCCATCATTGCTGGTGACCCCATAACCGGTACCGCGGGTATTATAGCCAATTCCATAGATATCGTGTGCAGCACTAACCTCTTTCTTACCATCAGCAAGCGCCTGGGCAAGAGTCTGGCCCGCTTTTTCGGGACTGATCTTCCAGCCGTAGCTCCCCTTGCGATTGGTGGTAATAACGTTGCCGGCGTGGGTCTTGAACTTGAAGGCCCGGCCCAGCGTCGCTTGAGAACGATTGATCTGCTTGATCTTGCCGTTCACCGCAGCAGTGTCGAACTGGTACTTGCCATTCTGGTAGGTTGCCTTGGAAATCACGTCAGCACTGGTAAAGTGATATTCCTTATTCTCAACTTTGTACTGAACGCTTCGTCCGGTCAGCTTTTGCAGCTGCTTCTTTTCGTTCTGCACCGTGGCGCTCTTAGTTGATAGCGGCTGCGAACGGTGAGCTGTCAGCCGCACCGTTCCATTGGCCGCCCGCTGCTTGAACTGCCGCAACAGGTCCGCCTGGTCATACTGGTTACCAGCCTTGCCGGCTACCAGCTTCACTTGGCCGTGTTCAAGGACGGCATAGGCATCAACCTGGGCCCGCTTTCCCCGATTCATCTGCTGGGTACGGTTAACAACTGCTTGGCGCTTAGCTGCGGACTGCGGATCGTTCTTGATCTGATCGGTCCATACCAGCAGATTTTGCTGCTTGCCAGAAGGGAAGAAGGTCACCTGCTTTTTAAGGGCCCGTTCAAACGCGCCGCGATCCCGGCTGCTGATTCCGGAAGACGTGGCATTGCCGCGGTATATCAGCTGCCCATTCAGGTAGACCTTATTGGCCCGCTTGGTGTTCTTTACCTTGCTATATGCCTGCTGGGCGGTCATACCGCCAACCGGCACCCCGTTAATCGTCACGTTGCGATTAAAGTGGGTGTGCTGGTGCCAGGACATCCCGCCCAGGATCACAATTAGCAAAACAACAACTGTAGTAATCAAATATTTGAGTCTTAGTTGCATTTTAGGATTACTCCTATCGTCAAAATAATGGTGTTACCATCTGATAAACCAGATTATACTAGCTTTTAATTATTTTGCCATCTTTTAGTTGCAATTGAAAAATCCGAACACCTACTGGCATCCGGATTCTTGCAAGATTAAATTTCTGGATAACTATTTTTCTTAACGTCAAGCTTCTTATTCTTCATGTCAGTCTTCACAACCGTAACATCACAAGGTGCTTCACGAATCGTATATGCAGCGGTCGAACCAACGATTAACCGGCCAACCACGTTCAATCCAGTGGCCCCGATGACGATCAGGTCAATGTCGTTTTCGGTTGGGTAATGTTCTGCCAGTTCAAGCTTGGCATTACCGATGACAACGTCGGTCTTAACATTCTTAATGCCAGCATTTTCAGCTTTCGTCCGATAAGCGCCAAGCCGTTTCTTCATTACTTCAACCGCGGATTCATAGATGCTGTGGTCTACGAAACCATACCCGCTCGGGCCAGTGGTTGGGTAGCGCTCACCATTGATCACACTCAATAAGTGGAGCTCGGCATTATTCTGCAATGCCACCTCGACGGCCTTGTTGAAGGCCATGTCTGATTGTGTCGAACCATCAATTCCCACGAGGATCTTTTGATAACTCATAAAAACACCTCCAAAATCAACTATCTGCTACACCTTTATTTTACCACAGCAGCAAAAATGTGCATTAGTCAGTCACTAAATTATTAATGGCCTCCATGTAAATTGCCATCGACTTAATCAGGTCGGCAACCGGCTGGTACTCGTTAGCCTGGTGCATCGTGTTCGGCGTCTGCGGCATCAGGGCGCCAAAGGCAACTCCCCGTTCCATCAGGCGGCCATAGGTGCCCCCGCCGACCACTTCCGGCTTCGCTTCGGTGTCGCCGGTTTGATCAATGTAGGCCTGCATCAAGGTCTTGACGATTGGATCTTCTGGATCAACGTAGTGCGGCTTTTGCGATGCGCCCTGGGCAACCGTCATCCCGAGCTGGTCAGTAACCTGCTTGACGTTGGCCTCAAGCTCATCCGGAGTAATCCCCTTAGGGAAACGGAAGTTCATATCAATGTCGGCGCCGTTTTCCTGGTCAAAGTTCAGGATTCCGGCATTCATCGTCAATTCACCCATGACTGGATCAGTGAAGGCCCCATCGAAGCCGTCCATCCGGGTATCGAGGTGGAGGTACTTGCCCAGGAAGTGGATGAAGCTCTTAGCACCGGCCGCAAATTCATACTGGTCAAGGAACTTGGCCAGGTAGGTTCCGGCGTTAATCCCCTGTTCCGGTTCCATCCCGTGGGCGGCTTTCCCGATTACCGTCAGCTTCAGGCCGTCCTCGGTTTCCTCAGCGGTTCCGGAGATCGGGTTGTCATCGACAAACTGGGCAAAGGCCGTTGTCACTGCCTGCCGGTCAGGAACCGTTACTACGGCCACGGCCTCGCGTGGTACCATGTTGAAGCGCAGACCGGAGTGAAAACTCTTCAGAACATATTGGTCGCCGTTGGTAGCTGGGGCGCCAATCTTCAATGATACCTGCCCCTTTTCACCGTTGATTACGGGGAACTCGGCATCGGGTGAGAAGCCCATCGTTGGGGCTGGTTCAACCTCAAAGTAACGGTGCATCCCGGTCCAGTTGCTCTCCTCGTCAGTCCCGACAATAAAGCGGACCCGCTTGTTAAAGGCCACTCCCTGGTCCTTGAGGTACTTCAAGGCGTAGTAGGCTGCCATTCCCGGCCCCTTATCATCGGAGGCGCCACGACCATACAGGTTGCCATCCTTGATCACCGGATCGAACGGGTCGGTGTCCCAACCCTTGCCAGCTGGCATGACGTCCAGGTGGGCTAAAATAGCCAGGGTTTCGTCGCCTTCCCCCCATTCAGCATAGCCGACCACATTATCAATGTTCTTGGTGCGGAAGCCATCCTGCTCCGCCATCTCCAAGAAGGCAGCCAGGGCCTGGGCCGGCCGGGGACCAAGTGGGTATTCATCGGTCGCCGCCGAGTCATCCCGGACACTCGGAATCTTCATCAGGGCCATCAAATCGTTCAGATAATCTTTTTCCTGACTCTGTGCCGCTTTTAACCAGTCTGTCATTTTATTTTTCCTCCAATTATTTAATTTGTTAGAATAATGATACCATTAAAGTGTCGATTACAAAAATCGAAATCATTTAGGAAGTGTTTTTTATGGAAAAGTTAACCGACCAAATTTTGCATGATGTCATCAAACCACGGCCTGAGCACAGCTTCAAGGGCACCTTTGGCAAGGTTACCCTTGTCGGTGGAAACCGCAACTTCGGCGGTGCCATCATCATGGCGGCCACTGCAGCAGTTTGTGCTGGTGCCGGACTAGTCACCGTTTGCACCGACCAGAGCAACTCTGGCGCCCTGCACTCCCAGCTTCCCGAGGCCATGTTTGCCGACTCCACCGATGACGATCAGGTTGCCAGCCTCGTTGCCGCCGCAACAACAGTCGTGGTCGGCCCCGGGCTCGGCGATGATGACCAAAGTTTACACATCCTTAAAAACGTCTTCGCCCACATCCGTAGTGAGCAAAACATGGTTATCGATGGTTCGGCGATTACCCTGATGGCCCGTGAGCACTTAACCGCACCGCAGGGCAATATCATCTATACGCCGCACGAGATGGAGTGGCAGCGGCTCTCTGGCATCAAGATTGCCGACCAGACGCCGGAGCGCAACCGGGCAGCCCGGGACCAGCTCGACGCGACGGTGGTCCTCAAAAAGCACCACACCGAAATCTACGCAGCTGACCAAACCTACCAGCTGACCATTGGAACCCCGGCCCAAGCTGTTGGCGGCATGGGCGATACCCTGGCCGGAATGGTCGGCGGCTTTGTCGCTGAGTTCCACCAGAACCCATTGAAGGCCGTCTTAGCGGCGGTTTACGCCCACAGTGCCATTGCCGAAAACATTGCCAAGAATCAATACATCGTCCTGCCCCATCAGATCAGCCGGGCCCTGCCGGTCTTCATGAAGAAGATGGAGAGCGCCGGCCAAGAGAAGCACATCGGCTTCTTGGACTAGTTCCATCCAAAAAAGCCTTGTGGTTGCCAAATCAGCAATCACAAGGCTTCTTTTATTTAACGAATATGTAACTTCCGTCGCAGGGCTGCCGAACGGGCTCCGATGATCCGGTCAGCCAACCGGTACTTGAGCGCCAGGTAGAGGTAAACTCCGACCCCAACCACAACTCCTGGAATCAAGGAGAAGAAGGCCGTGAACCGCCCGTACGGACTAACCAGGCTGCCAATTCCCAACATGACCAGTTTGGTTAAGATAAACATGATCAGGGAGAAGCAGAGGATCTGGTTCGTCGGCTGAGCCATCTCAGCAAAGTGCATGTTGAACTCCATGTTGAAGGAGTGCAGGATCAGATAGTTGACCACGAACATCGAAATGCAAGTAGCCACCAAAGGACCTAGACCCTCAAACGCCCAAATACATGGCAACTGGATGATCAGCTTGACCAGCAGGCCGATCCCCAGAAACTTCATCATCCGCTTGTTTTCTGAAATTCCCTGCATCATTGCCGCGGCAACGGTGTAGAGCCCCATCGGAATGGAGACAAATGAAGCGAACTGGAGAACCGTAACCCCGGCCGGGTCGTAACGGTAGAAGACCGTGTAGACCTGCTGAGCAACGGCTGCCATCCCCAGGGCCGCCGGAATCATCACGAAGTAGAAGAGCAGCAGAACATTTTCAATCTGCTTACGCATCCCCTCCTGATCGTTCTGGGCCCGGGCCGTGGCCAGCAGCGGAATGACTGTGGCCGCCATGGCGGAGGCCAAGGAGATCACAATCATGTAGAGCTTGTTGGCGTTAAATGAGAAGAGGGCATAGAGAACCGTGACCTGGTAGTGAGTGAAGTTTCCCACCATCGCCATCATCCGCGGGAAGGTGAACTGGTCGATCAACTGATACAGGGTGATCCCCGATTCAATCACGATGAACGGGATAGCCTGATAGGCAATCTTGAAGACCAGGCGGCCGGTTGAGACTTCGGGATCGGACACACTGTTGGCAACCAGTCCATTCATCTCGCTGAGGTGCCTTAACCAGGCAATCCCCAGGACGATGATCGCCCCAATCGCCCCAATGAAGGCGGCAAAAGTTGACTGCGTGACCGCGGATACCCAGCTGCCGTGCTGGATCTTCATGATGAAGTAGGTTGCGGCCAGCATGTAGATAATCCGGAAGAGCTGCTCGACAAACTGCGACATCGCCGACGGGGCCATCCAGTTATATCCCTGCAGGAAGCCCCGGGTGATCGCCATTCCGGGGATGATCAGGACCGCCCAGGCGAGGGACCGGATGACCGGGATTACGTTGGGATCGCCGTTGTCCATCAGCGACGCCCCAAACATCATGATCGTGGCACAGATGACCCCCATCGCCATGGCAACATACATTCCAGAGTGGTACAACCTTCGACTAACCCCATATTGGTTGATCCCGTTGTAGTGGGCCACCAGTTTGGAGATGGCTGAAGGGATTCCCGCGGTTGCCACCACCAAGAAGAGGTTGTAGATATTATACCCCTGGGCAAACAACGCGTTGGCCTCGTTACTGTATGCACCAAACCAGGTTACCCATGGAATAACGTAAAGGGCCCCCAGAATACGTGAAGCAATACTTCCGGCCGTCATCCATGCTGAACCGCTCAGCATCTTCGACCGGGCATCATTTTGCGGTGCGGTACTACTTAAATCATTATGTTCTTCATTCATGACCTGTAATATCCTACCTTTATTCTTTTTATTGAGCTGAGGGAATTTTCCCCGTCCCCAAAGCATTTTATCTTATTAAAACATAACACAATCTTAATTATTCTATCGTGAAGCGGAAACAGGTGCAATTCGTTTCCGCTTTTTTAATTTTTATTTAATATTGACAAGAAGACACAGCCTTTTAGTAGTTCAATTAATATTGGTCCAGGTCAACCGTCACCAGTTGAACATTCCGGTCCGGATACTGAGCCCGCAGTTTTGCCAGGTCACTGGCCGCTGGCGCCTTCTCAAAGTGACCAAGTTTATCATTAATCGTGATGGCTAGGCCGAGCTTAGCAAAGTCCATCGCCTCTTCCATCGTTTTCCCCTGGGTAAAGGCCTCGGGAAGGTCGGGGAAGTCCACCTGAATCTCGTCCTCCTTTGGCGTGAAGAAGGCCGGGTAACTCACCATTTCCATTTTTATTTCCTCCAAATACAAAAACCGGATCGTACTGTCACGGTCCGGTTCTTTATTAAATCTTACTTATCAACAATGTTAACGATCTTGTTTGGTACGACAATGACTTTCTTGATGTCCTTGCCAGCCGTAAACTTTTGGACGTGCTCGTTAGCCAGGGCCAGCTTCTGGGCTTCTTTTCTGTCAGTGTCCTTGGCCATCTTGATCTTAGCCCGGACCTTGCCGTTAACTTGAACGATCATCTCAACCTCATTTTCAACCAGGGCCTTAGGGTCATACTTTGGCCATGGCTGGTAAGCGATCGTGTCGCTGATGCCAAACTGACTCCACAGCTCTTCAGCCACATGCGGCATGATTGGGGAGATCATCTTGACGAAGCCTTCCATATATTCAACCGGCAGGTCTTCAGCCTTGTAGGCTTCATTGACGAAGACCATCAGTTGGGAGATGGCGGTGTTGAAGTGCATCCGCTCGTAGTCTTCCGTAACCTTCTTGACCGTCTGGTTGTAAACCTTGTCCAGCTTGCCGTCGTTGAAGTTGGAAACCCGGTCCCGCAGGTGGTTGTTGTCATCCATCAACAGACGCCATACCCGCTGAATCCACTTGTAGGAACCGTGCAGACCTTCTTCATCCCACGGTACAGACTCGGTCAAGGGTCCCATGAACATTTCGTAGAGCCGAAGCGTGTCGGCACCGTACTTTTCAACGATGTCATCTGGATTGACCACGTTCCCCTTGGACTTGGACATCTTTTCGTGGTTGGCCCCGAGAATCATCCCCTGGTTAACCAACTTCATGAATGGTTCCTTGGTTGGAACCAGGCCCAGGTCGTAGAGCACCTTATGCCAGAACCGCGCGTAGAGCAAGTGCAGGACAGCGTGCTCGGCCCCACCAACGTAAAGGTCAACTGGTGACCAGTAATCGAGGGCCTTCTTAGAGGCAAAATCCTTGTCGTTGTGCGGGTCAGTGTAGCGGAGCCAGTACCATGAAGAACCAGCCCATTGCGGCATCGTGTTGGTTTCCCGCAGACCGTGCCGGCCTTGGTCATCGTAAACGTTGACCCAGTCCTTGACGTTGGCCAGTGGGCTCTCACCCGTTCCGGATGGTTCAATGTTATCCGTGTCTGGCAGCTTCAGCGGCAGTTCATCTTCAGGAACCAGGGTCGTCCGGCCATCATCCCAGTGGATAACCGGAATTGGTTCACCCCAGTAACGTTGCCGACTGAAGATCCAGTCCCGCAGACGGTAGTTGACCTTCTTGTGTCCGGCATTATGTTCTTCCAGCCAATCAATCATTTTGGCCTTAGCGTCAGCGATGTTCAGGCCGTCCAGGAAGCCAGAGTTGATGTGCTTGCCATCACCATCAAAGGCCCCCTCAGAAAGATCTGTCCCTTCAATGATTGGCTTGATTGGCAGGTCAAACTTCTTGGCAAAGTCGTAGTCCCGCTGGTCACCAGCTGGGACGGCCATTACGGCACCAGTACCGTATGAGGCCAGGACGTAATCACTGATCCAGATTGGCAGCTTTTCGCCATTAACCGGGTTGATGACGTAGGAACCGGTGAATACCCCAGTCTTGTCCTTGTTCAGGTCGGTCCGTTCCAGGTCAGAACGACGGGAAGTTTCTTCCTTGTAAGCCTTGACTGCTTCAGCGTGTTCAGGAGTCGTCAGCTGGTCGACCAGATCATTTTCTGGGGCCAGGACAACGTAGGCAGCACCGAAGAGGGTATCGGCCCGAGTAGTGAAGACTTCAATCTTGGTATCTTCATCACCGGCAACCGGGAAGAAGACGGAAGCACCTTCGGAACGACCGATCCAGTTCCGTTGCATTTCCTTAACGCTTTCTGGCCAGTCAACCAGGTCCAGGTCATCGATCAGCCGGTCCGCGTAGGCGGTGATCTTCAGAACCCACTGCTTCATTGGCTTCCGGTAAACCGGGTAGCCGCCCCGCTTGGTCTTACCGTCTTCGACCTCTTCGTTGGCCACGACAGTTCCGCCCATGAAGTCGGGAGCCCAGTTAACCATGATTTCACTCTCGTAAGCCAGGCCCTTCTTGTAGAGTTGTTCGAAGATCCATTGCGTCCACTTGTAGTACTTTGGATCCGTCGTATTAACTTCCCGGTCCCAATCATAGGAGAAACCTAGTGATTGGATCTGGTTACGGAAGTGGTTGATGTTCTGGTTAGTAAAGCCTTTCGGGTTGTGACCAGTCTTCAAAGCATATTGCTCGGCCGGCAGACCAAAGGCATCCCAGCCCATTGGGTGCAGCACGTTGTAGCCCTGCATCCGCTTCATCCGGGACATCACATCGGTGGCCGTGTAACCCTCGGGATGACCAACGTGCAGTCCTTGGCCAGATGGGTATGGGAACATGTCCAGTGCGTAGTACTTCTTTTGATCTGGCTTCAGTTCGGCCTTGAAGGTCTTGTTTTTCTTCCAGAACTTCTGCCACTTTTCTTCAATCGTTTTGTGATCGTAAGCCATTTTCTTGCTCCTTTATCAAAAATCACGTAGCAATATTCTTTTGATCGTAATAAAAAAGTCCCGTAGAAAGTCCTTCTACGAGACGAAAATTAATCCGCGGTACCACCCGTTTTCTATGGTCAAACCATAGCACTTGGCTCCTTAACGCGGAAAACGTCACTGCCTACTAGTTTCAGCAGCAATCACCTAGAGGAGTTCACTGGCAACGACCTCCTGCTCACAGCCCCGCAGGATCTCTGAAGATCGCTATTCCAGCTACTACTTCTATCACGATCAAAATATTTAACAATTATTCTAACAAGCCCGTCTGGCGATTGCAAGGCGCGCTGTGAATAATTAACCCAAAATCTTCTTTAATTCGTCAACCTTGTCCAGGTGTTCCCATGGCAGGTCAACATCGGTCCGGCCAAAGTGACCGTAAGCTGCCGTCTGCTTGTAGATTGGCCGCTTGAGGTCGAGCATCTTGATGATCCCGGCTGGCCGCAGATCAAAGACCTTGCGAACCGCTGCAATCAGTTCGTCATCGCTCTTGGTTCCCGTGCCGTAAGTATCGATGGCAATGGAAACCGGTTCAGCCACCCCAATAGCGTAGGCAACCTGGATTTCCAGCTTCTTGGCGTAACCAGCGGCAACCAGGTTCTTGGCGATGTAACGGGCAGCATAACTAGCAGAACGATCAACCTTAGTGGCATCCTTACCGGAGAAGGCTCCACCACCATGGTGAGCGGCCCCACCGTAAGTATCAACGATGATCTTCCGTCCGGTCAGACCAGCATCACCCTGTGGGCCCCCGATGACGAAACGACCGGTTGGGTTGATGAAGTACTTGGTCTTGTCATCCAGGTACTTGGCAGGAATAACGGCCTTGATGACCTGTTCCTTGACGTCCTTCTTGATCTGGTCCAAGGAAACCTCTGGATCGTGTTGGGTACTCAGGACAACGGTGTCAACCCGCAATGGCTGGTCGTTCTCATCGTACTCAATCGTTACCTCGGCCTTGGCATCTGGCCGCAGGTATGGGATTGTCCCGTCCTTACGCAGGCGGGCAATCTTTTGCATCAGCTTGTGGCTCAGCATAAGTGAAAGCGGCATGTATTCCGGCGTCTCATCAGTTGCGTAGCCAAACATCAGTCCCTGGTCACCGGCACCGATCTTGTCCAGCGGATCGCCGTCCCCTTCACGGGTTTCCAGTGAGTCATCGACCCCCTGGGCAATGTCAGGCGACTGTTCGTCAATCGCCGTGATGACGGCACAGTTGTCGGCATCGAAGCCGTACTTACCATCGGTGTAGCCGATTTTGCGAATCGTGTCCCGCACGATCTTTTGGATATTGACGTAGGCCTTGGTGGAGACTTCACCGAAGACCAGGACCAGGCCGGTCGTTACCGAGGTCTCGACGGCCACCCGGGCATCCGGGTCCTGTTCGAGCATGGCATCCAGGATGGCATCACTGATCTGGTCAGCAATCTTGTCTGGGTGTCCTTCAGAGACTGATTCTGATGTAAATAAATGTTTTTCTGCCATTTTAATTTAATTCCCCCATATTCTAGTGAAACTTTTCAACAGTTTTATAGTTGCGGTTACAAGGCATCTTCACGGCAAGCGTGAATCCTATCGGGAATTTGCTTTATAACGAGACCAATCTTAGCATAAGAGCCGCTCAATAATCAATGATCAAGTTCTAACGGCGGGCATTGACCAGGCCGACCGCGGTCATAAACGAGTACATAATCGTTGGGCCCATGAACTTGAAACCATCCTTCTTAAATTGCTTGGCCATCGCCTTTGACTGGGCCGTCTGGGCGGGCAGAGCCTCCCCGGGAGCCAGGATTAGCCGCTGGGGCTGGTGGTCAACAAATTGCCAGACATAGTCATCGAGCGCCTGGCCGTTCTGGTGCATCCGCTGAACTACCTGGGCGTTATTGATGACCGCACAGATCTTGCGCCGGTTCCGGATAATTGACTTATCCTGGTAGAGCCGTTCGACGTCGTCTTCGGTAAACGCGGCAACCCGATCAACATCAAAATCGGCGAAGGCCTTGTTAAATGCCGACCGCCGCTGCCAAATTGTCTGCCAGGTCAGCCCCGCTTGGAACAGCTCCAAACTCAGCATTTCAAACAGGTGCCGTGCGTCATGGACTGGCAAGCCCCAGTAGTAGTCGTAGTAATCCTGCATTGTGGGCGTCTGTTCAGCCCAAGTTGGTCGTTTATCTGTGCTCATCATGATTCCTCCTTTATTAAAAAGGTGACCCGAAATGGCATTGTTAGCCATTCCGGGTCACCTGCCTCTATTATATTAATACGAAACTTTGCTTAGTTGGTATTCTTTTTACGAACATCTTTTAACATCAAGGCCAGGATAAGCCCGATAATCTCAACAACCACCATCAGGGCAAAGACGAGGTGGTAGCCATGCAGGGCCGCTGTCAGCCGCTCACTGCCCCGGCCCAGGGCAGTCGCCGTTCCAACCGTCAAAATAATGGTTGAAACGGCTACCCCGGCCGAACCAAGAACCTGACGAACGGTGGTAATCACGGCCGTCCCGTGGGGAACCAGTTCATTTGGCAAAGCGTTGGCCCCCAGGGTTACCGCCGGCATCATGACAAAGGCGTTGCCACCCTCAATCACCATGGCACACAGGATCATCCCCAGCAGGCTGAGGTGACCAAGTACGAAGAAAGCCGCCAGCCAGCCACCGATGATCATCAGCATCCCCACAATCATCGTCGGCTTGAAGCCAATCCTATCTGCCAGCGACCCCGTCAATGGGTTCAGAATGCTCAAGAAGACCGCCCCGGGAACCAGAGACATCCCCGAAACGAAGGGACTGACGTGCAGGATCCCCTGGTAGTACAGGGGAAAAATAATCGTAGTGACGATCAGGGCAATGTATGAAATCGAAGTCAAAAGAATTGCCAGGTCGTAGTTAAAGGTCTTCAGCACCCGCAGTTCCAGTAGTGGTTGCTTGAGGTGCAGCTGCCGGTAGCAAAAGGCTACGATGGCCGCAACACTGACCAACAGGATAATGATGGTGGCCAACCAGTTGACGTTGCGTTTGCCAATGAGGTTAACCACGTACATAATCCCGATCAAG
>DWZB01000092.1 GCA_019118405.1 Candidatus Limosilactobacillus gallistercoris
GACTGGAACACCTCGGCCGGGGAAGCTTCCTCAGCCATAACCAGTCGACTAATGAGACCGAAGAAGAGATGATCAAGCAGCTGGACCAGGCGATTCAATACATGTCGAAGCGCCGGATCGGGGCCCTGATCAGTATTCAGATGAAGACCGGACTGGAGGAATATATCGAAACGGGGATTTCCCTCGATGCCGATATCTCCGGAGCCTTGCTGATTAATACCTTTATTCCTAACACGCCCTTGCACGACGGGGCGGTGATTATCAAGGACAACCGGATTGCGGTGGCCGCAGCTTACCTCCCTCTTTCGGACAGCAAGCTGATCCCTAAGGAACTGGGGACCCGCCACCGGGCCGCGGTCGGGATCAGTGAGGTTACCGATGCCCTGACAATTGTGATCTCTGAGGAAACCGGGGAAGTTTCAATCACCAAGGACAACGAGCTGATCCGCAACATGTCGCAGAATGATTACCTAAAGTTCATGCGCTCGCAGCTGTGCACGCATGAGCCAACGCATGACAACCTGTTGACGCGGCTCTACTCACACTTTGAGCGGCAAGGAGGTGGCCAGCATGGGCAAAAATAATGGCTTCTTCAGCCACAAGTGGGTAATGCGCCTGGCGTCTTTAGTACTGGCGATCCTCCTGTTTGCCTATGTCAACGGGAGCAAGAATGGCTTTCTCCGGCAGAATACGCGGAACAACAATAGTGAAAGCAGTGCCTTGATGTCTGATAAGTCGGTCACGTTGAAGATGCCGCTGGATATTACGGTGGATAATTCCAAGTATGTGGTTACCGGTTACCCGCAGTATGTCAAGGTTCGCCTGAATGGTCCGTCCGCTCTGGTGACAACGACCAGCAATACCCAAAATTTCAAGGTATATGCGGACCTGAGCAAGCTAGGACCCGGCAAGCACCGGGTACCGATAAAAACCAGCGGTCTGAATTCGGAGCTGAAAGCCACGGTTGCCCCACGCAACATTACAGTGCAGATTCAGCCGCGGCGGACGGTCAACGTCAAGGTGAGTGTCCGGCTGAATGCCCGGAACCTGGATGACGGCTACCAAGCGGGTCGGCCGCGTGCGGATATTGACAGTGTCCAAGTTACGGGTGCCCAAGATGAGGTCCGGCGGGTTAACCGGGTGGTTGCCTACGTGGTGGTCCCACGGGATGCCAAGGGCAACTTCCAGCGTCAGGTTACCCTGCAGGCCCTTGACCGGAATGGCCAGATCCTCAATGTGGTTATCTGGCCAGCCACGACCAACGTCACCGTGCCGATTAGCTCTAAGAACAGCGATTCGAGCAGCAGCCAGTCTGACTCTGCCAGCAGCAGTGCCGATTCGTCGAGCGATGACTCATCGGCCAAGAAAAGGGTGCAAACCCAGTCGTCAAGTAGTAGCATAAGTAGTGACACAAATAGTAATTCGGAATCGGCTGCCACAAGCAGCAGTCAATCGTAATTAATAAGGAGTATATGATGAAACTTAAGTATTTTGGTACCGACGGTGTTCGGGGAGTTGCAAATGAAGATTTAAGTCCAGAATTGGCCTTCCGGGTCGGCCGGGCCGGGGGATATGTTTTGACCCGGCATTCAGACCGGAAGCAACCACAAGTGCTGGTTACCCGGGATACCCGGATCTCTGGTCAGATGCTGGAAAATGCCTTGATCGCCGGTCTGCTTTCTGTCGGAATTGAGGTATTGCGGCTCGGGGTTGTTACGACACCAGGGGTTGCCTACCTGGTTCGGGCACAGGAAGCTGACGCCGGGGTGATGATTACGGCTAGTCACAACCCGATCAAGTACAACGGGATTAAGTACTTCGGGGGCAACGGCTTTAAGCTTTCCGACGACCTGGAATACGAAATTGAACAACTGCTGGATGCCGATGAAGACACCTTGCCACGGCCTTCCGATAAGGGCCTGGGAACAGTTGCTGATTACCACGAGGGGGCTTTGAAGTACACCTCCTTCCTGGAACAGACCGTTTCAACTGACCTCTCTGGCCTGAGGGTGGTTGTAGACGCGGCCAATGGTGCTACCAGCGGTTTTGTCTCCAACCTGTTTGCGGACATGAATGTTGACTTTATTCCGATCAATGACCAGCCAGACGGCTTGAATACGAACCTCAACTGCGGTTCTACCCACCCCGAAAGCCTGCAGAAGGCGGTTGTGGAAAACGGTGCGGACCTCGGGGTGGCCTTCGATGGTGACGGCGACCGGTGCATTGCGGTTGACAACAAGGGGAACATCGTTGACGGTGACAAGATCATGTACATCTGCGGAAAGTACATGGACAGCAAGGGGCTATTGAAGAAGGACACCGTGGTAACAACGGTAATGAGCAACCTCGGAATGTACAAGGCCCTTGAAGCTCACGGCATGAAGAGCGTTAAGACCAAGGTTGGTGACCGTTACGTGGTTGAAGAAATGTTGAAGAACGGCTACAACCTCGGTGGCGAACAGTCCGGTCATATCATCTTCCTGGATCACAACACCACTGGTGATGGTATGTTGACCTCCCTGCAACTGCTCTCTGTGGTTAAGGAAACTGGCAAGACCTTGAAGGAACTGGCCAGTGATGTCACGACCTATCCACAAGAACTTTTGAACATCAAGGTGGCTGACAAGGCCGCTGCCATGGAGAACCAGAAGCTCAAGGATATTATTGCCAAGGTCGAAAGCGAGATGCACGGCGACGGCCGGGTCTTGGTTCGGCCAAGCGGGACGGAACCGCTGCTGCGGATCATGGCGGAAGCCCCAACTGAAGAACTGGTTCACCAATACGTTGAGCGGATCGGTGACGTTGCCCGGGCAGAATTAGAAGTAAGGTAGCAGATCAATCATAACCGGTGAAGGAACAAACAGCCTTCACCGGTTATTTTTATTTGCTTGCCAAACTAGACCAATCGAGAACAATTAATTGACAATTATTGGCAAAACTTGTACTATACATAACAGTTGCAATAGGTTGGTCACTTATTCTATTGCTCTATACCAATTTTTGAAAATATTAAAGGATGGAAATAATTATGTGTGGAATTGTTGGAGTTACAGGGACTGACAAGACCCTGTCAATCTTGATTGATGGTTTGAAGAAGCTGGAATATCGCGGCTATGACTCTGCTGGGGTTTACGTTAACGACAATGCCGGCAATGACTACCTGGTTAAGCGTCCGGGCCGGATCAGCAACCTGGAAGCAGCATTGACGGATGATGTTCACGGCCTTTCCGGAATTGGCCACACCCGCTGGGCAACCCATGGCGAGCCAAACGAGGCGAACGCCCACCCGCAATACTCCCAGGACAACCGCTTCTACCTGGTCCACAACGGGGTTATTGAAAACTACGCTCAACTGAAGAAGGAGTACCTTTCCGGCGTTCACTTCACCAGTCAGACCGACACGGAAGTTATTGTTCAGCTGGTTGATAAGTTCGTTGTTGATAACCACATGGACACTGAAGTGGCCCTACTCAAGGTGCTGCGCCTGATCAGCCCAGACTCCTCATACGCTTTCGTAATGATTGACCGTGAAGATCCTGAGACCCTGTACGTTGCCAAGAACAAGAGCCCATTGCTGGTTGGCCTGGGTGATGGCTACAACATGGTGGGTTCCGATGCCATGTCCATGATCAAGGAGACCAACAAGTTCATGGAAATCGATGACCACGAGCTGGTGATCGTTAAGCCTGACCACGTGCTGATCAAGGACTTTGACGGCAACGAGAAGCACCGCGACAGCTTTACCGTTGATATGGATGCCAGCGCAGCGGACAAGGGCGCTTACCCATTCTACATGCTGAAGGAAATCGATGAACAGCCAGCCGTAATGCGGAAGCTGGTTCAGGAATACTTTGGCGACCATGATGATCCGCAGATTGACGAAAACCTGATTAAGGCCATGGCTGACGCCGACCACCTTTACATTGTTGGTGCCGGAACGAGTTACCACGCCGGCCTGGTTGGTGCGCGGATCTTTGAACGACTGTGCGGCATTTCAACGACTGTTCACATTTCATCCGAGTTTGCTTACGAACAGCCGCTGCTCTCCAAGAAACCATTCTTTATCTTCCTGAGCCAGAGTGGGGAGACGGCCGACAGCCGGCAGGTACTGGTTAACGTCAACGCCCACAAGTGGCCTAGTCTGACCATCACCAACGTGGACAAGTCCACCCTGTCACGGGAAGCAACCTTCACGGAACTGCTTTACGCTGGTCCGGAAATCGCCGTTGCCTCTACCAAGGCTTACACCGCCCAGATCGCAGTTGAAGCAATCTTGGCCAAGGCGCTGGGTGAATACCTGGGTAAGGATGCCGCTAAGAAGTTTGACGTTAAGCACCAGCTCGGTCTGGTTGCCAACGGGATGCAATCCATCACCGACAGCAAGAAGGAGATTGAGGAGGTTGCCGCCCGTTACCTGTCCAAGCCGCGGAACGCTTTCTACATTGGCCGGGGCCTTGACTGGTCCGTCTCCCTGGAAGCAGCGCTGAAGCTGAAGGAAATCTCCTATGTTCAAGCGGAAGGTTTTGCTTCTGGTGAACTGAAGCACGGGACGATTGCTTTGATTGAAAAGGGAACCCCAGTGCTGGGAATCATCACCCAGGATCGGACTGCCGGTCTGACCCGGAGCAACCTGGATGAAACGCGGGCGCGTGGTGCTAACACGATTACTATCGTTTCCCGTCACCTTTCTCAAGAGGATGATACGATCATCCTGCCAGACGTTGACGAATGCCTGACGCCGCTGCTGAGCGTCGTTCCGGCCCAATTACTGGCCTACTACACCAGTCTGGGCAAGGGTCTCGATGTGGATAAGCCGCGGAACCTGGCTAAGTCCGTTACGGTTCAATAATTTAACTTTACTAAAAACAGGCAGTATTCCTTTTAGGGTGCTGCCTGTTTTTGACGTTTTCAAATAAAAAGTAAAAAAGTTTGCGGATAATGTTGACATCCAATGGTGAAAACGCTATCATAATAGTTGCAAGGTATTAAGTATTTACCTTCTAATCAATTCTCTTTCTCTCTTATGCCAATCATCGTCGTCCAGACGATGATTTTTTGGTTTAAAGCCGCTATAATATGATTATGCTGAAAGGGGATTAATATACGTGGAAAAGCAACATGAAGTGTTGACACTGATTGAAGAGATCACCCGTAATGACGGGAGCAAGTACTATGAGATTGGTAATATGGTCCACAATGGCCGGGCAGAGCTGGCCGCTGAACGGGGCTATATCAAGGAAGTTCGGATCCTGCAATTAAACATTCCTCATTCACGAAACGTTATTCGCTATGAAGACTACATCAATACCCATTACAAGATGCAGGATGAATCGATGGATCACTGGGAGGAATGGAAACGTACTCCAGAGATGGATCAGGTCGTAAGTGACATCTTGAAGGAAAATCATATCGGGTAGTTAAAGCGGTAGCGTCGTGTTATCGTCTTTATTTTGGACTCGGTTGGCTGGGTCCGTTGCTGGAGGAAACAATCGAAAATGAAGACAATCAAGCCCAAACAATATATAACCGGGATTGACGGTTTACGGACGTTGGCGGTGTTGGGGGTCATCATCTACCACTTATTGCCAAACGTCCTGCAGGGCGGGTACCTTGGTGTGCCGCTCTTCCTGTTGATTTCAGGCTATTTTGTGACTTATCAGTTTAGTCGGCAGTGGATGGATGAGCAGCAGATTGCAATCGGTCATTTCTATCACAAGCGGTTCAAACGGCTCTATCCGGTTTTAATCGCGATGCTGGTCCTAACAACTGCCTACATCACGCTCTTCGCACATGAGCTTTTACATAATATTCGGATGACGGTTCTGACCAACCTGCTGTGGATTTACAATTGGTGGGAAATCCGTCATGGCCAGTCTTATTTTGATCAGTTTGGCGGTGCTTCGCCTTTTACCCACCTGTGGACACTCGGCGTTGAGGCCCAGTTTTACCTTCTATGGCCGTTGATCATGTGGGGAC
>DWZB01000093.1 GCA_019118405.1 Candidatus Limosilactobacillus gallistercoris
CTTGATCAGCATCTGTGCGAAGTCGCCATTTTCCATCAGGGCATAGTTCAGCTGTTCACTGACAATCCCATCGACAATCTTCCGGGCCTCGGGTGTCCCGAGCTTATCCTTGGTCTGGCCTTCAAACTGCAGGAGGCGCTCCGGAATTCGCACGGAAACTACGGCGGTCAGGCCCTCACGCACGTCGCTCCCCTCCAGATTCTTGTCGTTAGCCTTGAGGAGGCCGACCCGCTTGGCATACTCGTTGAAGGTCTTGGTCCAGGCGCTGCGGAAACCCGCTTCATGGGTCCCGCCGTCCGGTGTCCGGACGTTGTTGACGAAGGAGAGGAGGTTTTCAGAATAGCCATCATTGTACTGGGCAGCAACTTCAACCTCGACCCCGTCCTGCTTGCCGTCAAAGTACAGGATCTTGCCCAGGGTATCCTTGCCCTCATTGAGGTAGGACACGAACTCCTGGATCCCATCCTTGTACTGGAACACGTCCTGCTTCTCCTGACCCGGCCGCTTGTCGGTCAGAAGAATCTTGATCCCCTTCAGCAGGAAGGCCGACTCGCGCAGGCGGTTGGCAAGGGTGTTGTAGTCGTAAACGGTGGTGGTGAAGATCGCCGGGTCCGGCTTGAATGAAACGGTCGTCCCGTTCCCATCCCTGGTCTTACCTAGCTTCTTCAGGGTGCCGATCGGGTGGCCGCCATCCTTGAAAATCTCCTGATAGCGCTGGTGGTCACGAACAATCGTCAGTGTCAGGTGCGTCGACAGGGCATTGACAACGGAGGCCCCGACCCCGTGCAGCCCGCCGGACGTCTTGTAGCCATCCGCCTGGCCGAACTTGCCACCGGCATGGAGCACCGTCATGATCACTTCCGGGGTTGGCTTCCCGGACGCGTGCATCCCGACCGGCATCCCCCGGCCGTGGTCCTGAACTGTGATGGCATTATCAGCTTCGATCGTGACGCTGATCTCGTCTCCGTATCCCGACAGGGCCTCATCGACGGCATTGTCGACAATTTCATAAACCAGGTGGTGCAGTCCGCGGGCATCGGTCGACCCGATATACATCCCCGGCCGCTTGCGCACTGCCTCCAGGCCCTTCAAAACCTGGATTGAAGAATCATCATATTTTACTTTCTTTGTGGTCACAAAATGACCTCCCATAACACAATTAGTAGCGTATTAAACATATGTTCGATAAAATATTCTAGCATTGCCATTCAGCGAACGCAAATCATTTTTGCCAGTAAATCGACACAGCAGATACATATGAATAATACTCAAAACGAAGCCGTTTCGCAAATCAGAATTATAATCACCGCAAATCCAAGTGGCACAAGTCGGGGTTTCATGCTATCCTTGATGAGCAATAATGCAATGAGATTGAGGAGTAAAAATTAAATGACATTCAAAATAATCGTCATGATTATCGTGGCCTATTTGCTGGGGTCCATCCCCTCGGGGCTCTGGATCGGTAAGTTCTTCTACCACAAGGACATTCGGCAGCTGGGCAGCGGTAACATCGGTACAACCAACACTTTTCGAACCCTGGGGCCCAAAGCCGGCGTGGTCGTCCTCGTCATAGACATTCTAAAGGGGACCCTGGCGGCCTGCCAGCCCTACTTCTGGGGAGTCAGTGCCAGCGTCAATCCCCTTCTGATCGGGATCTTTTCCTCCCTGGGCCACACCGTTTCCATTTTTGACCACTTCCACGGTGGCAAGGCCGTCGCTACCAGTGCCGGGATCCTGCTGGCCTACAACCCGCCCCTGTTTGGAGTCGCCTGCCTGATCTTTATCGGCACCCTCCTTCTGACGAGCATGGCCAGCGTGGCCAGCATCATCGGGATCACCTCCGTCTTCATTATCGCACTGTGCGAACACGACTGGATCCTGTCCCTGGTGGCCGGGATCCTGACCGCCGTAGTCCTCAACCGGCACAAAAGCAACATCAAACGGATCCTGGCCGGGAAGGAATCGATGGTTGACTTTGGGCTGGGCCACTACCTGCGCCAGCACCATCAAAATAACAAATAACAGTCCGCAAGATGGACTGCCTAAAGCTAAAGCGCCGTTCGGAATTCTCAATTGAACTTCGAACGGCGCTTTTAATTTGGGCTGGACTGTTTTTTTAGAATGGCCGGATGCTGAAGTGATATTGCGCACTCTGCTGCGGAGCCAAGCGGTGCATATCCTGCTTGTGAAGGAGCCGCCCGTCCGCATTCAGGTTATCGGCAATTCCCCACCATGGTTCGACACAAACGAAGTCCGCCTGGGCCGGGTATGCTGACCAGACACCGACGTACTGGGTGCCCTGAGTTGTTACCGTCACCCCGTGTTGACTTGCCGGATCAGTCAGGGTGGCCGCAAAATTGCTCCCGGCGGTCTTAAAGATTACGGCATCATTCTCAAAGGTCTGGTGGTTAAGCGCCAGCGGCTGGTGCATATCAATCAGCTGGGGATGGTTGGAATCGTTGTAAGCCCCCTTGAGGACAACCCGGGAATATGTCTCCGCAGGCTGAACGTTTAATTGAACTTTGCCGGTATCCAGGGGCATATTGAATCCCGGGTGAGCCCCAATCGCGTAGATCAGCGAATGCTCGGCCGCTGGGTTTTTGACCGTATAGCTAACCTGCAATTGGTCGCCAGCCAGTTTCATCGTTACTTGCAGGCTGAAGGCAAACGGAAACGCCTTCCGGGTCTGCTCATCATCGTGCTGTTCGAAGGTCACCTGGTCAGCTTGCTGACTGATGACCGTAAAGCGCCGGTCGCGGGCAAAACCATGCTGGGTCTGATGGTAGGTTCGACCATCGAAGACGTACTGGTCATCCTTTAAGCGGCCGACAAAGGGAAAGAGAATTGGCGCCTGCCGTCCCCAACTGGCCGAATCACCCTGCCAGAGGTACTCGTGAGGATCACCGTGACGCTTAATGCTGTGCAGCTGAGCCCCCAGTTCGTTCACCTGTACCGTCAATTGATCATTCGTTAGTGTAATCATTGTCCGTCCCTCCAATTGTTAAGCGCTTATCATTAATCCTATAAAAAAGTTCCTAACCACACCATAGCAGGTTAGGAAACCCCTTTCAATGATTTTTACTAGGTAAATTTAGTAAAAATCAATTTAGTATTTTACTGTTTTACTTCTGAACGGCCTCTTGGTAGTCGCCATTTGGACAAACCACCTGCTTGCCGCCCTTGACCTTCTTCTCAACCAGGAAGTGGCCATCCTTTGGGCACTGCCGGCCGATCGGCTTGTCCCAGGAGACAAAGTCACAGTCCGGATAGCGTGAGCAACCGTAGAAGACCCGGTTCTTCTTGGACTTCCGTTCGATAACGGTCCCCTGGTGGCACTTTGGACAGGTGACTCCAGTATCCTTGACAATCGCCTTGGTGTTGCGGCACTTTGGGAAACGCGAGCAGGCGTAGAACTTGCCGTAGCGGCCCATCTTAACGACCATCGGCGCCCCGCAAATCTCACAATCCATCCCTGCCAGTTCATCGCGCATCTGGATCTTGTCGACCTTCTCTTCGGCGTCCTTGACCTCCTTGGAGAACGGCTGGTAGAAGCTATCGACCACCTTAATCCAGTTCTGCTTACCCTCTTCGACCTGGTCAAGCTCGCCTTCCACGTCGGCAGTAAACTTAGCGTTGACGATCTCGGGGAACTGCTGCTCAATGATCCGGTTGACGATCTCACCGAGTTCCGTCGGTTCAAAGTGCCGGGAAACCAGGCGAACATAATAACGCCGCTGGATCGTATCCAAGGTCGGTGCATAGGTCGACGGCCGACCGACCCCGTTTTGCTCTAGGGCCTTGATCAAGGCCGCTTCCGTGTAACGGGCCGGTGGCTGAGTGAAGTGTTGTTCCGGATTATCACTGACCATCTTGGCTGCGTCACCCTCGTCCAGGTCCGGCAGGAGGTTGTCCTTCTCCTCACCGCGCTTGTAAACCTTGGTGAAGCCAGGGAACTTGACCTTGGAACCAGTAGCGCGGAAGTCCACGCCGGCCTGCTCCAGGTCAACGGTCATCGTATCGACTACCTGCGGCGTCATCTGACTGGCCACGAAGCGCGACCAGATCAGGTTGTAGAGTTTGTATTGGTCATTGGTCAGATATGGTTTCATCTCGGCCGGGGTCCGGTAGACAGATGTTGGCCGAATAGCTTCGTGAGCATCCTGAGCTCCTTCCGGCAGCTTCCCCTTAACCGGTTTGATGGCTGCATACTCGCCGCCGTACTTCTCATGGATAAACTGGGAGGCCTCATGCTTGGCGATCGAGGCAATCCGGGTGGAGTCCGTCCGCATGTAGGTGATCAGCCCAACCGGGGCCCCCTGTTTGATGTCGATCCCTTCATAGAGCATCTGGGCCGCCATCATCGTCTTCCGGGTCCGGAAGTTGAGCTGCCGGTTAGCATCCTGCTGCATGGTGGATGTCGTGTACGGCGGTTGCGGCTGCCGCTTGCGTTCCTTGCGTACCACCTTGGTGATATTGAAGTTCTTCCGCTTATCCAGCTTGCCCAGGACGGCCTGAACATCATCATTATTGTGGAGGCGGACCTTCTTGCCGCCCTCACCGTAGAAACTGGCCTGGAAGCGGTCCTTGCCGTGGGCAAACTCAGCATCGATCGTCCAGTATTCCTCCGGCTTAAACTGCTTGATCTCGTTCTCCCGCTGGATGATCAGGTTGAGGGCTACGGATTGGACTCGGCCGGCACTGAGCCCCTTCTTAACCTTCTTCCAAAGGATTGGACTGATGGAGTACCCCACCAGCCGGTCCAAGACCCGTCGTGCCTGCTGGGCATCGACCAGGTCCATGTTGATCGTCCGGGGCTCCTTAAAGGCCTCCTTGACCGCATCCTTGGTAATTTCGTTGAAGGTGACCCGGTTCTTTTGCTTGCCATCGAGTTTTAGGATGTTGGAGACGTGCCAGGCAATGGCTTCCCCTTCCCGGTCCGGGTCAGATGCCAGGTAGATGGCCTTGGCATTCTTCGCGTCCTTGCGCAATTCCTTAATGACATCCCCCTTGCCACGGATGGAAATGTAGTCAGGATGGTAGTTATTTTCAACGTCGACCCCCATCCGGCTCTTGGGAAGGTCGCGAATGTGTCCCAGGCTGGCAACAACCTTGTATGACCGACCCAGGAACTTGCCAATGGTTTTCGCCTTCGACGGTGATTCCACGATCACCAGATTTTTCTTTGGTTTAGCGCGCCGGGTAGTCTTCCGACGACTCGTCTTCTTTGTCTTGCTTGTCGTTGTTTTGGTTGCCATAAAGTCGGCTCCTCACGTTCTTATTAATTTCTCTTCTATTATTAGCCCATTTAACCATCATCTGTCAAATCAGAAAAGGCTTTTTTGAGAAATTAACGAAAAAAGACGCAATTAGGCAAATTCGTCAATCAAGTCCTGGGCCCGTAAAATTGGCTTAGCCCCGGCGGCGATCAGTTCATTGCAGCCCAACGACCGAATCGTATCAATACGGCCGGGAACGGCACAGACATTGCGGTTTTCATCCAAAGCTATGTTGGCCGTGATTAAACTACCACTACGCCGTTTAGCTTCCACGACCAGGAGCGTCTGGACCAAGCCAGCAATCAAACGGTTTCGTTCAGGAAAACGATAGGCCAGTGGCGGCTCACCGCGGCCATACTCTGACAATACTAGGCCCCGGTTAGCAACCGCCTGTTGAAGCCACCGATTTTCAGTCGGATAATAACAATCGAGCCCACAACCGATGATGCCGATCGTCATTCCATCGTATTCCAGCGTGATCTGGTGACTTAATCCGTCAATGCCCCGGGCCAGCCCGCTGACGACCACCAGCCGGTGTTTAACAATCTCAGGAATAAAGCCACGCAAAACTCCCGCCCCATAGGAAGAAGCATCGCGGGCCCCAACGACTCCCAGACACGGTCTCTGCAGTAGGGTCAGGTTACCAGCATAAAACAGTACTAATGGTGGACAGAAGATCTCCCGTAGCGCTGCCGGATACTCAGAATCAACGATTGTAATATGAGGATAGCCCTGGTTTAAGTTTACGGCCCGGTCCAACTCTGGGCTCGCCCAATTATTCAATAGAGCGGTCTGGGCGCGTAGGGTGATTTGACAATGCTCCATCAGCCTTGGTAGGTCATCATAGCAATTTAACTGGCGGGCGCAACACCATAGGCGGTACTTTGCAACTCGGCCCAGACCACGGCAAAGACTCAGTCGTAGTAAAAAAACACGTTCTCGTAGCATAAAAAGAACCTCCTACTAGATAAGTACGAGGTTCATTCTTAAATGCATTAAATTAATTCAAATAATCTTGAACAGGTCGGAACGACCGCCGGTGAATCGGGGTTGCACCATGCGCCGCCAGTCCCGCCAGATGCTCCTTCGTCCCGTAGCCCATGTTTTC
>DWZB01000094.1 GCA_019118405.1 Candidatus Limosilactobacillus gallistercoris
TTCCCCAATACAAAATCGTGCACAAGCCTTCCTGTGTGCATGATATTCTTAAATAAACAAAAATAGTCCTTGATATATCTTCGTAAAACGTTGGTATATCAAGGACTAACAAACTATTGGAGTTTGAAAAAGAGTAACATTTTATTAACTGACAAAAATTAAATACAAAGCACTACTTTATAGTCTCTAAGTAGCCCTAAGCAAATAATATATAAAGCTATTGAAAAAGGTTATATTATTATCGCTAAGAAATTAACAAAAGGTACTACGCAATCTTAAATTACGTAGTACCTTTCGTCGTATTATCTACTGATGTTTTTTGGTAGACTTTTGGTAGACAACTTGCAATAAACTGCCTTTTCTACCAAATTTGCCCCTCTACAAATGCCGTTATCTTAGGCTTCCCTCTTCATGTTGTACTATAACATCACTCGTACTCAATAGTCGAAGGCGGCTTACTCGTGACATCATAAAGGATGCGGTTGACGTGGTCGACTTCGTTTACGATCCGGACCGAGATCTTCTGCAGAACATCCCATGGAACCTTAGCAAAGTCAGCCGTCATCCCGTCGATGGAGGTCACGGCACGGATGGCAACCGCGTAGTCGTAGGTCCGACCGTCACCCATTACCCCGACAGAACGAATCCCTGGCAGAACGGTGAAGTATTGCCAGATCTTCTCGTCAAGGCCGGCCTTCTTGATCTCATCCCGCAGGATAGCGTCGGATTCACGAACGATCTCCAACTTTTCAGGAGTGATTTCGCCGATCACCCGAATCCCCAGGCCAGGGCCTGGGAATGGTTGCCGCCAAACCAGTTCGTGCGGAATACCCAGCTTTTCACCCAGTTCACGGGTTTCATCCTTGAAGAGCTTACGCAGTGGTTCGATCAGCTTGAAACCAAGCTTCTTTGGTAGGCCCCCAACATTGTGGTGGGACTTGATCGTCTGGGCAGTATCAGTCCCGGATTCGATCACGTCGGTGTACAGGGTACCCTGGGCCAGGAAGTCGGCATCCGGAATCTTCTTGGCTTCTTCATTGAAGACTTCGATGAATTCCTTCCCGATAATCTTCCGCTTCTTTTCAGGATCAGTAACACCCTTCAACTTACCCAGGAAGCGGTCGGCAGCGTCAACCTTGATGATGTTAACCCCGAGGTCCCGGTTCAAGGCATTCATAACTTGGTCGGCCTCGTTCTTCCGCAACAGACCGTGGTCCACGAAGATGCAGGTCAGCTGGTCACCAATGGCCTTGTGGATCAGGACGGCTGTAACACTGGAGTCCACCCCACCGGACAGGCCGAGGATAACCTTCTTGTCGCCGACCTCTTTACGAATGTGGTCGATCTGCAGGTCGATGAAGTCATCCATCGTCCAGTTATCGTTAGCGCCACAAACGTCAAAGGCAAAGCGCCGCAGGATATCGAGCCCGTATTCGGAGTTCCGTACTTCGGCGTGGAACTGAATCCCGTAGAACTTCCGCTTATCATCCGCAATGGAGGAAATCGGGCAGTTCTTGCTGGTGGCCATTACCTTGAAACCATCGGGGGCCTTGGTAACCAGGTCACCGTGACTCATCCAGACATACTGCTTCTTTGGCAGGCCCTTGAAGAGGACTGCATCATCGTCGAGCGCCTCGATGTCGGCCCGACCGTATTCGGAGTTCTCAGCCTTCTCAACCTTACCACCGAGATCGTAGGACATCAGCTGCATCCCGTAGCAGATCCCCAGGATTGGGATCCCTAACTTAAAGATTTCTGGATCAACCTTGAATGCATCTGGATCATACACACTGTTTGGCCCACCGGAGAAGATAATTCCCTTGAGGTTCTTGATCTTCTTGACCTCGTCGGCCGTAATCTTATGCGACAGCAGTTCGGAGTACACTCCAAAGTCCCGTAGCCGTCGGGTAATCAGCTGGTTGTACTGGCTCCCGAAATCAAGCACGATGATCTTATCGAATGCATCTAAATTGACGTTTGCCACAATGCCACTTCCTTTGATTGAAATTTTATTCTTAGAGGCTAGTTTACAGGCTAGAAGCCGGACGGTCAACCACATTTGGTGATTAATTGTTGTGTTTTTGCCGTCATTCCTATTATATCCATAAGCCGGGCAAATGTTCATCCCCAAATAGCGAAAATCATAATTGCAAAAAACGGACCAGCAGGCTGCTGATCCGTCGCAAAGGAATGTTTATGTGTGTGTAGATTTATGTATAGATTAATGACTATTCGTTCAAAGCGGCGGCTAGGAGTGCTAATTCTTGGGCAACTGCCTGTTCGTCAAGCTGGGTGTGCTCCTTATCAACGATCGTGATCATTTTTTATCCTCCTCCCTATTCAAGGCCAAAAAGTGCTCAACAATACTATCGACGGTGAAACCATGCTGAGCTGCGATCGTTGGGCCATCCCCACTTTGGCCAAACTGATCGACCCCGATTACGTCGCCGTCGAGGCCCACATACTGCCGCCACATCACTGGTGACGCCATCTCGACGGCTAACCGGGTCCGCAGGTGGTCCGGCAGTACCTGCTCACGGTAGGCTGCCGGCTGCTGGTTAAAGCGTTCCATGCTGACCATCGATACAACCCGGACCTTGATCCCGTGTTGCTTAGCCAAGCGTTCCCGGGCGGCCAGGGCCAATGAGAGTTCGGATCCGCTAGCCATGATGATCCCCTGTGGCTTATGAGCATCGGCGACCACGTACGCTCCCCGCTCGCCAAGTGCCCCTACAGTTTCGTCAAGGACGGGCAGCCCCTGCCGGGAAGCAATGATCACGCTTGGCCGGTCGGTCGTCTTGGCGATGGTCTGCCAGACCGCTACCATCTCGTTGACGTCGGCGGGCCGGAAAACCTGCACATTAGGAATCGTCCGCAACATGGCCAATTGTTCAACCGGTTCATGGGTGGGACCATCTTCGCCTACCGCCAGGGAATCATGAGTCAGGATGAAGACAGATGGGATCTGCTGCAAAGCGGCCAAGCGGATCGCCGCCTTCAGGTAGTCGCTGAATACCATGAAGGTTGAACAGTAGGCTAAACTGCCACCATGAAGGTTAATCCCGTTGGTGATCGCCGCCATCGCAAACTCCCGAACCCCAAAATAGATGTTGCGTCCGCCATAATTAGCGGGCTTGAAGGTATCGTAGTTCTTCAAGAGGGTCTTGTTGGAAGAGAAGAGGTCCGCGGAACCACCCCAGAGCTGCGGGTTCCGCTTGGCCAGATCCTGCATCGCCTCGGAGTTGGCAACCCGGGTTGAGACCTGGTCTCCCGACTCATGATGGTTGGTCAGGTCCCGAATATCTAGTCGTTGACTGGTCAGCTGTTCTGCCTCCTCAGGGAACTCCCGTTGATAATCAGCGAAGAGCCCCCGCCACTCGTTATAGTGCTTCTTCTTGCCAAACACGTACTGAGCAAACTGCCGGTAGACATCATCCGGGTATTCAAACGGCTGGTAATCCCAGCCATAATTTTCCCGGGTAACGGCCAGGTTAGCTGCCCCCAGCGGTGAACCGTGGACCTTACTGGTTCCCTCGTCAGGTGAGTTATAACCGATCGTCGTCTTGATCTCAATTAGGGATGGCTGGGCCGTCTTCTGGGCACGGCTAATCGCCCGGGCAATCGCGTCCAGGTCACTGCCATCTGTGACCAGCTGATAATCCCAGTGCGCTGCCATGAAACGTTCCCCAATATTTTCACTGCAGCTGAGATTCAGCGGTCCATCCAAGGAAACATCATTGGAATCGTAGAGCACGATCAGCCGGCCCAACCGGTTTTTCCCGGCCAGTGCCATTGCTTCGCTCGCAACCCCTTCCATCAGGTCACCGTCCCCCACGATGGAGTAGGTGAAGTGGTCAATAATCGGGTAGCCCGGCTTGTTATATTGAAGGGCCAGGTGGCGTTCCGCCATTGCCATTCCCACGGCCATCGCAAAGCCCTGACCCAGCGGACCGGTAGAGGCATCGACCCCTGGCGTCAAACGGTACTCAGGGTGGCCCGGGGTCAGGGAACCAAGCTGCCGGAAGGCCTTAATATCGGCAATGGACAGATCAAAACCGTTGAAATGTAGGAGACTGTAAAGAAGTGCTGAGCAGTGCCCACCGGAGAGGACGAAGCGGTCGCGGTTCAGCCACTGCGGATCGTTGGGGGCGAAGTGCATAAATTTCTCCCAAAGCGTATACGCCAGCGGAGCCATCCCCAGCGGCGAACCGGGATGACCACTATGGGCCCGTTCAATCATATCAATGCTCATAAAGCGCAGGGCGTTCACTGCCTGCTGATCTTGATCAGTGAACTGGGATTTCGGTGTCAGCACCACTGATGCGTTTCGACTAGTAATCATTTTCTTACCTCATTTTCTTCGTTTATTTTTTCGAATGGGTCGGAAAGCAACCCATCAACGTTGATGTCATTGATCACCTGCTGCCGGGCAGTTTCTAAAAGTGGACCACCATAGAGAATCACAATCTGGCGTGCTGCCGTCGTGCCATACCGTTCGGCAAGAAGGTCCCGGATCTGGCGATGGGCAATGCGAATCCGTTGGGCATCCGCAGGGAGCCAACACTCCCGGGCCCATTGCGGTCGGTAAACAATTGTCACTTGGTTAATCGATGCTGCAGTTACATTCCGGAACATCCCTGCAAGCTGGGCAAGGATTTCTTCCGCAAAGTCCAACGGCCGCAAGCGCTGGTCGCCCTCATCAAGACAAATGAATAGGCGGCGTCGGGCGGTAAGTGCCCGGTAAATATTGCGTCCGGCCAGTCCGCTCCCCTCACTGCGGCACTCAATCCAAGCGTAGTCACTGAGCGTCACTGCATCATTTTTAGTGCTGATCGTCAGTGGCAACTGACGGAAGCCTTGCACTGGTAACACACTTTTTAGCATCTTAATCACCATTCACCTTTCTATTTCTGCAGGCGCTCGAATTCTGCCCAATCTTTTTCAAAGGCGACCAGCCCCTGGTCTGTCAGCGGGTGTTTCCATAGTTTGACCAGGATCTTGGCAGGAATCGTCGCGATGTCACAGCCGGCCAGTGCCACCTGCTCGACGTGCTGGTAATTACGGATCGACGCCGCAATGATCTCCGTTCGGTAACCATAGTTATCAAAGATCTGACGAAGCTTTTGAACCAGCTCAACCCCATCGGCGCCAATATCATCAAGCCGCCCGAGGAATGGACTGACGTAGGTGGCACCAGCTTTGGCAGCGAGTAATCCCTGTATAGCTGAGAAAACCAGGGTGACATTGGTCTTGATTCCTTCTTGCGATAACGCTTTAACGGCCTTGAGTCCCTCGGCAGTCATCGGAATCTTCACCACAATGTTATCTGCCCATTTGCTCAGCACCCGGGCCTGTTCGACCATCGCTGGGGCTTCGCTAGCTGTTACTTCCGCACTAACCGGACCGTCGACAATCTCACAGATCTGCTTCTCGACGCTTTCCCAGTCTTTTCCTTCCCGGGCAACCAGGGTGGGGTTCGTGGTAACCCCATCGATGATTCCAAGTTCATTGATCTGTTTGATATCCTCGACATTCGCCGTATCCGCAAAAATTTTCATGGTTATTATCTCCTTAGTCATTTTTCCGCTCGTTGAAGCATGCCTAATTTCTTAAGCGGTCTGTGAAAAAGTGTCAAGCAAATTTATTTAATTATTTTTTGTGCAACCGTTCGCCCTTCAATCACCGCGCCAATTATTTTTACTAAACTTTACCGTTTTTACTAGAAAAGGGGTCCCAATTCCCGTAATTGATTTGGAATCTTTTCCAAATTTATGATATAGTCCAATCACTAGCTAAATTATTTTAATAGCTAAATTATAGTGGAGAAATCAAAGATGTTTATACGCTCAGCTCGACTAGACCAATTAGAGAAGTGTGATGGTGTCCGGTACATTAAAGTCATCACCGGAGTCCGGCGATGTGGCAAAACAATTTTACTGCGTCAGGTAAAAGATTCATTGCGTCGCTGTGGAGTTGCCAACAACCAGATTCACTTCTTCAATTTCAGCCAGCTTCACCGCCAACAGCTGGCTGACTGGCAATCACTCATTAATTTAATTAGTAAAAAGCTCATCGAAAATAAGGTAAACTACCTCTTTCTCGATGAGCTTGACCAGCTCGATCACGTACCGGCCTTCCTCCAGGAGATAATAAAGCACCGAAACGTCAGCCTTTATATAACGGCCACGTCGCGATCATTTCTGGCCCGGCTGACCCCGCTGCAATCGCAACTGGTCATCATCCCGGTCCTGCCATTAAGCTTTGCTGAGTTTTGCCAGCATCACCGCCAGCCTGCCAATGAACACACCCTCTATCAATACCTCAATGTCGGTGGTTTTCCCTTCGCTCAAGATGTCCATGACCAGCTCACACGGGACAACTACCTGGATGGCGTGTTCAACACTACGCTGGTGAATGGCTTTGCCAAGCACGGCACCCTCTGCAATCCATTTCTGACTAAGCAGCTGGCCATCTTTGTTGCCGGTCAGCTGGGCTTACCGATCAACGCCTCCCGGGCCGTCAGCGGTTTGAAGAAAATCGGTGTCCCGGCATCCAGCAAGACGCTCAGCACCTACCTGACCCTCCTTGCCGACACCTACCTTTTCTACCCCTGTCACGAACTCGATCTCACTACCAACCGGGTCAAGCCGACCAACGCCAAGTACTATCCGGTCGACCCCAGCCTGCGTAATTACCTGACCAACCAAAAAGGAGTGCTCTCCCAAGCAAACTTGGAGGCACTCCTCTTCATCGAACTCGTTCGGCGGGGCTATTCAGTCTACGCCAACAAACGGTTCACTTTCATTGCTGATCGGCATCAGCAACGTACTTATATTCAGTTTTCATATTCTATTCGCAACCAGCACGAATACGACCAGGCAATCGGCAGTCTGCGTAGTCTCCCAGTCGACTGCCAGAAGCAGCTAATCGTCTTGCGGGTTGCCGATATCCTATCTCAGGATCCGGCAGTACCGATGTCCCTTCTGACCGACTGGCTTATTGAGAATCAGTCCGTCTAATCGCGCCGCAGGTAGACCCGGTCAACTACATGGCCCACAGTTTTATGCAGGATCACATTAGCCCGGCTCTTTGTCGGCAGGATGAACTCCTCCAGATTTGGCAAGTCAACGCGCTGCCACACGTCCCGGGCCATCTTGAAGGCTTCGTCCCGGCTCCCCTGCGAGTACGGGTAGTAATAATTGGACGGATCGGTGAAGGCAGTGTCCAGCAACATTCCAAAACGTTGGAGGTACCACTGCTCGATCAGGGACGGATCAGCATCAACGTACAGTGACAGGTCAAAGTAGTCGCTGACGTAAATCCGCTGATTGGTTGGCAGTTGGAGAGTATTGATCCCTTCGACAATCAGGATATCGGGTTGCTCAATCAGCTGCGGCCGGTCCAACTGGACATCATAGATTTGGTGAGAATACGTCGGCGCCTTCAGCTCGGGCTCGCCCGCCTTGACATCATTTAGGAACTTCAGGAGCCGCTCCATATCGTAGGATTCGGGAAACCCCTTCCGATCCATGATCCCCCGCCGCTCCAGTTCTGCGTTGGGATAAAGGAAACCATCCGTGGTCATCAACTCGACCCGCTTATCTGGCAGGAGCTTGTTGAGCAGGATACTGAGCAGCCGGGCAATTGTGCTCTTGCCGACCGCCACCGACCCGGCGATCCCGATAATGTAGGGAACGCGGTGGACAGGCTGGCGGAGGAAGTTGGCCTTCTGCATCTGCCATTCTAAGAAGTTCTGGTAGCGCAGCTGGATCAGCTTAATCAGGGGCAGGTAGATGTCCTGAACATCCTCAATCGAGATTCGGTCGTTCAGCGACTTGATATCCTCCAAGTTGTCCTGGCTTAATCGTACCTTATTAGTCGGAAAGAAGCTGTGCCAGGTCTGCCGATCAAATTGTTCATAATTCATCCATTCATCCATTATTCATGTTTCCTTAGTCTAATTTTTAGTAAGCGTTTACTATTATGTTACCACACGGTACGGGGCATGACTCACCAAACCATCTTGTGGATTAGTTCACTATTTGCCATTGCTAGTCTACTGGACTCCGGGGCAAAAAGCAACTAAACGTTATAGACGCAAAAACGGCTTAGCGCCCACACATGCTAAGCCGTTTTTTCAGTAGTCAACCACCACGGAATTTATTCCGTGGCTTATGAGCAAACACCCCTCTTTTGAGTATTTGACCACAATTTGCGTAGATATAGGCAATCAGAATCACTACGTAATTCTAATTCACTACCTCATTTCTAACGAAATGGCTAGAAACAAAGTAACAGACTTGCTTGACCAACCATAGCTGTAACCAAGTAGCGGTCGCCTAATTACCAACACCGTTAACGTCCCCAGGTTGCCATAGGGACGAGCCTAATTAGGCTAATGTTTCTAATCCTCGTTCAAGGATGTTTTGAGCGGCATTATGATCACGAATATGATGAACATGGCAGTTGGGACAAGTCCATTCGCGCTGAGCTAATGTCAGTTTCTTGGTGTCGCCAGTTCCCATCACGAAACCACAATCATGGCACGTTTGCGTGGTGTTTTTGGGGTTAATCGTGATGAATCGTTGATCATAAAGCTCTGCTTTGTATGACAACATGCCTAAAAATGATCGCCAACCAACGTCAGCAATACTCATTGCCAATGCATGGTTCTTCAGCAAATTCTTGCTCCGTAGTTCTTCAGCGACCACTAAATCGTGGTTCTTGATTAATGTGGTCGAAAGGTTTTGGAGGAAATCATGCCGACGATCAAAAACTTGGGCATGGATTTTGGCAACTAAGATCCGTTGCTTTTGGTAGTTTTTACTGGTACGTAAGGAACGATGTTCCTTTTTAGCCCGTCGTTGGCGCCGTGATAGCACCCGTTGGGCTTTGGCTAAACGCCCTTTAATCGTCCGGTAGTAATGCGGATTGGCGACTACGTCACCATTACTGGTCGTCAAAAAATTATCGGTATTGAGATCAATGCCGACTTGATCGTTAGTTTTAGCTGGTTTGGTAACAAACGGCGTATCTGATGCCAACTGTAATGACAAGAAGAACCGATCCGCGGCATCTTTAACAATCGTTACCGTTCCGATGCGAGTTTGTGCAGTCCGAGAAAGTAGCTGGTTAATGCGCTTTTTAGAGCCTTTTAAGCGCAAAATACCTAACTTAGGAACATTGAAGTGAGTTGAGTCAATAAACTTAGCAGTTCCGTTCGTCAGCCACGCCTCGGTTTGCTTATTGTACTGGCAATTAGTCTGATAACGCCAAACGTAGCTCTTACGGTGAAATTTAGGCACGCCAGTACCATGAACTTTCCGAAAAGCATTCCAAGCCTTATTGTAATTCTGCTTCGCATTCGCCTTAGCTAAACTATCAATTCGCTTATCATTCAGAAATGGAAAGTGATTAGACATGTTACGGGTATTTTGGCGCGCTTTTAGCTGTTTGATTCGGTCTTGAACGGTATCAATGGGGAGCTTAACCCGCCGTAGTTGGCTAAGTTCTTTACCGATCGCGACTAATTCGTTGTAGACAAAGCGACTTGCATCGCTATTGATTTTGATCAACTGCTTCTGCTGGTCGCTTGGGTAAATCCGGGCCTTCAACCCAAAATTGTATTTTAGCTTTGCCATAGTCTTCATTTAATTTCACCTCCCTCACTGTTATAATAACATTGTAACGCGATGCCAATGTTATAGCAATTGGAGGTCAAAAACAAACATGGTGAAAGAAAAAATCAAGGATGCGGTATATACTCGACGCTACATTTATAATTTTCACTACCACTTAATTTGGGTGACAAAATATCGACACAAGACATTCGTAACTGACCAACTTAGCGAGGAAATGAAGCAAATTCTATCTTCTATTGCCAAGGACAATAATATCGTAATCGAAAAGATGGAAGTTATGCCTGACCATGTACATGTTTTGATTAGTTTTCCGCCAAGTAAAGCACCAGCTAGTGCGATCAAAGCGCTTAAGGGGCGTAGTGCCTATATCTTTCTTAAGCGCCATCCTGAGATTAAGCAGTCACAATACTGGGGTGGTCACTTGTGGTCGCCGAGTTACTACATGAGCACCCTTGGCAATATGAGCAAAGAAGTGGTCGAAAAATACATTAATGATCAGAAGTATCATGATCCAAAATAAAAACGCCTCTAACGAGGCGTAGGAAGGGGCCTATCCATCCCATGACTAAAGTCACGGGATGGATAGGCCAATCTTCATTAAATTAGGCGGGTTGCGAAGTTGAACTGGCAACCGGTTCAGTCCCACCGATCTTAGCCTTGTTGAGCAGTAGCGATGAGGTGACCACGGAAACAGAACTGAACGCCATGGCCAGCGCCGCAAACTCAGGGCTGAGCTGCAGGCCGAAGCCGACGAAGACACCCGCCGCAATCGGCACCCCGATGACGTTGTAGATCAAGGCCCAGAACAGGTTGAGCTTGATCCGGCTGAAGGTCTTCTTGCTGATGTCGATGGCCTTCACGACCCCACGAAGGTCGTTTTGAACCAGGACAATGCTCCCGGACTCGATCGCAATATCAGTACCAGAACCCATGGCGATTCCCACGTTGGCGGTCGTCAGGGCCGGAGCATCGTTGATCCCGTCGCCAACAAAGGCTACCTTGCCATTCTGTTCCAGGGCCTTGACGTGCTCGGCCTTCTCATTTGGCAGAACATTGGCGATAACCTGGTCGATGCCGACTTCCTTGGCAATGGCGTTGGCGACCCGCTCGTTGTCCCCCGTCAGCATAACGGTCTTCAAGCCCCGCGCTTTCAGATCGGCAATGGCTTGGGCAGAGCTTGGCTTTGGGGCATCCTGGATGGCGATCAGGCTGATTATCTGCTTGGCCAGGCCAACAAGGACGACCGTCTTGGCCTCATCCTGCAGAGTCGCCATCCGCCGCTTCATTCCGTCAGAGATCTGGTAGTCAGCCAGGAGCTTGTCGTTGCCGACAAAGGCCTGCTGGCCGTCAATCACGGCTTGGACCCCCTTACCTTCAACCACCGCGAAGTCCGTAACCGTCTGTGGTTCGACCTGTTTTTCCTCGGCAGCGTTCATGACCGCCTTGGCCAACGGGTGTTCAGAGGAAGCTTCCAGGCTGGCAGCCACCCGGAGAACCTGATCTTGGTTCCCGATAATGTCCGTCACTGTTGGCTTACCGACCGTAATCGTCCCCGTCTTATCAAAGACCACGGCCTTAACATCGTTGATCTCTTCCAGGGCCTGACCATCCTTGATCAGAACCCCCATCTTAGCAGCCCGGCCAGTTCCAACCATCATCGCGGTTGGGGTGGCTAGACCGAGGGCACATGGGCAGGCGATCACAATGACGGCGACCGCAAACAGCATGGCCTGGACAAGGGTGGCACCCAGGAAGCTGTACCAGATCACAAAGGTGGCAATTGCAATGATCAGCACCATTGGGACAAAGAAGCCGGAGATCTTATCAGTTAGGTTTTGGATTGGCGCGTGACTGGTCTGCGCCTTCTTCACCATCTCAACGATCTGGGAGAGCATCGTGTTCTTGCCGACCTTGGTAGCACGGAACTGGATGGCCCCGTCGCCGTTGATCGTTGAGCCGACCACGTCATCGCCGACCTCCTTGGAAACCGGCATGGATTCACCGGTGATCATCGATTCATCCAGGGTCGTCTTCCCACTGGTGATGACCCCGTCAACGGGAACCTTTTGTCCGGGCTTAACCTGAATAATGTCACCAACCTGAACCTGGTCGAGAGGAACCTGAACGAACTTGCCATCCCGCAGTACTTCAGCGCTCTTTATCTGGAGGTCCAGGAGCTTCTTCAGGGCGTTGGAGGCATTGTTGTGCATCCGTTCCTCCATCGTATCGCCAAGCAGGACGAAGACTGAAATGAAGGCCGCACTCTCGAAGTAGACCGGCCGGCCGGTGATCATCGCAAACAGGCTGTAGAAGTAGGCAATCGAAGTCCCGATCGCCACTAGGGTGTTCATGTTGGCGTTGTGGTGCTTGAAGGCCGCCCAAGCGCTGGTCCAGTATGGCAGGGCCGCCACCAGCATGATCAAGGTCGTGGTGATGAAGGCAATCCAGGTGTATCCTGGCATATTCCAGTAGAACGGCATCGCCAACATTTGAATCAGCATCGGGATCACCAGAACAAATGAAATCCAGAAACGCTGGATACTTGTCAGGTGTTTCATCACTTCACAACCACCTTTCCGTGGAACATCCCCATCCCGCAGGAGTAATCGTATTCCCCGGCCTTATCAGGGGCAATTGAAATCGTCACATCCTCATTCAGCGGCAGGTCCTGTTCAAAGTTCAGATCCGTTGACCCCACCTTAGCGAGACACGATGACGGGTTAGTCCGGTTGAAAACTAGCTTAGTGGTAATCCCCTTTGGTACCTCCACCGTCTGTGGTTCGTAACCGTTCTTGACATCAATCTTGACTAACTTTTCCATTATTCTCGATCTCCTTTTTGATTAACTATTGCTTGGATTACTTAACAATTACCTTGCCTTGGAACATGTCCATCCCACATGCGAAGTCGTATTCACCGCTCTTGTCGGTTGGAATGTCCACCGTCGTTACGGGCTGCTTGGTCAGGTCCTCATCAACTCCCAGCTTAGAGAAGACCACGTGGGAGAGGCAGGCGGTGGAGTCCTTCATATCGAAGTTGACTTTGCCCGGCATCCCCTTCTTCAGGACCACCGTCGATGGGGAGTAGCCGCCCTTAACCACCACGGTTGCCTCTTGAACATGACCGTTAACGCTCGCGTCACCAGCCTGCTCGGTGTGCTTGCCGAAGAACCACCACAAGATCGCGATGATTAAAATGATTCCAATAATTAGCGCTAACATCTGTCCCATTATTTCCACCTCGTTATTTGTTTACATCTGTAATTTCAATTATTATCCTACGCCTATCGTTTACATGTGTCAACACAAACCAATTAAAAAAACAGCGAACCGGCTTTTAACCTTGTTCGCTGTTTTTCACCTTATGGCTTTGGGAAATTCAACTTTGGATAATCCTTCAGCTCCGGTGCATCAGTTGTGTAGTCATCAAAGGTACTCTGGTTATTGTTCTCACTCTTCAGACTCGTCTTTTGCTTCTTCTGCTGTTGCTTCAGGTTCTGCAGACTCTTCTTCAGGTTGTAAGTGTACTTCTTCTTATCAACCTTCTTAAAGCCTGGCAGCTTGTAGAAGCGGAGCAGGTCCCCGTTGACAACCTTGTCGGACAAGCCGAGGTCCGTGGTGACGTACTTCTGAATCTTACTGAATTCAGCTTTCTGCTTGGCTGTGGCCTTGGTGATCTGCTTACCGTTCTTGGTGTAGAAGTATTCACCGTTGTACTTAGTGTACTTTGGCGTTACCCAGTCACCATCACGGAATGGTACGATCTGGTTGCGGTCCGGTGACAGCAGGTCCTGACCAAACTGGATGTAGTTCTTGGAACTGATGCCCAGCAGGTCTTCCAGGGTTGGCAGGACATCGATTTCCCCACCATAAGTGTGATCGATGCCGCCCTTGAGGCCCGGCATGTTGATCATGAACGGCACCTTCTGGAACATGGCCATGTCATAGTTGGTCAGCTTCTTCTTGTGCAGGATCTGGGCAATCGCCGGCTGGTGGTTATTGGAGATTCCGTAGTGGTCCCCGTATAAGATCAGGACACTGTTTTGACGCAGGCCAGACTTGTCGAGGTAGTCCAAGAACTCACCCAATGACTCATCCAAGTAGCGGGCCGTCTGGACGTACGGATCAACCGTGTCGTCCCCGGTCTTCCATGGTTCGATGTCCTTATTCTGCTTATCCAGGATGTATGGATAGTGGTTTGTGACCGTGATGATCTTGGCATAGAACGGTTGCGGCAGCTGCTCGATGTAGTGGGCCGATTCCTTCATGAAGATCTTATCCTTCATCCCGTAACCGGCATCGTAATCCTTAGTCTTTGGGAAGTACTGCTTGCTGAAGAAGTACTGGTAGCCAAATGACTTGTAGGCATTATCCCGGTTCCAGAAACTTGGCACGTCCCCGTGGAAGGAGGCCGTCGTGTAGCCCAGCTTCTGGTGCAGAAGGGCCGGTGCAGACTGAAAGGTGTTGGTGGTACCATCGGTTACCATTGCAGAACCTTCAGGCAGCCCGAAGAGGGAGTTTTCCAACATCGTTTCGGCATCGGCGGTCTTCCCTTGCCCAACCTGGTGGAAGAAGTTATCGAAGGCCAGGGTGTCGCTGGCGTGGTAAATCTTATCCAGGTTTGGCATGACTTCTTGACCGTCCTGCTTGTAGTCGATCATGAACTGCTGGAGACTCTCCAAGTGAATAACAAAGATGTTCTTCCCCTTGGCAACCCCCTCATACTGGACGTTTGGCCCGGCATAGTTGTGATGGATGAAATTCAGGACGGGTTTCAATTGATCCTGGTTGGCGCGAGCCTTGACGACACTGTTATGGGTGGTCTTCACCCCGTCATAGATCGTATAGGCCTGGAGCCCCAGGTACTTAACGATGTAGTTGTTATCAAAGGTCCGGGTCAGCAATTGTGAACGATCCTTCTCGGCCATCCCCAGGTTCGCCCCGAACAGGACCAGACCGAGCATTGTGATCGTTATTGCATAGCGAACCCTGAAGTAACGCATGTCGACCCGAATAATATGGAACAAAAGAATCAGGGCGAGGATGATCACATCGGCGTATACGAGGAAGTCCTCAGGCCGCATGATCCCCATCAGGCTCTTTCCCAAGTTATTGGAAGCCGCCCCCGATCCTTTGATCACGTTAAAGGTGATAAAATCGGAAAATTCGCGATAGTATAAGATGTTTGAAAAGAGCCAGGTCGATAGCAAGGCATTGATGATGATCATCAGCCAATACGACAGCCGGCCCCGGAAGTACAGCGCAATTCCCAGGAAGACCAGGGCCCCCGGAATTGTATTAAACGCGAGCAGGAAGTGTTGCATGCTTCCCTTGACACCAAGGTTAAATTCATTTTGATATGCCCAGTAGCTCTTGATACAGAACAAGAGCACCACGAGCAGAAAGAACCCGAGCTTGGTATTTAAGCCGCGTCGTAGCTTCTGCAACGCTGTTTTCATGTTTGTTCCTCCAGTAAAAAAGATCAATACTTACAATAATACACTATTGCCCGCGATAGCAATCATAATTAGTTTATTTTTCAAAAAAGTTTAGAAATTTGGCCGGCATTTATCGCGATGGCGCCAGCGGCTAACCATTTTAACGCACAAGATGCCCAGCACTTGTTCACAATGCTGAACATCTTCCTATTAATGTTTGATTAGCTGGTACTCATCCTCGGGCACTCCATCCAAAAGAGCGGACGGTGTCCCGGTTACTGTCAGGGTCAGGGCGTGCATGGCCCGGGAACAGATCGTGTAAAGCAGCTGGCGCTCATCGTCGCCATGGTATTCCTGATCGTTGGCATTCCAAACGATCACGGCATCGAATTCCAGCCCCTTGGCAAGGAAGGACGGCACAATGATCGGGCCCTTGACCAGGCGCTGGTTTTCGGTCCGGATCAGGGTCGTCTTGACGTTGCGGCGTTCCAATTCCTGGTACAGTTGCTCACAGTCTTCCAAAGTCTTGCCGATGATGGCAACCACGTCATGCTCATTCCGGTACTTCTCAAGGGTGGCGACCACGGTGTCGACACTCTTCGCCGTCGTGGCGTCAACAATCACCTGCGGCAGGGCGCCGTTTCGATTAAAGGCCTCAATGGCTTCCCCGTTGACGAGGAGGTGCTTGGTGAAGTCGGTAATCTGCTTGGTTGACCGGTAGGACTTGGTCAGCTGGACCACCTTGGTCTTCTCCGGATCAAACATTGTTCCCAGCTGCTTCAAGAGGGAGTGACTGTTGGCGTGGGTGAAGATTGCCTGGTTGAGGTCCCCCAGCAGGGTGTACTTAGCCTTCGGGAAGCGGTACTTCAGGTAGGCGAGCTGGTAGGCATCGTAGTCCTGAACTTCATCGACGAAGACATAGCGGATGTCCCGCTGGCCCTTGCGCCCGGTGATCAAATCATAAAGGTAGAGATAAATCGTGATCCCGCTGGCACTGATCTGCCCTTTCTTCAGGTCTTCCTTCACCTGGTCGACGTATTTTTGCCACCGGTCGGTCGTCAAGTCATACTCACCGGGGTCAATCAGCTTGGGGGTAACTCGTAAAAGATGAAGGAACTGACCGTTGATATTGAGCCACTGGTTGTGGTTGATGGCCCACTTGATCGGTTCAAAGGCCCGCATCACAATCCGCCGGGCCAGAAAACGGTATTCCTTGTCGTCACTTTCGAACTCCCGGGGCTCATTGGCGAAGAGTTCGTCAATCTGCTCCTTGCTCAGGTCCTGAATCCGCTGCTCGACCCACTTGCTCCGCATCTCGCTAGAAACGCGGTGGTTCAGGTACTTGATCAGGGCCTCCTTCGTCCCGTCCAGGCGGTTGCCCAGGTTGTAGTTATTGTTGAAGGAGTAGTAGATCTCCTTGATCTTCTCCTTGCTGATGAAAACCTTGCCGTTGAACATGATGTTGCGGAAACGCATGTTAGCGTGGCCCAGGTGCTTGGCATAGCGACCCGTCAGCTTGAAGTAGTTGAGACTCGTGACGAGGCGTTGAATCTTTTGAGCTGTGGCCGTCTGGTTGGCCGCAAAGCGCTGGGCCAGCGTTTGCACGTGGAGCCGCGGTACCCGCCGGTTCACAAACTGGAAGTAGGTCATCTGAACCATGTTGTGCTCCCCTAATTCCGGCAGTACCTGGTCGATGTAGTCATTGAAGAGCTGGTTCGGCGAGAAGAGGACTACCTGGGAGGAGGTCAAATTGCCCCGGTAACGGTAGAGCAGCCAGGCGACCCGCTGCAAGACCGCGGCTGTCTTCCCGCTCCCGGCTGCCCCCTGAACAAAGAGCAGTTCATCCTTGGTATCCCGGATGATCTCGTTTTGCGTCCGCTGAATCGTCGTCACGATGCTCTTCATCTTGGTGCTGGAGTGGTTGCCCAGCGCCTCGAGGAGCATCTGGTCCCCGACCTGTTCGTCGGTATCGAAGATGGTCACAATCGTTCCGTCCTTGATCTGGAACTGGCGCTTCAACGTCAGGTCAACTTCCTGCTTGCCGACTGGGGTATCGTAGCTGACCTTCCCTAATTTGCCCTCGTAATAAACGGAAGAAATCGGGGCCCGCCAGTCATACACCAGAAAGTGGTCGGGCTGGTCACTAAACGAGGCCAGGCCGATGTAAATCGACTCCGGCTTTGCGGCGCCCTTCTCCTGAAAGTCAATCCGGGCAAAGTAAGGCTTCTTCTCCAGGCGCTGCAGGGTTGCCAGGTGATCAGTGGCGTGCTGCCAGCTGTTCTGCCGTTCATCCAGCATCTGTTGCTGGGCCCTAAACGACATCGCCGTATCCATCATCCCTGAATAGGTCGTCGTGTTAAGGTGGATGTCATCAATCTGCTTGTTGATCCCCTTGATGTCATGCTCGGCGGTGTTGATCTTCTGCTCGGCCTTGCCCTCGGCCTTCTTAATCTCCGTCACTACATGGTCTAGGTGTTCCTGTTCATACTTTCTTACTGAATCTTCAACCACAGATATCTTCCTTTCTGCTTAAGGGACGCATCCCGCTAAAATCGTCTTACTATTATATCATCATCCCCCGAGCGACCGTTAACGTTTCGCCAGGGCGGTAAAGGATTGCTTAATTTTTGTAAGAAGCGCTAGGCAAGTACGCGCCAAACAGCCTACAATAAGAGTAGTATCTTCTGTCTGAAAGGAGCGGGTTCCATGGCCCACATTTTTTACATTCTGACCCATATTGCGGAAACCCTGATTCCAATGTTTCAATGGCTGGGGCCGTGGAGCTATGCCATCCTCTTCGCCTTAGTATTTATGGAAACGGGACTAGTGGTCTTTCCCTGGCTGCCAGGCGGATCGCTAGTTTTTTTGACCAGTTCTTTTATCGCGGTCAAACCGATTCTGAAGATGGAAATCGTGATTCCGGTCTTCTTTTTTGCCGCCTTCATCGGTGATTCCGTCAACTACTATATCGGTCACCGCCTTTCGCATTGGCGCTGGCTCAAACGCCAATTAGAGGGGCCCCGAATGGTCGAGGCCAGCAGATTTCTCAATCGTTACGGTTTCTGGGCGGTCGCCTTTGGCCGCTTCGTTCCCTTCATTCGGTCCTTTATTCCCCTGATCTCGGGAATCATGGGCTACAGCTTCCACCACTTCACCATCGCTAATATAGTCGGGGTCGCCTCCTGGGTTGCCCTGGGGTGCGGTTGCGGCTACTTTTTCGGCACGATTCCGTTCGTTCGCCAGCACTTCTCCCTTCTTATCCTGGCGTTTGTCCTGATTGGCCTCGCCGTCGCTGGGCTGACCTTCCTGATCAAAACCATTCGGCAGAGAATCATCAAGCGGAACCGGATGCTGTAGGAAGCTTGTTTGCTACTATTTGCGCGGCATTTCATGTTAGAATAGGTTCAGGATTTTATTCAATTTAGTTAAAGGAGTTTTTGGTACCATGGCAATTCATGTTTACTTTGTTCGTCACGGTCAGACCTACCTGAACCGCTACAACCGTATCCAAGGCTGGTCTGACGCCCCACTCACTGAAAAGGGTCAGGAGGATGCCAAGCGGGCCGGCAGACTGCTCTCCAAGGTGCATTTCGACTACCTCTTCAGCAGTGACCTGCCACGAACGCTGGCAACTTCCCGCCTGCTCCTGGCTGCCGACCCGAACACCGACATCACGGAACCGATTCCGGAACCGGCTTTCCGAGAAGAGTTCTTCGGTTCATTTGAAGGTCAAAATGGTCCGTCATTCGCCGACTTCCTTGGCGGTGCCGAGGGCTACCACACCTTTGCTGCCATGGTCGGCGGCTGGGGTCCGGACAAGTTGAAGGACAAGGTGGCCGCAGCTGACCAATACGGCGATGCTGAGGACCATGTTCAATTCTGGAATCGGGTCAACAAGGGCTTTGACCGTCTGCGGGCCCTTCCAGATGGTTCAACGGTTGTCGTGGTTTCTCACGGGGCCACGATTCGTTCCATCGCCGCCCACTACTCCACTGAAATAGATCCTGGTGAGTCGCCACGCAACGGGAGCATCACCAAGCTGACCCTCGATGGCGATTCCACCCACGTTGATTTCTACAACAAACTTGAAATACCTGAATAATTAATCCACAAAGGGGGAAAATACTCTTCAATGGATACCAACATACAATCTGATGAATTAGTAATCATCACGGGCCTCGATACGGGCCAAGAAGACTATGACTACTCCATGGTTGAGCTGGCTGAATTGGCTCAGGCCAACCACATGGACGTTGTTCAACGGGTCGACCAGGTTATTGACCGTCCCAATCCTGCTACCTACTTCGGCAAGGGCAAGGTGCAGGAGATCAGTGACGTGGCGGCCGCTAACCACGCCACCACAATTATCACCAACGATGAACTAACCCCGAGTCAGCTCCGGAACCTGGAAGAAGAGACCGGCTGCCGGATCTTGGACCGGACTGCCCTCATCTTAGAGATCTTTGCTACTCGGGCCCAGACCAAGGAAGCCAAGCTCCAGGTTCAAATTGCCGAGCTGCAGTACCGGCTGCCACGTCTACAGACCAGTGCCATTCAGCGTCTCGACCAGCAGACCGGTGGCGGGAGCGGCTTTACCAACCGTGGTGCCGGGGAAACCAAGCTGGAAATGGACCGGCGGACGATTCAACACCAAATCACCCACCTGCGGCACGAATTGGCTACTATCGATAAGTCCGAACAGACCAAGCGCAAGCAACGGGCCAAGAGTGAGATTCCAACGACGGCCCTGGTCGGTTATACCAACTCCGGCAAGTCCACCATCATGAACGGACTGGTTAAACGCTACGGCAAGGTAGAAGACAAGACCGTCTTCGAAAAGGACATGCTCTTCGCCACCCTGGACACCAGCGTACGGCGGATGACCCTGCCTGACCAGAAGGAGTTCCTGCTCAGTGACACCGTCGGCTTCGTCAGCAAGCTGCCGACCCAGCTGGTGGAATCCTTCAAGTCGACCCTGGCCGAAGCCGCCAACGCCGACCTCCTCATCCAAGTAATCGACTACTCCGATCCCCACTACGAGGAAATGATGGAGACAACCAAGAAGACGCTCAAGCAGATTGGTATCCACGACATTCCAATGGTCAACGTCTTCAATAAGGCCGACAAGACCGAGATTGAGTTCCCCGTCCTGGAGGGTGACGACCAGATCGTCATCTCCGCTAAGCAGGGGGCTTCCCTGGAACTGCTGGTGGACGTTATCCGCAAGCACCTCTTCAAGGACTATATTCAAACCAAGCTCCTGATACCATTTTCCGATGGGCAGGTGGTCTCCTACCTCAACGAGCACTCCAACATTCTGGATACCGAATACCAGAATGACGGTACCCTGTTGACGGTCGAGGCCGCGCCGCAGGACTACCAGCGCTTTGCCAAGTACGAGGTTAAATCATGATAAAATAAAGCTGAGAAAGGTGAAGACCTCCCTCAGCTTTTTTAATGATGTTTGGCCGGAAATCCCGTGACTTTAGTGGATGGATAGGCCCCTTTAGCGCCCGTTAGGGCGTTTTTTAGTTTCGTTGTATTTTTGATTGTTGATGTATTGCTCGACAACTTCCTTGCTCAT
>DWZB01000095.1 GCA_019118405.1 Candidatus Limosilactobacillus gallistercoris
CGTGTAAAACAGAGGGGCAATTCATCACGTCCTTAAAAGAACGTGTTTCCTTGCCCACTTTCAAAAACGACCCGGATGAGTCATCCAGGTCGTTTAATAGTTTGATCTTAGCCTTCAAAAGCCTTCGTCAATGGTGGAACCACTTGCTTCTTCCGGGAAACAACACCAGGCAGGTTCATCCGCTTGTTGTCACCAAGCTTGTGGCCGAATGCTTCTTCAACCTTGTCAGTGTCGTCACCAACAACCAGCAGTTCGGAGTCGCTGTTCAGGATGTTCGTAGCAATCAGGATGAAGAGCTGGTAGCCATTGGCGTCCATCAGTTCGTGCATTTTCTTTTCCAGGTCGGCTTGCCGCTTGAAGACATCGTCCAGTTCAACGGCATTTACTTGGCCGATCCGCATCTTGGTGCCGCCGAGTTCAAAGGTCTTGGCATCGCCATCAACAATGGTAGCGTCGTCCTTGGCGTCAACGTTGGCACCAGCCTTCAGCATTTCAACACCGTACTTCTCGTAGTCATCCACACCGGCAACCTTAGCCAGGTACTTAACGGCTTCCCGGTCATGGTCAGTGGTCGTTGGGGAGTTGAGCAGCAGGGTATCGGAAATGATAGCAGAAAGCATCATTCCGGCCAGGTTAGCAGGAATATCAATGTGCTTTTCTTGGAACATTTCCGTCAGGATCGTGCTGACACAGCCGTAAGGGCGCAGGGTTGCCCACAGTGGCTGGGCCGTGTTGAAGTTAGCCAGACGGTGGTGGTCAACCAGGTGCGTAACCGTCACCTTGTCGATGTCGCTGACACTCTGTTGTGGTTCGTTGTGGTCAACCAGCATTACCTTATCGACTTCGTTCGCAACCGTCTTAACCACCCGGGGTGCCTTCATCCCGAACTTGTTCAGGGCAAACTTGGTTTCATCGTTTGGTTCGCCAAGGGCAACCGCCTCGGTCTCGTAACCCAATTGGTTTTGAAAGTATGAGAACGCCATCGCCGCTGTGATCGCATCAGTATCCGGCTTTTGGTGTCCAAAAACTAACTCTTTATCCATAAAAGATTCCTCCTGTTTGTTCACATTTTGCACCGATCCATTCCGTGCGTGAACCAGTCTCTAATAGTCATTTTATCATGAAGCCGGCAAGCGTGCACAGCTTTCTAGCGGTTTGTCAGATATTCTTTAAGAACCGCCCACATCTCCGCGTGCTGTTGATTGAAGAAGTGCGGGGATTCGTGCAGGCCAAAGTACCGCGTCCTAACCGTCTCGCTCGGCTTAATCGGGTACTGGCGAGCAGTCGTACGCCTGACCAGGTAGAAGGCATTGACGGGCTGGACCACATCCCCATTCGGGTAGGTGTAGGTATCGTGATCCAGGATCTTCAGCAAGCGCTGCGGCTCAACTGCAATTCCCGCATCCTCCTTGAACTCGCGAACCACGGTCTGTTCAAACGTCTCGCCAAACTCCATATAGCCGCCAGGGAAGCCCCAGTCACCGGTGTCAGCCCGTTCCTGAAGCAGCACCGCTTCCTGCTCATTCACCAGGGCACCGGATGCGCTGGTCATGATCAGCGGCTGGTGCCCAACCAGCTGCCGAATTTTTCTAATGTACGCCATTTTCGCCCTCCTCATCCTGCAACTCAGCCGTAGCGGCAAAGAAGCGGTCCACGCTGGCCTTATACACAATTGCCAATGCCAGGTGGTGCAGCATCTTCTGCTGGTCGGTCCGCACGTTCGGAAAGGAAGCGGGCTGGCCGGCAAAAACCACTTGAACCGCCGCCTCCAACTCCTGGCAGAAGTAGTCGTAGGCCTCGGCCCGGCTAAAGCGGCTGTTCTGCTGGATCCGCACAGCAACCCGGAGGTCCGCCAGGGGCAGGACGTTCTTGGCAACCGCGATGAACACCAAATCTGCCAGCTGCTCCTGACCGTACAGTTTCTTGACTGGCCGTTCGATCAGGTGGTGCTTGACGTAGTTGCTCACCATGGCACTGGTCAGCCGGACATCTTCCAACGGCGCCAATTGCTTGTTCAGGTAGTCCGTCGTCTGTTCCAGGTATAAGCCCAGAGCGGGCAGTTCCGTGTACCTCGGCAGGTGCAGCACGAGCTCATGTGCTTGTTCCATACTCATTCCTCATTTCATCGCCTATTGGCGCTTAGTTAGCCGCGCTCGGGGTCTCTTGCAGGATGTTGGCCTTCTTGAGTCGGATCTTGACCGGGGTCCCCTGGGTATCGGTATCAATGACGAAGGTCCCGTTTGACTTCACCGATCCCAGGTGGTGGTCATTGACCGCAATGTCCTGGAACATCGGCCGGTCGGTGATCACCTCAAAGTTCCCGGCAAAGTCGGCGTCGTATGCCAGGAAGTCCGCAATCTGGTGCGGGTTCCGCTTTAGCCGGTGCAATACCAGCTCGCCCCGCCGCGAACGGGCCCCGACTGCAATCTCATCGAGCGGCATCTCCTTGAATGCCCCCCGCTGGGTGATGGTAGCGATCCGCTGGCCATCCGTGACCAGGGCAAGGTCGGCCATGACATCATCGTCCTTCAGGTTGATTGCCCGCACACCAGCCGTTCGGATCCCCGTTACCGGAACGTCCGCCACGTCAAAGCGCACGGCGTACCCATCGCGGCTGATCGCCAGCAGAGACTGGTTCTTGTCGGCCGGTTCATAGTAATCGACGTTCACCAGCCGGGCCGCCGCACTCTTCAGTTTAATGGCCACACTGGCATGGCTCCGGTACCGTGAACCGGGCTGGTAGTCGGTGAAGGCCGACTGCTTGACCTGACCGTCGCTGGTTCCCATCAGGAAAGTGCCTGGCAAATCGAGACGGTCAAACAACATGGCCTTGATGATCTCCTCGTCATCGGCCAACCCGATCGTCTGCGAAATGTGCTCCCCAGTATCCTTCCACCGGGCATCGGCAATCTCGTGAACCGGCCGGTAGATGACGTGCCCCAGATTGGTAAACATGAACAGGTGGGCCAGGGTGGTTGTCTGTTCGATCAGCAGCGGGTAGTCGTCCTCCCGCAGGCCGTTCTCATCCAGGGCCGAGGCCTTAAACGAGCGCAGGCTGCTCCGCTTGATGTAACCGGCATGAGAAACCAGGACAACCACATCCTCCTTGGCCACCGTGAC
>DWZB01000096.1 GCA_019118405.1 Candidatus Limosilactobacillus gallistercoris
AAAGCCTTAGTAGCAGCCCAAGCAAAAGAATTAGGTATCATTCCCGATGACTCCCCAAGCTTCGATAATATGAATGAACTTAAGAATTATTTGGATAAAGATTAAAGTATCGTCACCCCAAATTAATTAATAATCTCATGAATACTTTGAATCAGTTGCACCTCAACGGGATTGTTAATGCGGAATATCGACCACATATTTTAAACAATCGTGGTGGAAACTATAATGGCAGCTACGAATATCATTTATCCGCTGGGAAGATTGATGTGCTGGTGATCTATATGCCTCATAAAACTAACCCATCAATTCGCTTAATTCGGGTGGGAAGTCATAATGAGCTGTTTCATAGCACGTTGAAATAGAAAAAGATTGGATTAGTCTCACGAGAAATAAGTCTTAATTATAAGCAAAAGCGCCCGTCGCTATTCTGTGACAGGCGCTTTTGTGCTTTAAATTTATTTACGGTTAAACAGGGTATCGATGGACTGGTGGTTGTGGATCCGCACCATCGCTTCGGCCAGCAGGTCAGCCACGGACAGCCGAACCAGTTTGCTGAAGCACTTCTCCTCTGGCAGGTTGATCGTATCCGTGACGATCATCTTCTCCAGGCCAGAATTTTCCAAGGTATTGACCGCATCACCGGAGAGGACGGCGTGGGTGGCAATCCCGTAGATCTTCTTAGCGCCGAACTTCTCCAGGGCCGCGGCGGACAGCTTCATCCGGATACCAGTATCGACAATGTCATCGACCACGATCGCTGTCCGGTCCTTAACGTCCCCAATGACGTATTCCGGAACTTCCTGCTTGGTCCGTTCCCGGACCTCATCAACCCGGTTGTCGACAATGGCGATTGGGGCCTTGATGTGTTCGGCGAACTTCCGGGCCAGGCTCACTCCGGCGTGGTCAGGTGAAACAACGACCACGTCATCACCGGTCAGGCCATGCTGCTCGCAATAGCTGGCGAACAGACTGGTGGCCTGCAGGTGGTCCACTGGAATATCAAAGAAGCCCTGAACCTGGGCGGCGTGCAGGTCGATCGTAACCAGCCGGTCAATCTGGTCCATCTCCAGCAGGTTGGCGATCAGCTTAGCGGTGATTGGTTCCCGGCTCCGCGCCTTCCGATCCTGACGGGCATAGCCGTAGTACGGCATTACCACGTTGATCTTGGCGGCACTGGCCCGACGGAGAGCATCAACCATGATCAATAATTCCATCAGGTTGGTGTTGACCGGGTCGGAGACGGACTGAATTACGTAAACCTCGCAACCACGGACACTCTCGTCAATCGTGATCTTGATTTCCCCGTCAGCGAAGTGGCTGATGGAGGCCTTGCTCAATGGCAGGCCAATCCGACTGGCAATGCTCTCGGCCAGTGGGCGGTTTGAATTTAAGGCAAACAGGCGGACGTTCTCAGCGTTTTTAATCTGCGTCATGTTTCTTGCTCCTTTGTAAAGTCAATACAAAAATCCACCTTCATTATCGCAACAAATGAATGATCGATCAAGTTAAATTTGCGTTACTAGCAGTCATACGGCGTGATACCCGCCATCCCGATCAGCGGATCGATCTCGTGGTTGTTGATCATCGCAGCCGTCAGTATCGTGGACGCAGGGGTTGCGGACGGCTGCTCAACAGGCGTGGAGGGTGTTGGCGCAGCGGGCTTTTCCGGTGCCGGTGAAGTCTCCACAGCTGCTGAAGTCGGCATCTGGGGCTCGCCCGGCCGGTCCAGCGGTGACTTCAGCTGGTCGTGACGTTGCCAAACCGTCGTCAGACGCTGCAGCAGCGATGTCTGCCGGTTCTCACCGGTGTGCTGGGTGGCCATCATCATCGCGGCCGGCTCCCCGATCAGGACGAGCTTCTCGGCCGCCCGGGTAACTGCCGTGTAGACCAGGTTCCGTTGCAACATCCGGCTGAACTGGCGGACCAGGGGTAGGAGGACCATCTTGAACTGGCTCCCCTGCGACTTGTGAATCGAGATACAGTAGGCCAGGCGGATCTGTGTCCACTCCTGACGGCCGTAGTTGACCTCGTTGCCATCGAAGTCGATGATGATAGTGTCGGTCCGCTTGCCGCCCTTCTTGGCCCCGGTCTCCACGGCCGTGATCCGACCGATGTCACCGTTGAAGACGTTGTTCTCGGGGCTGTTCACCAGCTGGAGGACCTTATCCCCCACCCGGAAGACTTGGCCGCGGAACTCAATCTCCTGCTTGTCCTTGCTCGGCGGGTTATAAGCCTGCTGGGCCAGCTGGTTGAGGTTGTCGACGCCGGCCTGGCCGCGGTACATCGGCGCCAGAATCTGAACGTCGGCGGCGGTGTAGCCCCGCTTGGCTGACAGGTCGATGATCTGGCGGATAATGCTGGGTACCTGAGCGGCGTGGCACTTGACGAAGGACCGGTCCGGCAGCTTGTTGGTCAAATCCGGCGGCAAGTGGCCCTCCTTGATCGCGTGGGCCAGGGGGATGATGGTTGAATCAGCTGACTGCCGGTGGATGTTGGTCAGCTCTACCCGCGGAATCTCCGGGAAGCTGAGCAGGTCATGGAAAACCTGACCGGGACTGACTGATGGCAGCTGGTCCTTATCGCCGACCAGAACCACGTGCATCGCGGTCGGAATGGCCTGGACCAGGGTCTTGAAGAGGAGGGTGTCGACCATCGACATTTCATCGATGATCAATAGCGACCCCTTGATGTCGCGGGCGTTCATGTCGGTCGGCATCTCCCGGCCATTCAAGCCGAGCATCCGGTGAATGGTGCTGGCAGGCAGGTCGGTAGCTTCGCTCATCCGCTTGGCCGCCCGGCCGGTCGGGGCCGCCAGCAGGACCGGGAAGGAGTTGTCCTTATACTCATCCAGGTCTAAAGAGATCTGGTGAAGCCGGGCGAAGGCCTCCACAATCCCCTTGATAATGGTGGTCTTGCCAGTCCCCGGTCCCCCGGTCAGCAGCATCACCTTGTTATTCAGCGCCGTCTTGATGGCTCTTTCCTGGACCGGGTCGTACTTGATCCCCGTCTGCACACTGACCTTGCGGACGGTCTCGTCAACCGTCTCCTGGTCGAGGCGGTCTTTGGGGGCGTTCATCAACCGGTGCAGGTGGTCGGCAATCTGCCATTCCGCCTTGTAGAGGGCTGCGGGGTAGATCCGCTGGTCTTCGTAGTTGATGGCGTCCTTCTTCTCCAGGGATACGATCTGGTCCGAGATGGTCGGAACGGCGATCTGCCGCTGCCCGCCATCATTCAGTAGCCGGGCGGTCTGCTGGAGCAGGGGGCTAGTCGTGGTGTAGGTATCACCGGTCTCCATGGTCAGGTCATCGAGGCTTTGGAAGATGGCCGCCGTAATCCGCCGCGGGTCGTCCGGGGTAATCCCCAGATGGTCGGCAACCTGATCGGCCCGCTTAAAGCTAATCCCGTCGATGTCCTGGACCAGCTTGTACGGGTTCTCCCGGATCACGTGGAGGGTCTCATCCCCATACTTATCAAAGATGGCACTGCTGAGGTTGCCGCCAAAACCCAGGTCGTTCAAGCCGATGATGATCTGGTCCATCCCCTGACTGGCCTGGAGATTCTCAATGATTGATTGCTTAACTCCGTGGCGCAGGGTAATGGCATCCAGCACGTGCGGGTCCTGATTGATCTTGGCGATGGCGTCCGTCCCCAGCGTATCGACGATCTTCTCGGCAGTTTTCTTGCCGACCCCGCTGAATTGCTTACCAGATAGGAAGTCGATCAGCCCCTCCCGGCTGGTCGGCTGGTTGACGTGGTAAGACTGGGCCTGGAACTGGCGACCGTAGCGGGGATGGTCGACTAATTGCCCCTCGAAACGGTAGGTCTGGTCGTCGCTGAGGTCGCCGAAACTCCCGGTAACCGTAATCTCCGGCGCATCCCAGTCAAAGTTGGCCTCCTCGACCGAGACGATCAGGACCTTATAGAAGGAGTCCGGACTCGTGAAAATTTCCGACTGCACCTGGCCAATAAAAAAAGACGGCTCCGCGGGCGTCTTAAATAAATCCATTTCAGCTGCCATTGAAGTCATCCTTTCCAAACAGTATTAATTATTTTTTCCCTGGGTTTCCTGCAGGGCCTTTTCGATGTCAGACAGGCGCTGTTCACTCTTCTGGTAGTAGTTGAGGTCCAGCTGCTTAGCCTGGGCAAGGTAGTCCTTGTACGGCTCGCCGAGTACCATGGCCACGATTCCCCGGTTGAACTGGGTATCGGCCCGGCCGGGGTGCCGCTTCAGGATTGCGTCATAGTATTCCTTGGCCTTGGCAAATTCACCGAGGGCCAGAAGGGAATCACCGATCACCTGGTTAATGGCCGGGTCTTCCTTGCGCAGTTCGTGGGCGGTCAGGCCATATGCCACCGCCTGCTTGTGCTGTCCCTTCTTCATGTAGCTCTGGGCCAGCATCAGGTAGGAGTCCGCCTTGCGCTTGTCATCTTTGATCTTGTTGTAGAGTTCGATGGCGCGGTCGACCTTGCCAACCTCGTAGTAGAGGTTCCCCAGCCCGTAGTTCAACAGGTCCTGGGCATCCTGGGCGCCCTTCGCTTCGAAGATCCCCAGCGCCTTCATAAACAGTTCTTCAGCCTGGGTGTAATCATTCAGCCGGGTCAGCAGGGACCCCAGATCGTAGTAGTTATTAACCTTGTCTGGGTGTTCGTCAATCGCCTGGATCAGCTTGTGAACCAGCTTTTCTGTTTCTTTCTTCTTTTCTTCACGAAAATCTTTTTCTGCCATTATGTTCACCCCTTAAATTGTGTCCGTTGGATCAACTTTGGTCTTGTGCAGGTATGAAGTGTCATTCCACCGTTCGAGCGTAAAGTGCTCAGCATCATTGGTTTGCAGGATGGTGGTCGAGGTATTGCTCAACCCGCCACGGTCCTTCAAATGCGCCAGTGGGGTTCCCACCAGCGCATTGATGGTAGCATTCAAAGCTGCCCCGTGGGAGACAACCACGATGTTCTTGTCTGGATTGAGCTGGCAAAATTCCTTAATGGCGGAACCAACCCGCGTGATAACTTCCTGGAAGCTCTCACTCTCAATCAGCTTAGCATCGTACTTGTCGGGATGATGGCGGAAGTTGTGCAATGCTTCCGGCCACTTGGCCTCAACATCGGCGAAGTGCATCCCCTCCATCTTCCCCAGGTTGAATTCCCGGAGTCGACTGTCGATGGTCAGCGGGATGGGCCGGTTGAGGTGTTCGATCAGCTTCTGCGCTGTCACCCGGGCCCGTTTCAGCGGACTCGCGTAGACGTGCGCGATCGGCACATCAGCCAGGGACTTGGCGAGCATTTCAATCTCGTGATAGCTGCTGTCCAATAGCGGCGAGTCACCGTGTGCCCCCTGATAGCGGGATTCCAGATTCCATTGAGTTTTTCCATGACGGATTAGATAAACTTTTGTCATTACTTATCGCAGACCTTTTTGATTACTATTTTACCAAAAAATCGGGCGATTGTTCATCTGGACTTAAAAAATAAATGAAGCCAGCCGCAACTGACTCCATTTACTTTACTTAATTAAACGTATTGCAATTGACGTTCGTGGTTGTAGGCCCGGTCAATGATCGCACTACCCAGGCATTCCTCACCGTCGTAGAAGACAACGGCCTGGCCCGGCGTGATGGCACGGGCAGGATCATCGAATTCCACCGTGACCTGCTGACCGTCCTCGGAGATGTGGGCAGTCACGCCGACATCCTTTTGACGGTAACGGAACTTGGCTGTGCAGTGGAAGTTGCGACCGTAGCGGCTGACAACGTCGTCAACCCAGTGAATATCACTGGCTTCGAGGTGGGTTGCGTAGAGGTGCGGGTTGTAGTAGCCCTGGCCGACGTAGAGGACGTTCTTGTCGATGTCCTTGCCGATCACAAACCATGGCTCGTTGCTCTCCTTGTTACCACCAAGGCCAAGGCCCCGGCGTTGACCGATCGTGTAGTACATCAGCCCCATGTGCTGGCCAACGACCTTACCGTCGATCGTCTCCATGTTACCGGGCTGAGCCGGGATGTACTGGCTGAGGAATTCACGGAAGTGGCCGTCCTCACCAATAAAGCAGATGCCGACAGAGTCCTTCTTGTCGGCCGTGGCGAGACCTGCCTCCTTGGCAATCTTCCGGATCTCCGGCTTCGTGTAGTGGGCCAGTGGGAAGAGGACCTTGTCCAGCTGGTGGTAGTCGAGCTGGCTCAAGAAGTAGGTCTGGTCCTTGTGCTGGTCGGCAGCCCGCATCAGGTGCATCCGGCCGTCTTCATCCCGCTTGAGGTCGGCGTAGTGACCAGTGGCCACGTAGTCCGCCCCGAGCTGGTTGGCGTACTCAATGAAGGCCTTGAACTTAATTTCCTTGTTGCAGATCACGTCCGGGTTTGGCGTCCGGCCCTTCTTGTACTCCGCGATGAAGTACTTGAAGACCCGGTCCCAATATTCCTTCTCGAAGTTAACCGAGTAGTATGGAATCCCGATCTTAGCGGCCACCTTGGCTACATCTTTGTAGTCCTCGGTAGCGGTGCAGACCCCGTTCTCATCGGTGTCGTCCCAGTTCTTCATGAAGACCCCGACGACATCGTAGCCCTGCCGCTTTAACAACAGGGCGGTCACGGAGGAGTCGACCCCGCCGCTCATTCCTACAACAACACGTGTATGACTGTGATCAGTCATCTTTACATCACCATCATTTCAAATAGATTCTGGAATAATCTACGATTGAAGGTCGCATGCATCCAGTATGAACCATTGTACCAAATGATCCCGGCCCATGCACTGATTTAATTCTTCACCAGAACGTGGCGGTCAATCATCTCGTCTAAGATGTAGTGGTACTGCTCGACGAACTCAGCTGCCCGCTGGTGCTTGAAGATGTTGACCTTCCGCATCCCGTTACCGGAGAGGGTCTCCATCTTGAAACCGTCGAGGTCGACATTAATCAGGATCCGAAGGCGGGCAACCGGGTTGAAGGGGTTGTCGGTGTCCAGGCTCCCCTTGTACTCGAAGTTGCCCCGCTTGGTCTGCTCGAAGCCGAGGTCTAACAGAGCATACTTCTTAATGTCGCCACTGATGGCATAGGTATCGGAATCGCCAGGAATCTGCACCTGTTTCGTAAATTCCATTACTCTTCCCCCTCATCCTGCTTAATCTGCTTGAGCTTATCGACCGTCTGGACGATGGTAGCGATCAGCTTGTCGATGTCTTCTTCCGTATTTACCTTCCCGAAGCTGATCCGGATGGACTCGCTGATCCGCGGACTGTCTGCCCCGTACATTGCGGTCAGGACGTGGGAAGGCTCAATGCTCCCCGCCGTGCAAGCAGAACCGCCGGAAACCGCAATCCCGGCCAGATCCAGGTCGGTCTGCATAACGTAGGTGGAAATCCCCTTGAACCAGAGATTCAGGACGTGGTTCAGGCCATTTGGATCAATCTTACCGTTGACCTCAAAGTCCACGCCATGGCCGCGCAGGCCCTGCACGATCTTCTGCTTGAAGTGGTAGTAGCGCTCACGCAGTTTTTGCTTTTCCTCCGGGGAGTCCAGTTCCACCGCCTTGGCAAAAGCGGCGATGGCAGGAACGTTTTCGGTACCAGCCCGCCGCTTGGTTTCCTGGTCACCGCCCTTGATGAAGCTTGGGAAGCTGATGCCATCGCGCCGGTACAGGAAACCGATCATCTTCGGGCCATTGAGCTTGTGAGCCGACGTCGACAGCATGTCGATGTGGTCGCGCTTGACGTCGATCGGCAGGAGGCCATAGGTTTGAACCGCGTCGGTGTGGAACCAGGCCTGGTGGTCCTTCAGAATTTCGCCGATCTCATGAATCGGCATCCGGCTACCGACCTCATTGTTCCCCATCATGATCGTGACCAGGATCGTGTCGTCCCGCAGCGCCTTCTTGAAATTGTCTAAGGAAATCTCTCCGTATTCGTCGACCGGCAGGTAGGTGACCTCAAAGCCGTGCTCTTCCAGGAAGTGGAGGGGCTTTAAGACGGCCTCGTGTTCAATGGCAGTCGTGATGATGTGCTTACCAAGGTTTTGCCGAGTGAGGGCCGTTTGAATAATTGCCGTGTTGTCACTTTCAGTTCCCCCACTGGTGAAGACGATTTCGTTATCATCGGCATTGATGCTCTGGGCGATCAGGTGCCGGCTGTTTTCCATTACCAGCTTAGAATGGCGCCCGTAAGAGTACCCGGTCGAGGCGTTCCCCCAGGACTCCTTCATCTCCTTATTCATCGTGGCGAGGACTTCCGGTGCCATCGGGGTGGTGGCGGCATTGTCCAAATAGATTTCACTCATTTTAATAATTCATCCTTTCAATTACTTGTTCAGGTCGGCAAACAGCTGCAGTAACATGTTTGCGGACCGTTTTCCAGCATCAATGATGAATTCATCGAAGCTGACGCCGGCATCTTTATCCCCGGTATCCGACATGGCGCGGACAACCACGTATGGGACGTCATGGTCAGTGGCTACTTGGCCCACTGCGGCCCCTTCCATTTCGCTGGAAAGGGCTTCTGGGAAGTAGTGGACGATCTTGGCGATGGCATCCTTGCTGGCGATGAACTGGTCACCGGAGACAATCAGGCCCCGCTTAACGTTCCGGCCAGTCTGTTTACCGGCCTTTTCGAGGGCCTTCCCCCACTTTTCAGAAGCCTTGAAGCGGGGTTTCTTGCCTGGCAGTTGACCATAGACATAGTCAAAGGCCCGGGCGTCAACGTCGTGGTAGGCCGTCTCGCTGGAGATCACCACGTCCCCAACGTGCAGGCCTTGGCCGATTCCACCAGCAGAGCCAGAGTTGATGACCACATCGACGTTGAAGTCAGTGATCAGGTGTTCCGTGGTGATTCCGGCTTCAACCTTGCCGATTCCGGATTCGACCAGGACCACCTCCTGGTTGCTGATCTTTCCTTGGAGGTAGTCCTTCCCGCCGATTGTTTCGACCTGCTTGTCTGACAGGCTGGCGGTCAGTTCCTTGATTTCTTCGGGCATTGCACAAATAATTCCAAATTTCATTTTTCATTCTCCTTAATTATCCAACGTAAAAGAGGATTAAATACACGATGATGATGGCGACAACAAGGGCCACGATGGCAATGTTTAAGCAGCGTTTCAGCCGACTAACCTTTTCTTCCTGCTCCTGGCTGGCCCGTTCATCCGCAAAGGCCCGCCGGTGCAGCTCACCATTCCCACCAGCAACCGGAGTTCCCTGATCAGGATTTAGTTGATCATCCGGGTCTGGCTCCGGATGGCGGCGCTGCTTTTCCTGCTGCTGACGGTACTGCTGACGGGACAGGAAGGGCTCGGCTTCAGTCCGGTCGTCTTGCGGCGCATTCAGTTGGTTATTCATGATCCTTCATTCCTCGCCAGTAGTAGATTGCCATGATCGTCTTGGCGTCTTCAATTTCACCACGATCGATCATCGCTAACGCCTCGTCCAGGCTGACCGTCTGCAGGGTCAATTGTTCATCCTGGTCCTGGGGCAGCTCATGGTCGACCCGCTGCAGTCCGCTGGCCAGGTAAAGGGTCATGTACTCATCCATGCAGCCGACCGAGGTGTAGAAGGAAGAGATCTTCTCCAGGTCCGTGGCCTGGTAGCGGGTCTCCTCATTCAGCTCCCGCTTGGCGGCGTGGACCGCGCTGGCGTCGTCCCGTTGGTCGAGCTTGCCGGCTGGGATTTCCAGGGTAGTCTTGGCGATTGGGGAACGCCACTGCTTCTCCAGGATCATCTTGTTGTCCGCCGTCAGTGCCAGGATGGCGATGGCCGGTGCATGGTGGACAATCTCACGCTGGGCGATGTTGCCCTGGGGCGTCTTGACCTGTTGAACCTCCACGTCAATCAGGTGGCCGTGAAAGACGATCTTGCTTTCAATTGGTTTCTCTTCAAAGTCCATTATTTTGCCTCCTTACGCAAGATGCGCACGTGCGCCGCCTGGGGGCCCTTCTTCCCCTGGACAATGACCAGGGAGACCCGCTGGCCCGGACGCAGGATCCGGCGGTGGGTGCCCTCGATTCCGCTGTAGTGGACGAAGATTTCACCCTCGTGGGGAACCGTGATGAATCCCCAGCCCTTTTGCTCATCAAAACTCTTTACTTTGCCTTCAAGCATTTTTTCACCTACTAATTATTAAACTAAAATTGGGGTTGCAACTTAAGTCTATTATATAGATCAAAAGTCAACAGCGCGGTACACAAATGGCCTCAAACATTCGGGAGACCCGAACGCTTGAGGCCTATTTGTGCTCGCGGGGGCTCGAAGACGATGTCGTAAACGACTTCTGTCTCGCTCCCATTTTACACCGCTCATAAATAATTGTCATGAATCGGCAATTGGCGGCTGAATTTTTGACGTTTCTTTACTTTTCCAGGCCTTCCTCGACGGTTTCAGGGAAGTTGTCCCGCATGATCTTGGCACACCGGGCACAGAGAGTTGGGTATGCACTGTCGCTGCCGACATCTTCCTTGACCATCCGGCAACGAGCACAAGTCTCGCCGGCCGCTGGGCTAACCTTGACTGCGACCCCGTTGTTGAACTTGTCAGCGTCTTCCGGAGCATCATCCAATGGGTGAATGTGCAGGGCGGAAACCCCGAGCAGGAGGGCCACGTTAGCGTTCAAGCTGTCCAAAAGCTCCTTCTGGTGGTCATTGACGTAGAGATCGACCTGGGCTTCGAGGGACTTCCCGATCATCTTAGCGTTCCGGGCTTCTTCCAGACTCTTCAGAACGTGGGACCGAACTTCCATGAAGTCGCTCCACTTAGCCAGGAGGTCATCCTCATTGTCAAAGGTCTCAACATCCGGAATCTCGGTCAGTTGAACGAAGTCTTCTGGTTCGTCCATGTATTCCCAAACTTCTTCCGTGGTGTGCGGCAGGATTGGGGTTAAGAGCTTAACCAGGGTTACCAGGATCTGGTAGAAGACCGTCTGCATGGACCGGCGAACGTGGGAGTCAGCTGGTTCAATGTAGAGGACGTCCTTGGCTACGTTCATGTAGAAGGCGGACAGGTCGTTGTTGACGAAGTTGATCAGCAGCTTGTAGGCATCCAGGAAGTCGTACTGGTCGAAGTCGTCCCGCATCTCCTTCAGGAAGTGGTTCAATTTAACCAGCATGTACTGGTCGACAGCCTCCAGCTTCTCGTAGGAAACCGTATCTTCAGCCGGCTTGAAGTCCGCGGTGTTGGCCAGCAGGAAGCGGAAGGTGTTCCGCAGCTTCCGGTAGGCTTCGGAGATCTGTTGGAAGGTCCCCATTGATACCCGGACATCGGCAGAGGTGTCGGCACTCATTACCCAGAGCCGAATAATTTCGGCCCCCATCTGCTTGATGACCTTTTCCGGATCGATGACGTTCCCCATCGACTTACTCATCTTCTTACCCTTCTTGTCCAGGGTAAATCCTTGGGAGATGATGCTCCTGTATGGGGCGTGGCCGGAGCAGACAACACTGGTGATCAGACTGGAGTTGAACCAACCACGGTACTGGTCAGAACCTTCCAGGTACATGTCAGCTGGGTAGGTCAGGTAGTCCCGCTCAGCTAAGACACCTTGGTGAGAGGAACCAGAGTCGAACCAAACGTCCATGATGTCGGTTTCCTTGGTGAACTTCCCGTGTGGTGAATGTTCGTTCGTATAGCCTTCTGGCAGGAGGTCCTTGGCGTCCCGGTCGAACCAAACGTTAGAGCCGTACTTGGCAAAGAGGTCGGCAACGTGGTTGATCGTCTCTTCTTCCATGATCGGCGTACCATCTTCGGCGTAGAAGATTGGCAATGGCACCCCCCAGACCCGCTGCCGGGAGATAACCCAGTCGCCACGGTCCTTGATCATGTTGCGCAGCCGAACCTTCCCCCAGAATGGGTGGTACTCAACGTCTTCTAAGGCGTCGAGGATGTTTTGCCGCATCTTTTCGATGGAAACGAACCATTGGTCGGTGGCCCGGAAGATGATTGGCTTCTTGGTCCGCCAGTCAAATGGGTAGGAGTGCTTGAGTGGTTCTTCCAGCAGGAGGGCGTGGTTATCTTCCAGCTTTTGCAGGGAGATGTCATCAGCCTTCTGGTAGAAGACACCATCGAAGTCCGCACCGTTGTCCTTGGTCAGGACACCTTGGTCGTTGATTGGGGCAAAGATTGGCAGGTCGTACTTCTTACCGAAGTTGTAGTCATCATCACCATAACCAGGGGCGGTGTGAACCAAACCAGTACCGGTATCGGCAGTAACGTAGTCGGCGTTCCCAACCAGCAGTTCCCGGTCGATGTATGGGTGCTGGGTCGTCATGCCTTCCATGTCCGCGCCGGAAAGGTGGTCAACGACTTCGTAATCGTCCCAGCCCAGTTTCTCCGCCAGGTTAGCCAGCAGTTCAGTGCCGACAACGTATTGACGGTCGTCCCCGGCCGGCTTAACAACGGAGTAGTCGAACTTCGGGTTAACGGCAACGGCTTCAGAAGCGGGGATCGTCCATGGGGTCGTTGTCCAGACAACCAGGTAGGTGTTGTTATCTAAGCGGCCCTTGCCATCCTTGATCTGCTCAACGAAGAAGGCCGTCTTGGCAACCACGTCATGGTACTCAACTTCGGCTTCCGCCAGGGCAGATTCGGATGACCATGACCAGTAAACCGGCTTCTTAGCTTGGTAGAGCAGGCCCTTCTTGGCGAATTCGCCGAAGACCCGGATCTGGGCAGCTTCGAATTCCTTGTCCAGGGTCAGGTAAGGGTAGTCCCATTCACCGCTGACGCCTAAACGCTTGAAGTCTGTCCGCTGCTTGTCAACCTGCTCCAGAGCGTACTTCCGGCAGAGGTCCCG
>DWZB01000097.1 GCA_019118405.1 Candidatus Limosilactobacillus gallistercoris
GGGTATTTGAGAAGCATCGACGGTCAGGTCGGTGCTTTTTCTTTTACTAATTTTAAAGGAAAACGGAGTTAAATGAAATCCGAAGATTTCATCTAACTCCGCTTATTTTTGGGGACTTATGTCACAGCCCCATTTGTCATTGGGGAATGATTTGCCTTTTAGCTATTTGGTCAGTTATACTTTAAACGCCGCCTTAGCTCAGATAGGTAGAAGCACATCCATGGTAAGGGTGACACGGCGGTTCAACTCCGCCAGGCGGCTTATATAATAGTAAATGGAGAAACGCTACAAAACGTTTCTCCGTTTTTCGTAATGACTAGTTTTCAAACACCATCTGCTGACGGAGGGCGTTATAGATCGATGGCCGGGCGCCGAGCAGCATGCTGGTGTAGTAGGCGACAAAGGTGAGCAGCTTCATCGGGAAGACCTGCTGGATGGTGCCGACCATCTCAGTGACCAGCAGGATGGCGGAAAATGGAACCCCCTCTGCGGCCCCAAAGTAGGCGGCCATGCTGATGGCGATGATGTTTAGGTAACAGCTAGCTGGGATAATGCCGGCGTGGATCATGACGATTCCAGCAATGGCGCCGATCACGCTTCCCAGGACGAAGATCGGCATGAAGATACCGCCGGGAACCGTCGCCCCATAGGCCAGCATGGTTCCAAAGAAACGCAGGACGAGGAACAGGACCATCATTCCCAGAAGCGGCAACCAGTCGGCATGCCGACTGGTGTCGGTCACGTACATAATAAAGTTGTGGCTACCCCCGAGAATGTGCGGGTTCCACAGGCCGACTGGAATGACCAGCAAAAGGGGCAGGATGCTGTGGTAGTAATTAGGCAGGATCGTGAACTTCCGGTACCACCACTTGAGGTTGAAGATGAAGTACTGGAAGAGAAAGGCCAGTGCGCCGATTGCCACGCCAAGGACGATCAGCCACGGATAGGCGCCGGTTGGCAGGCCTGTCTTGATCGGCAGGTAGAGGCAGGGCTGGGTGCCGAAGAAGGGGAAGGTGACGGCATCGGCCGCGATGGCGGAAACAAAGGCCGCGACCCAGACTTTGGCATGGAAACGGTGGGTGACTTCTTCTAAGAGGAAGACCGTTCCGGCCAGGGGAGCACTGAAGGCGGCGGACAGTCCGGCCGCCAAGCCGCATTGGAGAAGAAGATGCTCATCTTCTTTTGACAATTTGAAGACCTTCTCGGAAAGCCCTTGACCAATGCAGGGCCCCTCCCGACCGAGAAACAGGCCAGGGCAGATTGTCAAAAGACCGCTGACAAACTTGCGCCACAGGACGGTCCACCAGTTCATCCGGTGCTGGCCAAGCAGAATCGCCTCGATCTGCGGGACCCCACCAGGTCGGTGAGATCAGCTTTGATGAGGCGGCCGATCAACCAGGCCACGAGGATGGTGCCGAGGGCGTAGGGAAGCAGCCAGAGCGGATGGTGACCGAGAAAGGGGTAGACGATGATCAGGAGACGAAGGGTCTGGTCGATGATCCAGCGAAAGACGCTGACCACCAATCCGGTGACCAAACCGACGACGATCCCGGCCCAGATATATTTGAGAAATGGGGCCGAGAATGGTTTAGCGAGGACATTCTTGGCCGGTGATAGTGCGCTTGTGAGTTATCCAATTGAGACACCTTTCCTTGAAAAATAAAGTTGCATCCCCATTATAGATCAACCGCCGCGCCTAGCGTCGGCTATGTTAAAATGAAGCTAACTTATTTACAGGAGGAATGTTATGGAGTTTATTGCAACCTTAGCGGGCCTGCTGCTGGCAACCCAGGTAGTGGCCCACCTCTGCCGGCGGGTGGAGATCCCCGAGGTAATCGGCCAGATCCTGGTCGGCATCATCGTCGGTCCGGCCATCCTGAATTGGGTCCACCTCGACGGCATGATGAATGAGTTCCAGGAGATTGGAGTCATCATTCTGATGTTTATCGCCGGGCTGGAGAGTGACCTCTCCCTGCTCAAGAAATACTTACGGCCGGCTGTGATTGTCGCGGTCATCGGGGTCGTTGTCCCAGTGATCGTGATGGGCGGGGCCAGCTACCTGTTTGGCTTCACCAAGATGGAGTCCCTCTTTATCGGGGTCATCTTCTCGGCTACCTCGGTCAGTATTTCAGTGGCGGTCCTGCGGGAGTTCAACCGCCTCGACAGTCGGGAAGGGGCGACGATCCTAGGGGCCGCAGTGGCTGACGACATCATCGGGGTGATCATGCTGAGTATCATGATCAGCATGATCAACGGCAGCAAGGGCGGCCACACTAACCTGCCGCTGGGGCTGGCCCTCCTGTTGCAGGTGCTCTTCTTCGGGGGCACCTACCTGGTAGTCCACTGGTTGGCTCCGTACCTGATGCACCTAAGTGAACGCCTGCTGACGGTGGCCGCGCCATCGGTAATGGCGATGATTATCTGCCTGGGGATGGCCGCCCTGGCCGATTACGTCGGCTTAAGCGGGGCGGTTGGCTCCTTCTTTGCCGGGATTGCGGTTGCCAATACCCACCGGAAGAAGACAATTGACCGGAGTTTCATTCCGATCGGTTACGCCCTGTTTATTCCCCTCTTCTTCGTCAGTGTCGGTCTTAACATGCGCTTCGACAACCTTCAACGCTCGTTTATCTTTGTGATCGTCATGACGATTCTGGCCTGCCTGACCAAGCTGGTCGGCTGTGGCGCGGGGGCCAAACTGTCGGGCTTTAACCTGCCGAGTTCCTACGTTGTCGGGAGCGGAATGGTGGCCCGGGGTGAGATGGCCCTGATCACCGCCCAGATCGGTTATGAGGCCCACCTGATGTCATCGATGTACTACTCCGACGTGATCACCGTGATTATCCTGGCTACGGTGATAGCCCCGTTCATGCTCAAGCACGCTTTGAAGACGGCCCATGAAGAATAATGAAAAAGAGACTGGCAGAGTTGCCGGTCTCTTTTTACGTCAAAGTCTTCGTTGGCGACGGATCGAATGGAAGATGCTACAATACTATATTGCCAATAACGAGAAAAGAGGGTAAGCATGGGAGAACGAGAAGAGAAACAGCAAGAACAACAGCGCGTCAACAGGGTCATCACCGAGATCAAGCGGCAGATTGATGAAACAGCCACCGCGGTGGAGGCCGCCCATAAGGAAACCCGGGCCGTGGAACGCAACTACAGCGAAAACGCCTCGATCAACCGCTATGAGGTTGATGATATTGCCGAGTCGCGATCAATGTTGGAACAGCAGCGGCAACTGGTTTCCCGGGCCGCCGAGAGTGAAACGATCTTAAAACACCAGCTGGCCACCTTGAAGGGCCTGCAGGGGTCACCATACTTCGGCCGGATTGACATCAAAGATCCCGGGGAAGATGAGCCGGAATCACTCTACATCGGGACCGCCTCACTGATGAACGACGATAAAACCGACTTCCTGGTCTATGACTGGCGGGCCCCAATCGCCGGAGTCTACTATAACGGAACCCTCGGCAAGGTCAGCTACGAAACCCCGGCCGGTACCCAACACACCGAACTGGTCAAGAAGCGGCAATTTACCATTAAGAATGGCAAAATCACCAACATGTTCGACACCAACGAGACAGTCGGCGACGAACTCCTCCAGGCGGCTTTGGGCGAGCAGAACGACCAGTACATGCATAACATTGTGGCAACGATCCAGAAGGAACAAAACGACATCATCCGGGATACCCACAGTGACCTCCTGCTGGTTCAGGGGGTTGCGGGGTCCGGAAAGACCTCGGCCATCCTGCAGCGGATCGCCTACCTGCTCTACCACAGCCGAACCGTCCTGAACGCTGACCAGATTGTTCTCTTCAGTCCCAACAACCTCTTTAGTCACTACATCTCCGAGGTTCTGCCCAGCCTGGGGGAACGCAACATGCGGCAGGTAACATTAGAGGGCTTTGTCCGCCGGCGTTTTGAGGGACTGAAGGTTGAGAGCCTGTTTGAACGCTACGAGACCCGGCAGGCCCACCCGGACGCCAGCCGGGCGATCGCCGACTTCATGGAAGGGGTCACGATGATGAACCAGGTCCGTCAGTACGCGGCAAGTTTGACCGACCAGGACCTGCAGTTTAGCGACCTTCGTTTCAACGGCCGGGTCTTCTTCAGTGCTGACCACATCCGCGAGGTCTATGAATCGCTGCCGAGCGCAATGCATCCCGCCGACCGGATGGTGCGGTTAAAGAACAAATTGATTCGGGAGCTCCAGCACCGGGTCCGGATCGAGGCCAAGAGCGACTGGGTGGCTAAGGAACTCGATGACCTGGATACCCAGCAGCTGCACCGCCTGTACGGCAAGAAGACGGTGGATGACTTTGCCGACGAGGATGCCCAGTATGCCTACCTGTCGCGGCGGTGGGCCAAGCGCCGGCTGCGGATCATCGCGGATGCCATCTATAACAACTACTTCCTCGACTTCTACAACCAGTACGAGCGCTTTCTCCGTCAGGTGACCCTGCCTAAAACGATCAGTGTCTGGGAGTGGGCGGACATGATTGCCGCCTACCAGGACGAGATCGAGTTTCACCGACTGGAACTGATGCACGCGGCCCCGCTGATGTACCTGCGCGACCTGATCACCGGCAGTGGGCAGAACCGCTCCTTCCAGTACGTCTTCATCGATGAGATGCAGGATTACTCCCTGGCGATGATGGTCTATCTCCGTCACGCCTTTCCGCAGGCCCGCTTCACTGTCCTCGGCGACAGTGAACAAGCCCTCTTCAAGCCGCTTCAGTTGCCGGAAACGATGTTGAAAGAGCTCAGCGGGGTTCTTGATGCCAAGCACCCGAACCTGATTGCCCTGCGGCGGAGCTACCGGTCGACCAAGGAGATCACCGACTTTGCCAAGGCCCTGCTGCCCGACGGCGACCAGATTATTTCCTTTACCCGGCACGGTGCCAAGCCGCGTCTGCTGGTGCGCTACTCAGCCGCCAGCGCCCGTCAGGCCTTAGTTGACGAGGTAAATAAGCTGCATCAGGACAACGAGACGGTGGCCATCCTGACTAAGAACCGCCAGCAGGCTCAGGATGTCTACCAAATCCTGCACCGGCAAAAGCTGGCCGACCTCCACCTGCTCAGTGAGGAGGACAGTGCGTTGCCGACGGGGATCCTCGTTCTGCCGATCTACCTGGCAAAGGGGCTCGAATTCGATGCCGTCCTGGCCTACGATGTGTCAGCGGATAACCTGAAGAATACCGATGCGGTGGGGATGGTTTACACGATGGCTTCGCGGGCCATGCACCAGCTGACTCTTCTGAGTAATGGCCCGGTCAGCCCGGTTTTGAACGCTAAGGCCTGTCAGAACCTGGTAATTGAACACGAAATTGTTCAATAAAGTGGCTGAAAGTGCTTTCATAACGAATCGAGATATGATAATCTTATGATAGTGATTTGAAAAGGAGACGTTCGTTATGGTTAAAGACGAATACACATTAGTTTTAGTAAAGCCTGATGGTGTCAAGACCCGCCACATCGGTGAGATTATTACCCGGATTGAGCGGAAGGGTTACAAGATCGAAGCCCTAAAGATGATCCAGCCAACTGAAGAATTGCTGCGGCAACACTATGCTGACAAGGTTGACAAGCCATTCTTCCCGGACCTGCTGGAATACATGACGGAAGGCCCAATCGTGGGAATCGTGGTTTCTGGGACCAACGTTATCAAGGCCATCCATAACATGGCCGGTGCCACCAACCCAGTCGAAGCCGAATGGGGAACCATCCGTGGTGATTACGGTCGTGAATGGCCAGATGGCAACCTGCGGAACATTGTCCACACCTCTGATGAACCGGCTAGTGCAGCTCGGGAAATCAAGATTTGGTTCCCAGAATTTAAGTTCACCCAACCAGACTAAGATCTTAATGAATGGTTGGCGCCGATCCATTCAGAATAATTATTTCCATTTTGAGGCGCTACATAGCGCCTTTTTGTTTAGTTAAGGGGGACAAATAATGAGTATTCATGTCAACGAAGATCAAAAGCTTTTTCACTTGCAGACGGCCAAAACTAGTTACATCTTTAAGATTTTAGAGAATGGCAATGCGGGGCAGCTCTATTACGGACCGCGGATCCCAGTAAAGGACGACTATGCCAACCTGGCCAGTCGGGAAGAGCACGACTGCACCAACACCCTAACTGTGGAGCAGAGTGACTTCCAGCTAGAACTGATCAAACAGGAGTATGCCGGCCTGGGCAAAGGGGATTACCGTTACCCGGCCTACCAGATCACCTACCTGAATGGTTCCCGGACCTCGGAGTTTACCTACACCGGCTACAAGATCACCAATGGCAAGCAGCGGTTGGCCGACCTGCCATCCAGCTTCGACGACCGGGGCGATGATGCCCAGACCCTGACGGTGGAGTTCAAGGACGAACTGGCCAATGTGATCTTGGAACTGCACTACACGGTCTTTAAGAAGGAAGACGTGATTGTGCGGAGCGCCACTTACACTAACCACGGCGAACCGATTACCCTTAACCGGGCCCTGAGTACCCAGCTCGACCTGCCGGACAGTGATTACGACATGCTCCAGTTCTCCGGCTCTTGGGCACGGGAACGGCACCTTATTCGGACCCACCTGCGTTCGGGTGTCCAGAGCATCAGCAGCCTGCGGGACGCCTCCAGCCACCAGCAGAATCCATTCTTCATCCTGGCCCGGCCGCACACCGATAATAACCAGGGGAGTGCCATTGGATTCAACCTGATTTACTCCGGGAACTTCCTGGATTCCGTCGAGGTGGACCAGTTCGATACCACCCGGGTCCTTGTCGGCATCAACCCCGACGAGTTTGCATGGCACCTGGACGACGGTGAAAGCTTCCAGACACCAGAAGCTGTAATGTCCTACACCGCAGACGGTCTGAACCAACTGAGCCAGCAGCTCGGGGCCTTCTACCAGGACCATCTGATCAACCCCCACTTCGCTCATGAGGAACGTCCGGTCCTGATCAATAACTGGGAAGCCACCTTCATGGACTTCAACGAGCAGAAGCTGATGCCAATCGTTGACAAGGCCCACGAGCTGGGCATTGAAATGTTTGTCCTGGATGACGGTTGGTTTGGTCACCGTGACGACGACAAGTCCAGCCTGGGGGACTGGTTCGTGGACGAGAAGAAGTTTGCGGACGGGATCGACGGCTTTGCCAACGCGGTCCACGCCAAGGGAATGAAATTCGGTCTCTGGTTCGAACCCGAAATGATCTCCCTCGACAGTAAGCTCTATGAATCCCACCCAGACTGGATGATTGCTACGCCTGGTCGGCAGAGCACGCCTGCCCGGAACCAGTTTGTCCTCGACATGAGCCGGAGCGAAGTGGTTGACTACCTGGTTGACCACATCAGCGCCATCATCAAGAAGACGAAGCTGGACTACATCAAGTGGGACATGAACCGGAACATTACCGAAATGTACGGGAACCAGTTACCGGCTGACCGGCAGCTGGAGTTCGCCCACCGTTACATCCTCGGCGTTTACCAACTATATGCCCGCCTGACTAAGGCCTTTCCAAATGTCTTGTTTGAATCCTGCGCCTCCGGTGGTGGCCGCTTCGACCTCGGGATGATGTACTACGCTCCGCAGGCTTGGTGCAGTGATGACACTGATGCCATTGAGCGGATTAAGATTCAGGACGGAACCTCTTACGGTTACACTCAGTCGATGTGGGGGGCCCACGTTTCGGCCGTTCCAAACGACCAGGTTGGCCGGCTGACCTCCATTGATACCCGGGCGGCCGTGGCCTACTTCGGCGACTTTGGCTATGAATTAGACATCACCAAGCTGCCGGAAGACCAGTTGGCAACGATCAAGAAGCAGGTAGCCTTCTACAAGCAGTACCGGCACCTCTTCCAGTTCGGTAAGTTCTACCGCTTGGAGAATCCGGATACCAACAACGACAATGTTTACGGCTGGCAGGTCGTCAATGCTGATAAAAGTGTGGCCATCGCAGCCCGCTTCCAGATCCTCAATGGCGCCAACCCGGCCTACATCCGGGTTTACTTCGCGGGTCTGGATCCTGAGAAGACCTACACGGTTAATGACGGTCAGGAGAAGTTCTCCGGGGCCGAGCTGATGCACGTCGGCTACTTTGTTCCACGGATCATGGACCGGACCAAGCCGGAGAAGGATCCGTCCGACTTCAGCAGTCGCCTGTTCGTGGTCAAGGAAGCTTAATGAAACTCAATTGAAGACACTAAAGGAGCTGTGGTCCAACGTACAGTTGGCTCACAGCTCCTTTTTAATCACAGAATATTTACTTGTACCGGCGGACAATATCATCGCGGATGATCCGGCTGCCGTACTGGTGGCGCAGGTTGGCCAACCGGCGGCGAGAAAAGGCGTGGCAGAGGATCGGGATGCCCCATTGTTGCTGCAGCCCCATCAAGACTGCCAGATAATCTTCATCGCTATACTGGTCGAAGGGAAGGTGACAGATGATGGCGGTGGTGATCCCCGTGCCCACCCGTTTCTGGGCCTCAACGGTGATCACGTAGTTGCGGCTGATTTCAACAATCGATGTCCAGAGGTTTAACCGCCCCGACGAGTGCTGCTGGAAGTCGGCAATGGTCTGGTTGCCCTGCTTGATCATCGCCTTAATCTCGCTATCCTTGGCCATGGGCATTCCCCTTTCTGTTGACGACGCGAATATTTCTGAGTGGTATCTGGGGGCCGTCTGCAAAATAGGCGACCTGCTGAGCCCAGTTTACATGGTCCAGAGTGCCCCGGTAGTGTTCGTAGTAGCCGCTCTCCCCGTTGAAGTAGGTGAGCTCCAGCCTGACCGCGTCACCTGTCGGCAACTGGTGGAAGAAGTCAAAGATTGCCTGTTCCTCCGCCCCGGTCGGGTATTTCTTGTTCACGTACCGTTGGGCGATCTTGTTGAGCAGCTCATGGTAGCCGGTGAGGGCCGCAAACGGGGCGAACTGGCCGGCCCGATCACGCCCGGTCATCGGCAGGTGGGCGTGGGAGACATGCCGTGGCTTGTCCATAATGTCATTATAACGGCTGGTGTCGTTGAACTGGGCCTGTTCGGCTTGCCATTGCTTTTTATCGATCATGCCTGATGGCCTCCAATCTCCTTGTTACGTTTCTTGGCAACGGCCCCGTCCTTGAGGTCCGCAGCCCGGATGATGGCGTTCTTACCGAAGTCTTGCTGCATCTTCAAGATCAGCTTCTGCAGCTTGTAATCTTGGTCGCGCTGGGCCTGCTGCTTTTTAGCCGCTTGAACGGTCTGCTCCGGGTCGCTGAAGAGGTCCAGCTGCTCGGTGTATGTCCGCTCCTGGGCCTGGCGGTGGTTGACCAGGTGGTTGGCGGTGACGGTGACTCGGCGGATGGTGAGCTGGTGGTGGAAGGACTGGTCATAGGCGGTCAGAAAGTGGGCCACCAGTTCGGTCGGTGAGGAAGTCGGCACCTTGAAACTGATCTTTTGGTGGTCGGGATGGGGAACGTCGCGGCCGTAGAAGTCCTTGGTGATGGCGCCGTGGTAGTCATGTCCCGGTTGCAGGTTCTGGGCATCATAGTTGACAGTCAGCGAGAATTCATCGGCTACCAGGTCCCGCTTGACCATCTGGAGGCAGAGCATGTTGGCCATCTCCTGGACGACGATCCGGCCTTCTTGGAAGGTGTAGGGGCGGGGAAGGACGATGCTGGAATAGAGCCCGTGGTCATCGGAGTGGTAGTGCTTGATATCGTCGATGATGGCGGACTCGTACCCCCAGGCGTGGTCAATCAATAGCTCCGCATTCTTGCCGAACTCCCGGTAGAGGATCTCCTCGTTCTGCGGGTCGGAGAGGGTCCCCAATGAACAGCGGGCAATGTCGCCCATCGTATGCAAACCGAGCTTGGCCAGGCGCTTGGCGTAACCGCGGCCGACCCGCCAAAAATCGGTGATCGGCTGGTGGGCCCAGAGAAAGCGGCGGTACTTCTGTTCATCCATCTCGGCAATCCGGACCCCGTCTTTGTCGGCCGGAATTCGCTTGGCCACGATGTCCATGGCCACCTTGGCGAGGTAGAGGTTATCCCCGATTCCGGCAGTGGCGGTGATCTTGGTCTCGGCCTGGATCACCTGGATGATCTCCTTGGCCAGGTCGTGCGCAGTCGTGTGGTGGCTGGCCAAGTAATCGGTGATGTCCATCATGACCTCATCGATGGAGTAGGGATGGATCTTAGCCGGCGGCAGGTAGCGGAGGTAGATCTCGTAGACCTTGGCGCTCCTTTGCAGGTAGAAGGCCATCCGGGGTTGAACGATCTTGTATTCGATCTTGAGACTGGGTGAACGGAGGAGTTCATCGCGGTAGATCGATCCCCAGGCGGCTAAGCGGTGGTCGCTCGCCTGCTGTGCCCGTTGATGGTTGAGCTCGGCGACCCGCTGCTCGACCTCAAACAGGCGGGGACGACCGGGGAGACCAAACTTCTTGAGGGCCGGGGAGACCGCCAGGCAGATGGTCTTGCTGGTGCGGCTGGCGTCAGCGACCACTAAGTTGGTGTTTAAGGGATCATAACCCATATCGGCGCACTCGGCTGAGGCGTAGAATGATTTCAGGTCAATTGCCAGGTAAGTCGCCACTGCAGATTCTCCTTTCTTGCTTGTTGATGTATCTATTATACTGGATACCTAAATAGCGAACAAGTGTTTGTAAATACGACCTGCGGGAGACTTGCCTTTTAACTGTAAAAGGGCTTAAAATATAAGCATATTTAGTAGCGTGAGCACAGCGAGGAACGGTTGGTGTGAAGGTTCCCAAAGCGTGAAGTGGTTACAACTTAATAACCTTATATTAAGAGTGGCAAATAATTTTGCAATTTAGGTGGCACCGCGCGCAAGCGTCCTATTAGTCAATGGCTAATAGGGCGCTTTTATCGTTTAAGGAGGAATTAATTATGACAGAAAAGAAACACGTAATCTTAACTGGTGACCGGCCAACGGGTAAGCTGCACATTGGACACTACGTTGGTTCCCTCAAGAACCGGGTGGCCCTGCAGAATACCGGCAAGTACGACACCTACATCATGATCGCCGACCAGCAGGCTCTGACCGATAACGCTCGCGATCCGGAGAAGATCCGTCACAGCCTGCACCAAGTGGCCCTGGACTACCTGGCCGTGGGCATTGACCCCAAGAAGTCCACGATCCTGGTTCAGTCCCAGATCCCAGCCCTGAGCGAACTGACGATGCACTACCTGAACCTGGTTACGGTTTCTCGACTGAAGCGGAACCCAACCGTTAAGACGGAAATCACGCAGAAGAAGTTCGGTGAGAGTGTGCCAGCCGGTTTCTTCATCTACCCAGTCAGTCAAGCGGCCGACATCACCGCTTTCAAGGCCGACACCGTGCCGGTTGGTGATGACCAGGAGCCGATGTTGGAGCAGACCCGGGAGATTGTCCGGACCTTCAACCGGATCTACCAACAAGACATCCTGGTTGAACCAGAAGGGGTCTTCCCGCCAAAGGGTGAAGGACGGATCCCCGGCCTCGACGGCAATGCCAAGATGAGCAAGTCCCTGGGGAACTGCATCTACCTGTCTGATGACGCCGACACCATCCAGAAGAAGGTCATGTCGATGTACACTGACCCAACCCACATCAAGGTCAGCGATCCCGGTCACGTGGAGGGCAACACGGTTTTCACCTACCTGGACATCTTTGATCCCGACAAGGAACACGTGGCTGAACTGAAAGAACAGTACCAAGCCGGGGGCCTCGGTGACGTCAAGATCAAGCGCCACTTAAACGATGTCCTCCAGGCCGTTTTGGAACCAATCCGGAAGCGGCGTGAAGAATATGCGGATAA
>DWZB01000098.1 GCA_019118405.1 Candidatus Limosilactobacillus gallistercoris
AACACGACGATGCTGCGCAAGATCGGTACGTACCTGGTTGATATTCAGGGACAGAATGAGCACCAGCAATTGATGCAGCCCGAAACACACCTGGGGATGCTGGATCAGTTTGCCGGGGCTGCGGAGACGCCGCTCCTAGATGCGTACCAAGAACATTACCGAGACTACGTGAAGCTCAAGGCCGCCGTCAATAAGAAGCAGGCCAACGAGCAGCAGTGGGCCCAGCGGCTCGACATGCTTCGTTACCAGGTTAAAGAGATCAGTGATGCCAATCTGAAACCAAACGAGGAGGATGAGCTGACCAGTGAGCGGGACCGGTTGGAACACTTCCAGCAGATCAACAATGCCCTTCAGCAGGCGGTCACCACCTTTAATGAGGGCGAGAACCCGGTGCTGGACCAGATTGCGACCGTAATGGACGCGATCAACGGAATTGCGGACTTTGACGATGCCTACGATCAGCTGAGCAAGTCGCTGAACGACGCTTACTATGCCCTTCAGGATGTCGCCAACGAGGCTGGGCAGCAGCTGGACCTCTTGGAATTTGATGACGGCCGGCTGGCAGAAATCGACCAGCGCTTGACGACGATTGGCGATCTGGAGCACAAGTATGGTGACCAGGTCAAAGACGTCCTGAACTACTATGCCAAGATCAAGAAGGAGCTCGACGAGATGGAGAGCACGGCCGATAGTAACAGCAACCTTGAGGAACGCTTGAAGGCGGCTGAGGAAGAGCTGCGGAAGATCGGCAAGCAGCTCAGTCAGGTTCGGCAGAAGGCTGCTCACGAGCTGGCCAAGCGCGTTCACCAGCAGCTGCAGGAACTCTACATGTCGAAAGCCGACTTCGAGGTCCACTTTGCCAACCACGGGACTGACCAGTTCACGCCGACAGGAATCGATGAGGTTGAATTCTACATTCGGACCAACCCTGGTGAAACGATGGGACCCCTGGCCAAAATTGCCTCGGGGGGTGAACTTTCCCGGGTGATGCTGGCTTTGAAGACGATCTTTGCTCAGAACGAAGGGGTCACCAGTATTATCTTCGATGAGGTGGATACCGGGGTCAGCGGTCGGGTTGCCCAGGCAATTGCCGATAAGATCAAACTGATTGCGGCCCATTCACAGGTCCTCTGTATCACCCATTTGCCACAGGTGGCCGCGGTTGCCCAGCACCACTTCCTGATCAAGAAAGGCGTTCATGATAACCGGACGACGACCCGGGTGACGGCCCTGTCGGCTGACCAGCGGGTTGATGAACTAGCCCGGATGCTTTCCGGTGAGAAGATTACTCAGCTGACCAGGGAGCATGCACAGGAGTTGCTGGAGATGGCGCACCCGGCAGAAAAATAGGCAGTAAAAAACTCACGATTATCGATGTGATGACTTAGCCATCAGCAATTTGGTAATCGTGAGTTTTTTGTTTATTCGGCAACTGGGTAATTAGAGGTTAGCGATATAGCGAATCTGGTCGAAATCCACCACGTAAGTTGTCTTGTGATTGCGAATGAGATAACGGTGATCGCTCAGCAGCTTGACCTGGCCGTAGGTGTTGACTGGGTAGCCCTCTGCTGTCTTAGGCATTAACTGGAAGAAGACAGACCAGTGCTGATCGATAGCCTGGTTGAGAAAAAGCTGCCGCTGGCTAGCCGGTTGTGGGGTCAAGAGCTTAACATGCGAGATGAAAACCGGATCCTCGGTAAACAGGTGATGGATTGTCCGGGTGAGGATTTGGGGAGCACGCTGGAGTAGAGTTGGTTGATTAATTTGTTGCATAATGGCATTCCTCCGAACATTTGTTTGTGTTTATAGTATACGAACATCTGTTCAGGAATGCAAGGGCAAATCAGCCCCAGCCAAAAGTCCGTGTGAACGGTTGATTTATCAGCCGGTTTAGTGCATTATAGTAGTAATACGTTAAAATTTGATAGGGAGAAATAGCATGGCAAATCGTGGAATGTTAATTGTCCTTTCTGGTCCATCCGGTGTTGGTAAGGGGACCGTACGAAAGGCGATCTTTGATTCAAATGACAATGATTTTCAGTACTCTGTTTCAATGACGACCCGTAAGCCGCGGCCGGGTGAGAAAAACGGGGTTGACTACTACTTTGTATCAAAAGAAGAGTTTGAGCATGAGATTCAAACCGGTGGGATGCTTGAATACGCCAAGTATGTTGACAACTATTACGGCACCCCATTAAAATATGTTAATGAGACGTTGAATTCCGGCAAGGACGTTTTCCTGGAGATCGAAGTCAACGGTGCGATGCAGGTGCGGTCGAAGGTTCCGGATGGGGTCTTCATTTTCCTCACGCCGCCGGACTTGGATGAATTGAAGCACCGGTTGATCCACCGGGGAACGGACAGCATGGAGGTTATTAACAAGCGGATCCAGAAGGCCTTTGGTGAAATCCAAATGATGCAGAACTACGATTACGCGGTTGTTAACGACGAAGTGCCTCGTGCCGTAGAGAAAATCAAGGACATTATTCGCACGGAACGTTTGAGGGTTCCACGGGTAATGCCGCGCTATCTTGAAATGTTAGGAGACTCACAGAAATGATTCTTTACCCATCAGTTGATGAATTATTAAAGCGGATTGATTCCCGCTACTCTTTGGTAATGTTAGCCAGCAAGCGGGCCCACGAATTGGACACCGGTTCCGCACCGCTGCTGGACCACTATGAATCCAGCAAGTCAGTTGGTAAGGCCCTTGAGGAGATCCTGGCTGGCAAGGTCACTATTGACCCTGACCACACCGAGGACCTGCAGGACTAATTACGTAAGGTTAGAGATAGACAAGGGGACTTTTCAGATCGATTCCGGTCGTGAAACGTCCTCTTTTTTGAAAGTGGGCAAAGAAACATGTTCTTTTAAGGACGTGATGAATTGCCCCTCTGTTTTACACGTAGTGCATATGGTTACAGTAATAAATGATATAATAGTTAATATGAAAGATACGAATAGACTTACGTATGGACGGACATCCGTCTATAATTTGAATTACCATTTGATCTGGGGTACCAAGTACCGTAACAAAGTTCTGAAAGGACACGTTGAAGCGGTCTTCCGGGAGCAAGTCCGGGAAATTGCCAATAAGTACGGCTTTACAGTAGCCCACATGGAAATTGGTAAAGACGATCACGTACACATGCTGGTTAGTGCGCCTCCAAAACTATCGGTCACTAATATTATGCGGTGGCTTAAAGGCATTACCGCTTATCAAATGTTTCGGCAGTGCCCTGAACTGCAGACCAGCTACTGGAAGAAACAAGGGCGGCACCTTTGGTCGCCTAGTTACTATGTTGAAAGTATTGGTGCAGTAAATGAAAAGGCGGTCGCCAAATATATTGACGATCAACGTGAGAAGGAGAAATAGTTGATGCTCAAATTGCCGAGTACAACTGAATATGTAAGAGTACGACGCTATCGACTGGTTATGACACCAGAACTGGTAAGAAAGCATCAAGTCAACCTGACGGTTGAGAACCAACTACACAACTATGCTCTTAAATATCTGGAACGTGCCTATGGCTACAAGCGCCTTTCTCGTAAATTTCCTGGCACACGGACTGGGAAGACTTATGTTATAAAGGACGAAATTCTACCCGGATTCTTACAGGAAAACTACGGCCTAAAGCGGTGGAATTCTCGTAAAGTTGGCTTACACTCACAAGCTGCTTACCAGTCCTTACTCACTCTCTTGACTAACTTTGGCGAGTACCATAAGGTACTCAAAAAAGCGGCTAGAATGACTAATCAAGAAAAAGAGAACTACCGCAATAACAAGCACCATAATAATCCACACCATCGTTCCTGGTATCGTAAAGGGTCACTAAATTACCTACGTAATGGAGCTAGTCATCAGACAGTTTTGCTTCCAGATAACGGCCAAATTGCGATATTGTCGGCTCATCACATCAAAATTCAAGATTATGGTGATCTCCAAGTGGTGGAAAATATTACTAATTTGAAGCATCAGAAGATCGTCACATCTAAAATTAAGCATAAGCGAGATGGCTCCTATGAGCTTCAACTGGTACTTAAAACAAAGCTAAAGCGTAAACAGCCATCTGCTGTTCGGGGTGCTGACTGGAATATGACAAATGAAGTGATCTATCGCACGTCGGATGGCCAAAAGTACCCTCTGGGAGCATTAGTATCAGCTAAGGCTGATAAATATGAGCGGATCATTAACTGGCTAAAGAGCCGCAGGGATAAGGCTACTTGGCTTAGTCCTAATTCCACACGTATTCAGCGGCTTAATGACAAGATCAGATACTACAACATTCGCCGGGCAAATATCTTAACTAACCGCTATCGGCATATAGCCAAGGAAATATTCAACGGGTATGACCTATTAGCCGTTGAAAAGCTGGACGCTAAAGAGATGCGGCGGCGGTCAAAAGAGCTTAGCTCTAAGGCCAACACCGCAAAGAACCGCCACTTGGCTAAGATTAAACCGTATGAGCTTGAACAGTGGCTCAAACGAATGGCTGATAAGAATGGCAAAACGCTAGTCATGGTAGACAGCTACAAAACCAGTCAAGTTGAATACGGCACTGATTATCAAGAAAAACATGGTCTGGATGGCCCACGGCAGTGGACTTCTAAGTACACCGGTAGGGAGATTGATCGTGACCTTAACGCTAGCCGGAACATCCTGGAATGGGCTCTTAACCCTGAAAAGCACATTAAATTAAAAGACTACCCAGCATTGAAGCCAAGCAGTCTAGTAACTATTAATTAAATTAATATTGGGCGAGACAGAACCTCGTCGTCCTTAAAGGTATCGAGAGCTACTGGCGGCGTATCACCCTGAGCTTGCAAAACGGGTGCGAGTCGGTAGCGGAGTCCCCTTAAATGGGGAACCAGGGCGTAAGCCCTGCATAGCCTAAACGTTTCCCAGATCCTATATGAGCTATCGTAGCCGTATAGATCTGGAAGCTTGGTCATTTATGGCCGAGTTCGTTCACGCTGGCCAATGATATAATCAATTGAGAATAAATTAGATGGGGTGAAATAATGTCAAGAATAACGGTATACCTCTCAGGAAGCATTGCCGCCTATAAGGGGATCGAAGTGGTCCGGGGACTGCAGAAGGCTGGCCATGAGGTGCGGGTCGTCATGACGACAGCCGCCACCAAGCTCGTTGGCCCAGCGACCCTGAATGCACTGACTAAGTATCCGGTATTGACGGATCTCTGGAACGATCAAAGTCAGCCGATTCCCCACATTGAACTGGCCGATTGGACGGAGCTGACACTGGTGGTACCGGCCTCAGCAGACCTGCTGGCCAAGATGGCGAATGGCATTGCTGATGATGCTGCCTCGACGACCCTGCTGGCGACCGCGGCGCCAAAGATGGTAGCGCCGGCGATGAATCGCCAGATGTGGGCGGCTCCCGCAACTCAACGGAACCTGGCCCAACTTGCCGAAGACGGCGTGACCATCATCGAACCGGTCACTGGCCGTCTGGCAGAGGGCTACTCCGGTCATGGCCGTTTGCCAGAGCCAGACGAAATTGTCACCCGGGTGCACGAATTCTTAAGCCAACGGGGACAGCTTGCTGGCAGGCGGGTGGTGGTAACGGCCGGGGGGACCCGGGAACCACTGGATCCCGTTCGCTACATCGGTAACCGGTCTTCCGGTAAAATGGGCATTGCCATCGCCCGTGCCGCTGCCCAGGCCGGAGCGCAGGTGACGCTGATTACCGGTCAGGTCAGTGTTTCGCTGCCGCAAGATGCCAACATTCACCCGGTCTCCGCGTTGACGACCGAGGAGATGCTGGCCGCGGTGCAGGAGGCCTTCGTGTCCGCCGATGCCTTGATAATGGCGGCAGCTGTGGCCGATTATCGGCCGGTGAAGGTTGCCGAACAAAAGGTGAAGAAGGGACATGATCACGAGCTGCGGACCCTTGAGCTGACAGAGACGGTCGATATCTTACGGACCATTGCCGCTGCCAAACGGACTGACCAGCTGGTGGTGGGCTTTGCGGCTGAAACGGAGAAACTCCTGGATCACGCGCAGGAGAAGCTCGCTAGCAAGCATGCCGATATGATCGTCGCCAATAGCGTGGCGGGGGCTACGGGGGCCTTTGGCCGTGACGATGACCAGGTTACCATCCTGCAGAAGGGAAAGGATCCCGAAAAGTGGCCGCGGCTTTCCAAGACAGCGGTGGCCCAGCGACTGGTGGCCCGCCTGGCAGAGCAATTGAAGTGAGGTGATAGGATGCCACAATTGGCACAGGTGGTTGTTGATGTGCCGACAATGCAGACAAACCAGCCCTACACCTACCTGGTGCCGGCGCCGCTGGAAAAGCAGCTCCAGGTTGGGATGCGGGTAGCCGTGCCCTTTGGCAATGGTCACCGTGAAGTTCAGGGCTTTGTGGTTGGTTTTACAGAACACTCCTCTTATGAAGGCGAGTTGAAGCCGATTGCGGCGGTGATGGACTTTCAGCCGGTGGTGAACACCGAGTTGCTGGAACTGAGCAAGTGGCTGGCTGACACGACCTATTCATTTTGGATCTCCTGCCTCTATACCATGTTGCCGAACATGCTCAAGTCGAAGAGCCAGCGCTTCGTCCGGGTAATCGATGAGATCGATGAGCAGACCTGCTTCGACCTCTTCCACGGTAAGGACGAGTGTGACCTGGCGGAATTGCAGTCCGACCCGGAGAAGGTTAAGGAACTGCTGAAGTTGCAGCGGGAGAAGAAGGTCGCAATCGAGTATCGGGTGACCGACCGGGCGCGGGCCAAGACGGTGACGGGGATCACCCCCATCCTGGATTTCGAACAGCTGGAAGATGCCCGGACGTCGCTGCATCCTAATGCCCACGCCCAGAATCGGCTGATCTCATACCTGCAGAGCATCATCGGGCAGACCGTCAAGCAGACGGATGCCGAGCAGAAAAGCCAGCTGCGGGTTGGTACGTTTAACCAGGGGGCCAAGAAGGGCTGGCTGAAGAAGGTTCCCGTTGAGGTGTATCGAAATCCGTACACCCAGCCCGTCGACGATGACCATCTTGAGCAACCGCTGGCCCTGAACCCCGACCAGCAAAAAGTTGTCCAGACGATTGATCAAACTATTGATCACCAGCAGAGTCAGACCTTCCTGCTCCAGGGGGTGACGGGCAGCGGGAAGACTGAGGTTTACCTGCAGGCAATTGCCCGTGCACTGGAAAAGGGGCAGACCGCCTTGATGCTGGTTCCCGAGATTTCTCTGACCCCGCAGATCGTCAACCGGGTGCGCCGCCGCTTTGGCTCCCAGGTAGCGGTTCTGCACAGCGGCCTCTCCAACGGGGAACGCTATGATGAGTGGCGCCGGATTAGCCGCGGGGATGCCCGGGTGGTGGTCGGCGCTCGTTCGGCGGTGTTTGCCCCCCTAGACAATCTCGGGGTCATCATCCTTGACGAGGAACACGAGACCAGCTACAAGCAGGATGATATGCCGCGCTACCATGCCCGTGAGGTTGCCAAGTGGCGAAGCAGGTTTCACCACTGCCCGCTGGTGCTGGGTTCGGCCACCCCGAGCCTGGAAAGCCGGGCCCGGGCACTAAAGGGCGTTTACCAGCTCCTGCGGCTGCCGCACCGGGTCAACCAGCAGTCCCTGCCGCCGATTGAGGTGGTCGACATGCGGCCCGAGGTCAAACGGCGCGGGGAAAGCAACTTCTCGACCAAGCTCCTGCGGGAACTGGACCTGCGCCTGCAGCGGCACGAACAGAGTATCCTGATGCTGAACCGGCGGGGCTTTTCCTCGTTCATGATGTGCCGGGACTGCGGTGAGGTGCTGAAGTGCCCCAACTGTGATATTTCGCTGACCCTGCACCTGGATACGCGGACGATGAAGTGCCATTACTGCGGGCACGAGGAGCCCATCCCCCAGGTCTGCCCGCACTGTCACAGCCGCCACATCCGTTATTACGGGACGGGGACGGAGAAAGTCGAGCAGGAACTCCGCCGGCTCCTTCCCCAGGCTCGGATCATCCGGATGGACGTCGACACCACCCGGCGCAAGGGGATGCACGAGAAGCTCCTTCGCCAGTTTGGCCACCAGCAGGCTGATATTCTGCTCGGTACGCAGATGATTGCCAAGGGGTTGGACTTCCCCAACGTCACCCTGGTCGGAGTCCTCAACGCTGATACTGGTCTAGGCCTGCCGGATTTTCGGGCCAGCGAGCACACCTTCGACCTGCTCAGTCAGGTGAGTGGTCGGGCCGGCCGCGCCAACAAGCAGGGGCAGGTGATCATCCAGACTTTCAATCCTGACCACTACGCCATTAAGGATGCTCAGGCTCACGATTATGAGCGCTTTTTCCGCCATGAGATGGCCCTCCGCCACCAGGCCGGCTACCCGCCGTACTACTACACGGTTCGCCTGATGGCCAGCCACCCGGAAGAGGCCCGGGCTGCGCAGGCGATGACCACGATTCACCAGCAGCTGATTCATGGGCTGGCCCCATCGACCATCATCTTGGGACCGACTCCGCGGGCAATTGCACGGATGAAGCGGCGCTACTACTACCAGATTGTTATTAAGTATAAGCACGATCCGCGCCTGCACGACCTGCTTCAGGAGATCCTGCAGGAGACGCAGCAGAAAGAATTCAAGGATGTTCAGGTCAGCATTGACCCGGACCCGCAATATTTCATGTAGATGAAAGGAAGAACGATATGTCAACTTCAATTGTTTTTATGGGAACTCCCCAGTTTGCCGTTCCAATTTTGCAGAGCCTGATCGACCGGCCAGAGTACGATGTCAAGGCCGTGCTGACCCAGCCGGACCACCGGATTGGACGGAAACACGTCCTGACGGCTTCCCCGGTCAAGCAGCTGGCCCAGAAGTACGGGATTGAGGTCTTGCAACCGGCTAAGCTGAGCAAGAGTCCCGAGATGGACCGGATCATTGCGATCAACCCGGACCTGATGATCACTGCGGCCTATGGCCAGTTCCTGCCAACCAAGCTGCTGAATGCAGCCAAGATTGCGGCCATCAATGTGCACGGCTCCCTGTTGCCGAAGTACCGCGGCGGGGCCCCAATCCAGTATGCCGTCATCAATGGCGACAAGGAGACCGGGATCTCGATCATGTACATGGTTAAGAAGATGGATGCCGGGGATGTGATCGCCCAGGAAGCCATTCCGATCGAAAAGGATGACGACGCCGGAACGATGTTTGACAAGCTCAGCATCCTCGGCCGCGACCTCCTTCTGAAGACCCTTCCCGACCTGATCAGCGGCAATGTCCACCCTGTTCCCCAGGATCCGGATAAGGTGGTCTTCTCGCCAAACATCTCCAGTGAGCAGGAACGGATCGACTACCGGATGACTGCCGACCAGATTGACAACAAGGTGCGGGGCCTTCGTCCAGCCCCACTGGGCAACATGATCATCGACGGCCTCCGGACCAAGATCTACGACGTGACCCCGCTGGATGAGAAAACGGACCTGCCAGCCGGCCAGGTTGTCCGGGCCACTAAGCACCAACTGGTACTGGCATCCGGGCAGGGAACCACCTACCAGGTCAACAAACTTAAGCCAGCCGGCAAGCAGGCCATGGACATCACGGCCTACCTGAATGGTCACCAGCAGCTCAAGAAAGGAGTTCAAGCAGTAACCGATGACTAATCAAAGACCAACGACAGCCCGGGCGGTTGCCTTGACGGCCCTGGAACGAATCCGGCAGGGTGCCTATTCCAACATCGAACTTGACCACCTCCTTCAACGGGCCGGCCTGAAGGACAGTGACCGGCGCCTGGCCACCAATATCGTCTATGGGGTCCTCCAGCATCGGCTGACGCTCGAATACTGGCTGCGCCCCTTTGTACACCGCAAGCTGGACTCCTGGGTTGAAACCCTGCTGTGGATGTCGATCTATCAATACCGCTACCTTGACCGGGTTCCCGACTGGGCGGTGACCAACGAGAGTATTGAGCTGGCCAAGCAGTGGGGAAACCCCGGCACCCGCAAGTTTGTCACCGGGGTCCTGCATGCCATCCTGCGAAAGGGCCTGGCTGACCTGGATGAGATTGCCGACCCTGTTTCACGCCTGGCAGTTCAGCAGAGTGTTCCAAAGTGGCTGGTGAAAGCATTTATTGACCAGGATGGGCTACCGACTGCCCGGAAGATCCTGGCGGCGATTAACCAGCCGGCCCATGTGGTTGTGCGGGTCAACCCGGCCGTTACTACACTGGCCGAGGTGGAGAATAGCCTTGATCAACAGGGAATTGAGTATCGGCCAAGCGCCATTGCCCCGGATGCCCTGGTGATCACGAAGGGCGAGGTCCTCTCCAGTGGCCTCTTTGAACAGGGGGCCATCACGATTCAAGACGAAAGCGCCATGCTGGCGGTTGATAGCATGCAGGTCCAGCCCGGCGACCGGGTCCTGGATGCCTGCGCCGCTCCCGGGGGTAAGACCGTCCAGATCGCCGCTCAGCTCTGGAATGGGCAGGTCGATGCCCTCGACATTCACCAGCACAAGACTCGCTTGATTCAGAAGAATGCCCGGCGACTCCACGTTGCTGACCGGGTGGTAACCCATACCCTGGATGCCCGGCACGTGGACGAGGAGTTTGCCGACAAGAGTTTTGACAAAATCTTGGTCGATGCCCCGTGCAGCGGAATCGGCCTCCTGCGTCGCAAGCCGGAGATTCGCTACAGCAAGCGCCCAGAGGATAGTGAACAGCTTCACAAAATTCAGCTGGCAATTTTGGATGCGGTCGCACCAAAAGTCAAAAAAGGCGGTATAATTACGTACAGTACGTGTACGATCTTGCACCAGGAGAACGATGGAACTGTCGAGGCATTCTTATCCAGCCATCCGGAATTCAAACTGGTCAAGACACCGACGACACGTCATGTAAAGGATGATCGAACTACCGCGACGCTGACGATCTTGCCATCCGACTTTTCATCCGATGGTTTCTTCATCAGCAGCATGCAGCGGGTTATGTAGAAGGGAATTCAAACAATGAAAGTTGCCTATCAAACGGATATCGGCCACCAGCGATCACAAAACCAGGACCGGGTTGCCCAATATATTGATAAGAACGGTAATCACCTTGTAATGATTGCCGATGGTATTGGCGGTAACCAGAGCGGGGATGTGGCCGCTGAGATGACCATCAAACGGCTCGGTCATCATTTCAAAATGGACGGTCCGGCAGAGCCGCTGGAAGCGATCCGGTGGTTTGCACGGGAAGTCCAAATAATCAATGATCAAATTCTCAAAAAATCAAAAGAAAAAATTACGTACCAGGGGATGGGGACGACGTTAGTGGCTGCCATCATCTTCAAGAAGACGTTAGTGGTCGCCAACATTGGTGATAGCCGGGGCTACTTGCTGCATCGGAGCACGCTGACCCAGGTCACCATTGACCATTCTCTGGTAAATGAATTAGTGATCAGTGGTGATATTACGGAAGAAGAAGCCTTAGAGCTTCCCCAGAGCAATATTATTACCCGGGCAATTGGTATCTCAAAGGAAGCCCAGATTGAGGTTAATCGTTTTGACTTCAATCCTGGCGACCAGCTTTTAATGTGTTCGGATGGTCTTTTCAAGACGGTTGCCAAGCGGGACATGGTTGAGGTCCTTCGCCAGCCGATTTCGATGAAGGCTAAGTGTTCCCAATTAGTGGACATGGCCAATTCAGCGGGCGGTCCAGATAATATCACGGTCTTAATTGGAATAAATGATGACCAGGAGGGTTGATTATGAATCCTGGAGACATGATTGGTCATCGGTATAAGATTATTAGTTCCCTTGGCGAAGGGGGCATGGCAAATGTTTACCTGGCATACGATACCGTCTTGGAGCGGCAGGTATCGGTGAAGGTCTTACGGCTTGACCTGCGAGATGACCCGAACACCAAACGTCGTTTCCGGCGTGAGGCGATGTCAGCAACCAAGCTGAACGATCCGCACATTGTCGGCATCTTTGATACTGGTGAGGAAAACGGCCTTCAGTACATGGTGATGCAGTACGTCCAGGGGACCGACCTTAAGGCGTATATCAAGGAGCATTATCCGATTGCCCTGCCCCAGGTGATCGATATCATGGAGCAGGTGCTATCAGCAGTTGAGGCTGCCCATGCCCATGGGATCATTCATCGTGATCTTAAGCCGCAGAATATCTTAATCGATGAGAACAAAAACATAAAAATTACGGATTTTGGGATTGCCGTTGCGGTCTCTCAGAATTCATTGACACAAACCAATACCCTGATGGGCTCTGTTCATTACCTTTCGCCTGAACAGGCCCGGGGCAGTATCGCGACGAAGAAATCAGACATTTATTCACTAGGTATTATCCTGTATGAGCTGTTAACAGGAAAGGTGCCGTTTGAGGGCGAGAATGCTGTTTCAATTGCCATCAAACATTTTCGCGAGGAAATCCCGTCGGTTCGTTCAGTTAACCCCCACATTCCCCAGCCGCTGGAGAACGTGGTGATTCGGGCAACCGCTAAGGATCCGATTGACCGCTACGAAAACGTGAAACAGATGGCCGACGATTTAAAGACGTCCCTGGATCCAGCCAGGGCGAAAGAACCGCGGCTAGTAATCAAACATGATGATAACGGTGAGACCAAGGTCCTGCCGTTGAATAAGCTGCCTCATTATCGCAAGGCGGCTGCTGAGGGTCAATCGACAACACCGGCTAAGAAACCGGCCAAGAAGCAGCCGAGCGCCTGGCAACGCTACCGGCACCAGGTGATGCTGGTAATCATCCTCGTGGTAGCGGCCGTCGTCGCTGGCTGCAGCTGGTGGTTCCTCTTGCGCCAGGTAATCATCCCGGATGTTGAGGGACAGACTCCGCTGCAGGCCGAGCGGCAGCTGAAGAAGCAGTCATTGCGGGTCGGCAACATCACCCGGGTTCATGACCACAGCGTCGCCAAGAACCACATCATCAAGATGCAACCGGGGCCGAGCAGCAAGACCCGGGTTAACAGCAGGATCGACCTGAAAGTCAGCACTGGGGTGGCCCAATTAAAGATGGGGCATTACGTTGGCCGGGACTACGACGAAACAGCCAAGATGCTTCGGCAGAAGGGCTTCCGGGTACACCGCCGGATGGTGTATTCCGACACAGTTGATGCGGGAACGATCATGAAACAAAACTACCGTCAGGGGACGATTGTCAAACCCCGCAACAGCATCATTGACTTTGAAGTGAGTGCCGGCAAGCAGAACATCAAAATCCCGGACTTCACCAACCAGGACGTCAGCGTTGTCCAGCAGTTTGCCAACAAGCACAACCTGCAGCTGACCACCCAGCAGAAGAAGTCCAAGACGGTTGCTACCAACCACGTGATCAGTCAGACCCCTAAGGCGGGGATGAGCCTGAATCACGGTGACACCCTGACGGTCACAATTGCCAACTCCGGCAACCAGACCAAGACCACCAACATTCAGATCAATATCCCGTTTGACAGCAACGGCGGTCAGCGGGAGAACCGGGTCCAGGTCTACATTCGAGATGCTAACCACAATATGACGATGGAGTACCAGGACATCACGATTAACCAGGAAACTACCATCAACGTGCCGTTTACCCTTAAAAACGGGCAGATGGGGGCTTACCGGGTTGTCCGCAACGGCCGGACAATCATGAGTGCAACGAACATTACAGGATAAGAGAGCGAGGCGTAACTTGAAGACAGGAACGATTCAACAATCATTGAGCGGTTTTTACGACGTCATTAGCGATGGTGAGCTTTTTCGGACCCGGGGACGGGGAAATTTCCGGAAACGCAAGATCAAGCCGATCGTCGGCGACCACGTCGAATTTGAGGACGGCTACCTATTGAAGGTCTTGCCACGGGAAAATTCGCTGGTGCGGCCCCCGGTAGCCAATGTCGATGCGGCGGTCGTCGTGACGGCGGCGACCCAACCGGTCTTTTCGCCGAATCTCTTGGATCGGCAGCTGATCGCCCTTGAACGGCAGGGGATTACTCCGGTGATCTACTTCTCCAAGACTGACCTGCTGGACCATGACGGGTACGAGCAGATTGAACAAATCGCGGCTGGGTACCGGGAAGTCGGCTACCACGTCTTCTGCGCCCCGCAGCCGTTTGAACAGGACCAGCTGACTCAGCTGCAGGGACTGCTGGACGGCAAGATTGTGACCATGATGGGCCAGACGGGGGCCGGCAAGTCGACCCTGCTTAACCACCTGGCCCCCGATCTGGACCTGGCGACGGGCGAGATCTCCCAGGCCCTGAAGCGAGGCCGGCACACCACCCGGAAGGTCAGTCTTCTGAACGTTACCGGGGCCCTGATCGCTGATACGCCAGGATTCTCGTCCTACGAGACCTTTGATATGACGGTTGAAGAATTGCCGGGTCTCTTTCCGGAGATGCGGCGGCTGGCCCCGCAATGCAAGTTTCGCGGCTGCCTACACATCAAAGAACCGCATTGTGCAGTGAAAGACGCCGTCGAGAATGGTATAATCATGAAGAGCCGGTATGACGATTACCTGCAGTTTCATGAGCTGATCGCCAACCAGAAACCAAACTACAAGAAATAAGGGAGTTTTTAGAATGATTAAAGTAGCACCATCAATTTTGAGTGCCGATTACGTAAACCTGCAAAGAGACATCGAAAAGGTTGATAAGGCCGGTGCGGAATACTTGCACATCGATGTTATGGACGGTACCTTCGTACCAAGCATCTCTTACGGGCCAGGCTTTGTGAAGGCTATTCGTCCAATCACCAAGATGGTCTTGGATGTTCACCTGATGGTTGAAAACCCAGAACACATCCTGCCAATGTTCATCGATGCCGGTGCCGACATCATCGGGGTTCAAGTTGAAGCTACCCAACACATCCACCGGGCTCTGCAAATTATCAAGAACGGCGGTAAGAAGGCCGAAGTTGTCATCAACCCTGGTACGCCAGTAGCCATGATCGAACCAGTTCTGCACATGGTTGACCAAGTATTGGTTATGACGGTTAACCCTGGTTTCGGTGGCCAGAAGTTCCTGCCAGAGACGGTGGACAAGATTGCCCAATTGAACGCCATCAAGCAGGAAAAGGGCTACAACTTCGACATCGAAGTCGACGGTGGGGTTAACAACAAGACGGTTGTTGACTGCTACAAGGCTGGTGCCACGGTTGCCGTTGCTGGTTCCTACGTCTTCAACGCTGATGACCCAGCAGAACGGGTTGAAGCAATGCACGAAGCAACCAAGTAATTTAAGTATTGACCAGCATGGTGCTGGCCACGATCAATGGGGTTCGGTATTCAGTGCTGAACCCCATTTGTCTATCTTCGTTTGAAAAGGAGAATTTGCGATGCGTGTAAATGTAATGGTCGGGGGACCCCAGGAACAGATCCCCGTTGAGATGGTCCGGCAACACCAGGACGAGACCTGGATCGGGGTTGACCACGGGGCCACCCTCCTGCTTGACTGGGGGATCAAACCGGTGGCCGCAATCGGGGACTTTGATTCCACAGCGCCGGCCGAGTTTGCCCGACTGAAAGAGCGGTTGGCAGACATTGAGACCTATCCACCGGCCAAGGACTTCACCGACACCCAGCTCGGGATCATGACGGCCATCAAGAAGTTTCAACCTGACCAGATCATCATTTGGGGAGCCACGGGGGCCCGGCTGGACCAAGAGCTGGCCAACCTTTACCTGCCCATGCAGGAGCGTTTCCGGCCTTACCTGTCCCAGATCCAACTGGTGGACCGCTACAACATTGTTCGCTACTTCTTGCCGGGAACCTACTCGATCTATCGGCGGCCGGACTTTGATTACCTGGCCTTTGTCAGCCTGACTCCGGTGCGGGGGCTGACCCTGCCGGACGAGAAGTACCCGCTGGTCAACTGGTCAAGCACGATTCCCTTCTCCTGGTCGAGCAATCGCTTCACCAGTTCGGTCAACCACTTCTCCTTTGATGCGGGCGTCGTGGCGGTGATCTGGTCGCGGGATTAGGCCGCCATGGCGGGGGTATCTGAATGCCTGGGGAGTGTCAAGGAAAAATACTTGAAAGAAAAACCTTGCACTGATCGGGCGGCTATGGTAAATTAATTAGGTGAGTTACATCGCATCTATTGCGTAAACGAAATAAAGATGAGAAGAGGAGGGTACCACCAATGGCTAAAGATTTTATCAACGGTAAACGGACACGTTTTGGTAACAAGCGTTCCCACGCCCTTAACTCAAGTCGTCGCAGCTGGAAGCCAAACTTGCAAAAGGTAACCATTCTGGTTAACGGCAAGCCAAAGAAGGTTTACGTTTCAGCACGTACACTGAAGTCCGGTAAAGTGACTCGGGTTTAATTAAACAAAAATGATGTCGTCCATCTTGGACGGCTTATTTTTTATTCAATTAATAAACCCCATTAACTAACCGAAAATGGGAGTTACTTTTCTCACTTGACGTGCTATGGTAAGATGGTGTTAGCTTTTATTTAGTGAGTTTAAGAGTAGCGCTAAGCAGTGCTGACGATTTCAAAAGGAGGCCATAATAATGGCAGTAAAGATTAAAACCAAGGCAGGCACGATTGACATCGACAACGATGTAATCTCATCGGTTGTTGGCGGTGCCGCCACTGATAACTATGGTGTTGTTGGAATGGCAAGTCGGAAGCCGTTACGCGATGGCGTTAACCAGATCTTGCGACGGGAAAACTTCAGCAAGGGGGTTGTCATCCGGCAACAGGATAATGGCATTACCGTTGAAGTCAACATTATCGTGAGCTACGGGACGAAGATCTCTGAGGTTTCGAAGAGCGTCCAGTCCAAGGTAAAGTACAATCTAGAATCAATGCTCGGCATCACGGCAGACGCCGTTAACGTCTGTGTCCAGGGTGTTCGTTCAATGGAAGACTAGTTGGATACGGGAGGAAAGTTAATTGGCTGTCACAGAAATTACGAATCTTGAATTTGGTAAGATGGTCCAAGCGGCCGCCGACAAACTCAATAAGAATGCCGAATTCATTAACTCTTTGAATGTTTTTCCGGTTCCCGATGGTGATACCGGGACGAACATGGCCTCATCCATGGCCAGCGGTGCAAAGTACGAGCGGGCTGAGAACAGTACCGCGGTTGGTGACCTCAGTGCCGCATTGGCCAAGGGCTTGCTGATGGGTGCCCGGGGGAACTCCGGGGTGATCCTGTCACAGATTTTCCGTGGTTTTGCCAAGGCTACCGATGGCCTCGACAAGCTGAGCGCCCAGGACTTTGTGGACGCCTACGCCAATGGTGCCAAGACGGCCTACAAGGCAGTGATGAAGCCGACGGAGGGGACCATTCTGACTGTGGTCCGCGAGTCTGCCCAGGAAGGTCTCAACAAGATTGAGGAGACCGACGATCTGACGGCGATCATGCACGCCATCTACGAAGCTAGTGAGAAGGCCCTCAAGACAACGCCGGACCTGCTGCCGGTCTTAAAGGAAGTCGGCGTGGTGGACTCCGGTGGTCAGGGGCTGGTCTTTGTTCTTCAGGCCTTTGATGAAGCCCTGAGCGGCCGGGTTGACAAGAGTGTCGACTACAAGCCGGACAATGCCGAGGTCGATGAGATGGTCAACGCCATGGACCACCAGAGTGTCCAGGGGAAGTTAGACCCGAAGGACATCAAGTACACCTACTGCACTCAGATGCTGGTTCGAATCGGCAAGGGGAAGCAGGTTACCAAGAAGTTTGACTATGATACCTTCTACAACTA
>DWZB01000099.1 GCA_019118405.1 Candidatus Limosilactobacillus gallistercoris
ACGTTTTGGATGTATTCGGCCAGCCGTTCCAGACCATAGGTAACTTCTGAGGCCACGGGGTTCATCGGTAATTCACCAACCACTTGGAAGTAAGTGAACTGAGTGACTTCCATTCCGTCGAGCCAGATTTCCCAACCAACACCGGCACAACCCATTGAAGGGTTCTCCCAGTTATCCTCAACAAACCGGATATCGTGTTCCAGGGGTTCAATCCCGAGCTCCCGCAGGCTGCCCAGGTAGAGGTCCTGAATGTTGTCCGGTGATGGCTTCATGATCACCTGGAACTGGTGGTGCTGGTACAGCCGGTTCGGGTTCTCCCCATACCGGCCATCCGCTGGCCGCCGTGACGGTTCAACATAGGCCGCGTTCCACGGTTCTGGTCCGATTGCCCGCAGGAAGGTGTAAGGGCTCATGGTCCCAGCACCCTTTTCAGTATCATAGGCCTGCATCAGCATGCAACCCTGCTTAGCCCAGTATTGTTCAAGCGTAAAGATGATGTCTTGGACACTTAGCTTTTTCGTTGTCATCGTTATTCTTCCCTTCTCTAAATAAAAAGGCCCCTCCAGCTACTAACAAGTAGTAACTGCAGGGACGAGTTTAATTCGCGGTTCCACCCTGCTTTTTTGCATCTCTGCAAAACAGCTTAGTTTATCCAGCTGGTGGAGGGCCCGTGGTGGCTGACCAGTCTGGGGCTTTCACTCTCCCCCATTCGCTGTATTGGCACTGACCATCATTATTCTCCGTCATGGCTGATCGTATTCAATTGAGGTGTTTCTTAAATACGTACCTAATAATAGATAAAGTCCTTTTGAAAGTCAATCTTTTGATGATAAATTTCCCATCTTTTGTTCCCAGCAGTGCATTTCATCGATAAAATGTTTGCTCTTCAGTTTTAAACCAACCTGGTCATTATAGATAGTATCGATGACCGCCTGGATACGGCGCTTGGTAACCGGGTTGATGCTGATCTTGCGGACCTTCTGCAGGTTGGCATGGGCCAGCCGTTGCAGAAAGTAGACTGTCCGCCGGTCAAGATGCATCCGGTGCGGATCCAGGTACCAGTGCCGGCTGCATAACATTCCCCCGGACTCCTCCGAGAAGTCGAGCAGTCCCTGGTCCTGGCCGCAGACCACACACTGATCCCAGTTCGGCGCTATGCCAAACATTACCAGCAGCTGAATCTCAATGACGTTGGCCACCACCTGCTCGTCGACACCCTGATCGATCCGCTCCAGGGCTGCGGCGACCTGGCCAAACCAGCCGCCAATGCTCCGGCCATCGGGAAAAGCGTGGTCGACCAGCGACAGGATGTAGGTGGCATAGGCGTTCTTACTGATATCGGCGACGATATTGCGGTACTGGTGGGTCTCGCTGGCAACGTTGATAAAGCTCAACCCATCGTCTGATAGCGACCCGATGTAGCTGCCGTGAGTAAACGGCAGAATATCCGCCGCCAAGCGAAAGCCGCGTTTCTTGGCGCCCTTGATAAAGAACATCGCCGGACCGATCTTGTCGGTCAGCATCTTAACCAGGAGGTCCCGTTCCCGGTAATCCTGCCGGTAGATAATGATTCCGTTAAAATCAGTCACTTCCCGGGCCACGGTCACTCCTCCTTATTTTAATAATCCTTGTTCCGGTAACCGTAGTCCTTGAGCATGGCGGACTTGTCACGCCAGCCGGGAACTACCTTGACCCACAGTTGAAGGAAGACCCGGTCACCGAGCAGGCGTTCAATGTCCTGCCGGGCCATTGTCCCGATCTTCTTGAGCATCTGTCCCTTCTTGCCGATGATGATGCCCTTCTGGCCAGGGCGTTCGACAATGATGTTGGCCGAGATGTGGACGTGTTCCTCGTCCTCCCGCTTGACCGAGGTGACGTCAACCGCTACTGAGTGTGGAACCTCATCCCGGGTCAGCATGAAGATCTTCTCCCGGATCATCTCCGCAATCACGAAGCGTTCCGGATGGTCACTAATCTGGTCTGCCGGGTAGTACTGCGGGCCGTGCGGCAGGCCGGCAATGATCTCATTCAGCAGGTTGTTGACGTTGTTCCCCTGCAAAGCAGAAATCGGCACCACGGCCTTGAACGGCAGGGAATCCTGGTATTGGGCCACAATGTCTGGCAGGTCGTTGGGGCTCACCTGGTCAATCTTGTTGACCACCAGGTAGATCGGTTGTTTGATCTGCTTGAGCCGGTTGATGATGAAGTCGTCACCGGGACCACGCTTGTCCGTTGCGCTGACGACAAAGAGGACCGCGTCAACTTCGTCCAAAGCCGACATCGTGGACCGTTCCATGAAGTCGCCCAGCTTGGTTGCGGGCTTGTGGACCCCCGGTGTATCGATGAAGATGATCTGTGCTTCCGGACTGGTATAGATCCCTTGAATCTTGTTACGGGTGGTCTGGGCCACGTTGCTCATAATGGCCACCTTCTGGCCCACAATGTAATTTAGCAATGTCGATTTACCAACATTTGGCCGGCCAATCAAGGCGACAAAGCCGGACTTGTAATTTGGATTATCCATTTACAGTTACTCCCTATCTAATAATTAATGCATAGAACCGTGGCACAAAGATGATCAAGCCCACCGCCACCGCAAACAGGGCCGCCAGGAGGACACCCCCGGCGGCAACATCCTTAGCCTTCTTAACGTTGATATCATAGTGGTGGTTGGACAGGAGGTCGGTGACTGCCTCCGTGACCGTGTTCAAGAACTCGGCCGCAAAAACCAAGAAGATCACCAACAGGATCCATAGCCAGTCGGCCGTGCTGATGCGCAGGTACCAGCCGACAATGACCGCCAGCATTGCTGCTATGACGTGAAAGCGCATGTTGCGCTCTTCTCTGAGCATCGCCACAATCCCGTCAAAGGCGTGCCCCATCGCTTGAAAGAGGTGGTGGTTCTTGGTCACCTGGTGGTTATCGTGTGAGCCCATAGTCATCGAGAATCTCCCGTTGCAGCGCAAACATCTTCTTTTCGTCTTCCGGTTGTTCGTGGTCGTAGCCATTCAGGTGCAGGAAACCGTGGACCGCCAAGAAGCCCAATTCCCGCTCCGGCGAATGGCTGAGGAACTTAGCCTGTTCGGCCACCTTATCGACCGAGATAAACAGGTCCCCGAGGTTGGTTGGTAGCTCAGCAGCCAGCTCCGGATCCATGATGATCGGCGATTCGTCACCGCTCTCCTCGGCCGCAAAACTGAGCACATCAGTTGCTCGATCAACGCCGCGATACTGGGCGTTGATCTTCTTGATTTCCGGGTTGTTCATCAAGGTTACCGACATCTCCGTGTTGTCCGCCAGGTCGAGTTTTTTGGCGGCAAACTGGAGGACCTTCTCGATGAGGTCGTGTTGTTCCTGGCTGATGCCGTTACTTGTCTGATCGTAAATTGTCAGATCCATCTTTCTGCTCCTTTGCTTTTTCTGCCTTCTTCGTCGTTGCTTCCTCATAGGCGTCGATGATCCGAGCGACAACCGGGTGCCGAACCACGTCCTCAGCACTAAAGGTCACAAACTTGATCGACCGGACATTCTGCAGGATCCGTTGCGCACTGACCAATCCACTACGAACGCCATGCTTCAGGTCAATCTGGGAGATATCCCCGTTGACCACCATCTTGGAGCCAAAGCCGAATCGGGTCAAAAACATCTTCATCTGGGCGTTGGTCGTATTTTGGGCCTCATCCAGGATGATGAAGGCGCCGTCCAGCGTCCGCCCCCGCATGTAGGCCAGCGGTGCAATCTCAATCACGCCGCGTTCCATCAACCGTTGGGTGTGGTCAGTGCCAAAAATATCATTCAACGCATCGTAGATTGGCCGCAGGTATGGGTCAACCTTTTCCTGGAGGTCACCAGGCAAAAAGCCTAGGCTCTCACCGGCTTCCACCGCGGGCCGGGTGATAATGATGCGTTCAACTTCCCCCCGTTTAAGAGCGGCGACCGCCATAGCAACAGCCAGGTAGGTCTTCCCGGTTCCGGCCGGACCAATCCCAAACGTGATGTCGTTGTGCTTCATAGCGTTGACATACTGGCGCTGGCCGAAGTTCTTCACCCGGATAGCCCGACCACGCCGGTCCTTAATGATGGTCTCACTGTACAGGTCGGCGAAGTATTCGAGCGTTCCCCGGTGGGCCATCTTCATCGCACTGACAATATCAGTGCTGTGGATGCGGATTCCCTGGTTCAGCAGGCCAATCAGGGCGTGGAAGACATCCACCGTCATCTTGACGTCTTCCTCTTTTCCCTTCACTTTCAGGTTGTCGCCAAAGGGGTTGATGGTCACGTCCATCCCCTGTTCGATCAGACTGACAAACTTGTCCTGGGGGCCGAGGATCCCAACCTCAATCTCGGGGCTGTCAATCTGAAATGTTTGTTCAATTTCGTCGTTCTTTTCTACCAATTAAGTCTTGCTCCTTTTAGTAGTTAGTAATCTTCAATTGATTATATCACAGCCGGTCATAATCATATAACACTAAACAACGGCAAAGCAGGCTTTCTCCCGTTGCCGTTGACAAATTTAAAAAATAAAAATAGCTAAGCAAACTAGTCGCTAGCTATCTTCAGACATCTATTACTGTTGATTCTTCTCAATTATCTTTCTGGCGGCGGCAATCTGCTCCTTCACCTGGTCAAAGCCAGTGCCGCCCAAGGAATGACGACGAGCAATCGCAACGTGTGGTTTGAGGACTTCATAGACATCGGCGGTGATCTGCGGATTAATCTGCTGGTACTGCTCTAGCGGAATATCGGCCAGGTTGGTCCCGGTCTTCAACCCCTTCAGGACCAGCTCACCGACAATTTCATGGGCCTGCCGGAAGGGAACCCCCTTCGTCGCCAGGTAATCGGCAAGCTCGGTAGCATTTGAAAAATCATTGTGAGTGGCGTGTTCCATTTTTTTCTTATTAACGTGGAGGGTCCGGATCATCCCGGTCATCACTTGCAAGCTTGGAACAATCGTCTTGACGGCATCAAAGATCCCCTCTTTATCTTCCTGCATGTCCTTATTATAGGCTAGCGGCAAGCCCTTCATCACCGTCAGCAGGCTCGTCAAGTCGCCAAAGATCCGGCCCGTCTTTCCCCGGATCAGCTCCGCCATATCCGGGTTCTTCTTCTGCGGCATGATCGAGCTCCCCGTCGCATACTGGTCCGCCAGTTCAATGTAGCCAAATTCATAGCTGCACCAGTAGATCAGCTCCTCGCACAGCCGGGAGAGGTGGACCATCAGGATGCTGGCGTTACTCAGAAATTCCAAGGCAAAGTCCCGGTCAGAGACCGCGTCCAAGGAATTGGCATAGGGCGCCGCAAACCCCAGAAGACTGGCACTCAGCTCCCGGTCAATTGGGAAGGTTGTCCCGGCCAGAGCCGCGGCCCCGAGCGGTGAAATATCCGTATGCTTCATATTAAATTGGAAGCGCTCCACGTCCCGCTGAAACATCTGGAAGTAGGCCAGCAGGTAGTGGCCGTATGAGATCGGCTGGGCATGCTGCATATGGGTGTAGCCAGGCATCACCGTTTTCACGTTGGCGGCTGCCTGATCAACCAGCGCCGTCTGCAACTTTGTCAGTAGGTCAACAATCTTGGGGAGACGTTTCTTGACGTAGAGGTGGAGGTCGGTGGCCACTTGGTCATTTCTGCTCCGCGCCGTGTGCAATTTGCCGGCAACCGGGCCGATCTCTTCCGTCAGCAGGGTCTCGATGTTCATGCGGATATCCTCATTTTCAACCGTGAAGGGGAGGCCCTCCTTCTCCAGCCGGTCAGCCAGCTTTTCAAGCCCGGCGATAATCTGGTCGGCATCCGCTGCTGACAGAATCTTGGTGGCCTTCAGCATCTTCACGTGGGCCAAGGATCCCATGATGTCCTCTTTGGCCATCGCCTGGTCAAAGCCGATGGACGCCCCGAAAGTATCGACGAGCTGGTCACCCGCGGCTTCGAAACGGCCGCCCCATATCTTCTTAATTGGCATCCTGGACCTCCTTAGACTTTTGCTGCTGGTTTTGCTGAACCTGCGCGTAAACCTTATCCGGCAGTTCCCAGAGCTTGATGAAGCCAGTGGCGGCCTCCTGATCGAACTCATCGGCCGCCGTGTAAGTTGCCAGGTTCTTATCGTAGAGGGAATTTGGTGACTTCCGCCCTTCACAGATCACGTTGCCCTTGAACAGCTTGACCCGGACAACCCCGTTGACGACGGTCTGGGTCTGGTCAATGAAGGCGACCATTGCTTTCATCAGTGGTGAGTACCAGAGACCATTGTAGATCAGCTCACTCATCTTCTGCTCCACGATCGGCTTGAAGTGGGCGACCTCCCGCTCCTGGGTTAGGTCCTCCAGATCCTTGTGGGCGGCCAGCAGGACTGTTGCGGCCGGGCACTCGTAGATCTCACGGGACTTGATGCCGACCAGCCGGTTCTCAACGTGGTCAATCCGGCCAACCCCATTTTCACCAGCAATTTTATCAAGGTTCATAATCAGCTGATCGAGTGGCTGCTTTTCACCGTTGATGGCGGTTGGGACCCCTTCTTCAAACGAGATCTCCAATGTGGTTGGGGTGTCAGGGGTATCGGCAATCGCCTTAGTCCGGGCATAGGCATCAGCTGGCGCAGCAACCCACGGATCTTCCAGGATTCCGCATTCATTGGCCCGTCCCCAGAGGTTTTCGTCAATTGAATACGGGCTTGCCTTGGTGATTGGAACCGGAATCCCGTTACCCTTAGCGTACTGGATCTCTTCCTCCCGTGACCAGTGCCAATCACGAATTGGGTCCTCAATCTTCATGTCCGGTGCCAGGGCATGGATGCCGGCTTCAAAACGAACCTGATCGTTGCCTTTGCCGGTACAACCATGGGCAATGGCCGTAGCTCCGTACTCATTGGCCACCGCCACCAGTTTTTGGACAATCAAGGGACGAGACAGGGCGGATACCAATGGATATTTCTGTTCGTACATGGCATGCGCTTGCAGGGCCGGCAGGACAAACTGCTCTGCAAAGTCGCGCTTGGCATCAATTACCACTGATTTCCAAGCACCAATCACATCCCCCTTCTGCTTGATGGCTTCCAGGTCCAGCCCCTCGCCGACATCAATGCAGCAGGCAATCACATCGTAACCCTTGTTCTTCAGCCAGGCAATTGCCACCGAAGTATCCAGACCACCAGAATATGCTAAAACAATCTTTTCTTTTGTCATTGTCTCGTCCTCCATTCGTTTAATTTGAGATTGATTATGAATATACACTTATATTGCATAAAAATCAATAATAATTCCATATTTTCCCAAATATATGAAAAATATACAATTATTTTGCATATCGAAAGGCATAGAAAAAGCCCGTCACGATGAGCATTGAGGGTGTTCATCACGACGGGCAGATTCATTTTTAATTTTGGTAATTGATTGCCTGGTTATTGAGCATTGGGTAAGAAACCAAATCACTGCTGTTCAAGTTTGCGTTGCGCATGGCAACCGCATTGATCTGGTTGTTCTCATAGGTCGTGTAGTACAGAGTCCCGGTTGCCAGGTTGACTCCATCAGAATAGATTGTGTACTCAAAAGTATTTGGAGCGACCTCGTCCAGCCCCTTCTGCTGGTCAACTGCATTGAGAATATGGAAGTAATTCGTAACATTTTCTCGTTCACTCTTACCGGCGGGTGCGTGCATCTTGGTAAAGGTCTCCTTGACAAAGCGGCTTTCAGAGTCCAGCCCGCCAGGCAGCAGGTGGGAGCCGATCCCCCGACTGTAATTGTTCAGCGCAATTCCGGGAGTCAAGGTATTAGCTGGTTCAGCTGGAGAAACGCTCTGGTAGTTGGCCAGGTTGGTCAGCTGTTGCGGGAATTCCGGATTGTTGGTCAGTACACCAACCGGATTATCGTAGACGTGGAGGCCGGTAACGGTCGATTCTACGACAATGGACTTACCGGACCGGTCCGCAATCAGCCAGTGCAGAGGCGAAAGCTTAAGCTGGTCAGAGAAATTGATATTAACCAGGTTCAGGTTGGTCATCAATTGCTTGGCCTCTTCCACACTCTTGCATTGACCAAGGACATAGGGAATAAACTCGAACGGCGAAACATTATCCTTACCGTCTTCCACGGAGAAGAAGTGTGCTGGGCCGTCGAAGTTCAGGCCAGCCATTCCGACCCCTTCCTCGTTAACCCCGTCAAAGTAAAGCGGGTAGTTATCCTTAACCAGCGCGACCCCGATGATTGCATAGTGGTGTTCCATCGTCGGCAGCTTGCGGAAGTTGAAGGCGTAATCACGCGGTGTAATTACCACCTCCTGGCCAAAGGAAACTTCCAAATCCAGGTTACGGCCAAAGTAACCATCACCAGCACTATAAACAATTGAAGTACACAAACCTAATTACCTCCAGATTATTATTTAGCTTGTATTCTAGCACAATCCAATGATAAATCATCATAATCCAGCTAATAATTCAATTATTTGGACTATTCCACACGAAAAACATCCAATTCAATCAAAAAAGTGGCCAGTCTCGGACAAAACGAGACTGACCATGTTCTTAATAACAAATTATAAGTTGCTCAAGGTTTCCTTAACGGTCTGGTTAACCAACTTACCATCAGCTTGGCCCTTGACCTTTGGCATTACGGCCCCCATGACCTTGCCAAAGTCCTTCATGCTGGCAGCACCAACTTGTTGGACCGTTTCCGTGACGATTTTCTTAACATCGTCAGCAGAAAGCTGCTTTGGCATGTACTTTTCAACAACTTTCAATTCGTTGTTGGTCTTGTCGATCAGGTCCTGCCGGCCGGCCTTCTGGAATTCCTCCAGTGATTCCTTGCGTTGCTTGTACTCCCGTGACATTACCGCAACTTCTTCATCAGGGGTCAGGTCGTGGCCCGCCTCAATCTGGGCATTTTGTACTGACGCCTTCAGCATCCGGACAACCGCCAGGGTATCCTTGTTCCGGTTCTTCATTGCCGTAATCATATCAGTTTGCAATCGCTTTAATAAACTCATTTTTTATCCTCCAGTCAAAAAAAGCTCCCACCGCAAAAAGGTAGGAGCAAACATTTTTAGTAACGACGACCACGCTTGTTCTTGCGCTTCCGTGCCGCTTCAGATTTCAACTTCCGTCGTACACTAGGCTTTTCGTAGAATTCACGCTTACGGTATTCTTGTAAAGTTCCGTTACGTGAAACTGAACGTTTAAAGCGTCGAAGAGCGTCGTCTAAAGATTCATTCTTGCGAACGACTGTTTTTGACATGTTGATTCCCTCCCTCCGAGCTTAAAGTTACGTAACAAGGCCATCTCAGCCTTTCACTACAAAAAATATTGTACCTAATAAGCCGGTTAGTGTCAATATTTCTTTTCAGAGATTTCCTAATTTGGAGAGCGGTTAGCCCGCTTTTGCCACTACTTTTAATGAAGAAACAAAATCAACCGTCAGATTGATGATACCTTTCTAATGAATATTTATACTAATTTAGAGAAAAGTATTGCATAAATAGTTACGAAGGTGTATATTCATTTACAGTTATTATTTGAGAATACT
>DWZB01000100.1 GCA_019118405.1 Candidatus Limosilactobacillus gallistercoris
AAACGATGGCTTCATGGACAAGGATCTCAAGCCAGTTGCTGATATTCCAAGTGACCAACTGCCAATCAACCAACACTGGTCATGGGATAAGATCCTGCGGTCACCATACGTTAAGCAGGGTGACGTTATCCAGGGTCTCTGGGACTTCATCGACGACTTTACGAAGGAACAGAAGAAGCACAACTTCGACTTCTACGAACAATACACTGTTCACGAATCAAGTCTTTCTGCTTCTGTTTACTCCATCATCGCCGCTGACCTCGGTTACGAAGATAAGGCCGTTGAAATGTACGAACGGTCCGCTCGGCTTGACTTGGACAACTACAACAACGATACCGTCGATGGTCTGCACATCACTTCCATGACTGGTTCATGGCTGGATATCGTTCAAGGGTTCGCTGGCATGCGGGTTCGTGATGGTCAACTCCACTACGCACCATTCCTGCCAAAGAAGTGGGACTCCTACCAATTCCGTCAGATGTTCCGTGGCCGGATCCTGAAGGTTAAGGTTGACAAGCACGGTACGAAGATCGACTTGGTATCCGGTGACCCAATCACCATCGACCTTGCCGGTAAGAAGCTCGAATTAAAGTAATTACGGGGGCAGACAGAGAATGAAGTTTGAAGATCTTAAAGGTTTTGCTTTTGACCTTGACGGTGTGATTGCCGACACGGCGCGTTTCCACGGCCAGGCATGGCACCAACTTGCCGATAAGGTGGGTACTGAATGGACGCCTGAATTGGCGGACAGCTTGAAAGGGGTCAGCCGGATGGACTCCCTGGAGCTGATCCTGAAGGCTGGCGGTCACGAAAATGACTATAGCCAAGATGAAAAGGTCGCTCTGGCAACGGAGAAGAATGACAACTACATCAAGCTGGTTGAAACCCTGACGCCAGCAGACATCCTGCCCGGGATGAAGAACCTGCTGGATGAATTGAAGGCCAACAATTACCACATTGTGCTGGCTTCCGCTTCCAAGAACGCACCAAAGGTTCTCAAGTACCTGCAAATCACGGACTACTTCGAAGGGATCGTTGACCCGGCTAAGCTGACGCACGGTAAGCCGGATCCAGAGATCTACAGTGAAGCAGCTAAACTGATGAACCTGCCTGCTAACCAGGTTGCTGGTCTGGAAGATGCCCAGGCCGGGATCGAATCGATCAACCGGGCCGGTGAAATATCAATCGGCTTTGGCTCATCACTGCAGGATGCCGATGTAAAGTTCGCTCACACTGGTGACGTTTCATTGGCAGCCATTAAGGAACAAATGGACAACTAACAATAACAAGTGACTCTCATACTACAACCGATCAATCTTTGGTCATTTGTTTCTTAAATAGAAAACGCTCACGGCAGAAGATGCTGTGGGCGTTTTTTTTACTGATCACTGGCGCGGTTGGTGAAATTATTGCTGATTAAGACTACAATTGAGGTATCATCAAAAGGAGTGAGGCTTTTATGGTTGAATTAAAGAATATTAACTCGCTGATGCGGTTAAACAACGGGGTCACGATCCCTTGCGTCGGTTACGGCACCTTCAAGACCCCAGCCGACGTGGCCGAACAGGCGGTGGCTGATGCCATCGAGGTTGGCTACCGGCTGATCGATACAGCGGCGGTCTATGGCAACGAGGAGGCCGTTGGGAAGGGGATTCGCGATTCCGGAATCGACCGGCACCGGCTCTTCGTCACCAGCAAGCTCTGGAATACGGAGCGGGGCTATGAATCGACCAAGAAGGCGTTGGACGAGACCCTGCAGAAGATGCAACTGAACTACCTGGACCTTTACCTGATCCACTGGCCAGCCAACCAGAAGCAGTTTGGCGACCGGGCCGCTGAGATCAACGCCGAAACCTGGCGGGCCATGGAAGAAGCCTACCATGAGGGCAAGATCCGGGCACTGGGTCTGAGCAACTTCATGCCGCACCACGTCATCGACTTGATGAAGACGGCGGAGATTGCCCCGGCGGTTGACCAGATTGAGGTTCACCCCGGCTGGCCGCATGCTCAAGAGATTAAGTACCTGCAAGCCCACAACATTCTGGTGGAAGCCTGGGGACCACTGGGCGGCCAGGGTGCTAAGGTCCTGACCAATCCAACGATGGAGAAGCTGGCCAAAAAGTATGACAAGACGACGGCCCAGATCAGTCTGCGGTGGATCCTGCAACAGGGTGTCCTGCCGTTGCCAAAGTCGGTTCATCCTGACCGGATGGTGGCGAACACGAAGCTGTTTGACTTTGAACTGAGCGATGAGGACATGAAGACAATCAGTGAACTGCCAAACCTCGGCGGCCAGTGTAAGGACCCGGACGAGGTTGACTTCTAACCTAAACAGAAAAAGGGACTGCGATCGAATGCAGTCCCTTATTTTGTTTCCAGCATTTTTTCATCCCAGGGAAACAAGTATAATGTCCTTATATACTCTATCTATTGGAAAGAAGCAAGCTCATGAAACAGATCCTAGCGACAATCAAACGGGAAACCCGGCACTTCAATCAGTACTGGTGGGTCTACCTGACCCTTTTCTTCAGTGTGGACCTGGTGATTCAGCTGGTGGTCATTCCGGCCTTCCGCCTGGTAACCACCTATGTCCTCCAGGCTGGTGCGATCCCATTTGTCTCCTACCAAAACATTGTGACCATTATCACCCAGCACCCGCTGGTTGTTGTGGCCCTCCTGCTGGAACTGGCGCTCCTCCTCCTGGTAATTTACTGGCAGTTTGCCATCATTCTCCTCGGGGTGCGGGACATCCAGGCGGGGACGATCAGTGTGCGGCATTTGCTGCGTGAGAGCGGGCAGGCCCTGCGCCGGTTGCGGCCGGCATCGTTGCTGGTCCTGTTGGGCTACTTTATCCTGGTGATCCCGTTTGCCAACCTGGTCTTTCGGACGCCGCTACTGTCCAAAATCCAGATTCCGGCTTTTATCCTCGACTTCATGACCCGGAACGCCTTCCTGCTGACGGGCCTGCTCGTCTTCTACACCCTGATGATTGTGCTAGGGGTGCGTTACCTGCTCGCTCTGCCATTGATGGTGTACCGAGGGCAGCGGCCGCAAGTTGCCCTGGTCAATAGCTGGCACCAGACCAGCCACGGACAGTGGTGGCCGCTCGTGGCCCGGATCCTGGTGATCAGCCTGGTTGCGGGTCTGGTCATGGTTATCTTCTATGGCTTGCTGGTGGGGCTGCAATTTGTCCTGGATTTATTACCCGGGAAATTATCGCTGGTAATGGCGGTGGTCAATTTAACCCTGGTCCAGCTAGGCAGTGAATGCCTGGCCGTCTGGATCGGGGTGGTGACCATCATGACACTGGTCCAGCCCCTTGGTGATGCGATTCCGGCCACCCCGGCAGCCTTTCGGGTCAGTCCGGGGATCAAACGCACGCTGGTAGTTGCGGGCAGCCTGATCGTCCTGGTGACGGCAGTCAGTGGCGGCTTCTACCTGACGGGGAATAACCGTCGTCCCGTGACGATTTCCCACCGGGGAGTGGCCGAAAAGAATGGGGTCCAGAATACAATTCCGGCGCTGGAACGAACCCACCGCCTTCATCCGGATTACGTTGAAATGGACGTTCACGAGACGAAGGACCATCAGTTTGTCGTTATGCACGATGAGAACCTCAAAGAACTGGCGGGGGTCAACAAAGCGCCGTATCAGCTGACCCTCCGCCAACTGACCCACCTGACGGTTCACGAGAACGGTTACCGGGCCAAAATTGCCAGCTTTGATGACTACCTGAAGGCGGCTGACCGCCTCCACCAAAAACTCCTGGTGGAAGTCAAGACCACCCCGCATGATTCCAAGGGGATGCTGACCCGGTTTAGCAACCGCTATGCGAAGATGCTGGAACGCCATGGCGACCAGGTCCAGTCCCTGGATTACCGGGTGGTGACTGGAATGCGCAGGCGGGCGCCGCACCTGCCGGTGATCTACATCCAGCCCTATAACTTCACCTACCCGAATATTGCGGCGGACGGCTACTCGATGGAGTATTCAACCCTGACGGACGACTTCATCAGTCTGGCCCACCTTCAGCACAAGCTGGTCTATTCCTGGACGGTGGACGAGCGGCCTGTGATGATGCAGGCAATGTATGACAACGTTGACGGGGTCATTACTAATAATCTGCAGGACCTCAACGCGGCAATCCGCTCCTATGACAGTCGGCGGTCCTACGCGCACCGGCTCCTCAACTACATCATGGTTGTTCCGGGGAGCCAGGAATTTGAACCATAGTCGAACATAAAAGGGAGCGAGACAGAAGTCGTTTACGACTTCGTTTTCGAGCCCCCGCGAGCACAAATAGAGGTCCAGAGTTCGGCTTTTGCCGGGCTTTGGACCTCATTTGTGTACCGCGCTGTTCGCTTTTGACTATATAGAAGGACTTATGTCACAGGCCCTTTGCTATTAGTAGTCACCGTTTAGAATTGAGTTTTTAACAATCACGTAGTCAACCCGGCGGATGGCCTCGAGGTCGCGGCCCCCGGCATAGGAGATGGAGGATTGCAGGTCTTCCTGCATCTCACGAAGGGTGTCCTTGATCGAACCCCGGAATGGCACCAGCATCTGCTTGCCTTCAACGTTTCGGTAGGCCCCCTTCTGGACTTCGGAAGCGGAACCCCAGTACTGCTTGTAGCGCTTGCCGTCGATTGTGATGATATGGCCCGGTGATTCCAGGTGGCCGGCCAGCATTGACCCGATCATGACCATCGAGGCGCCAAAGCGGACGGATTTAGCGATATCACCGTTGTGGCGGATCCCGCCGTCAGCGATGATTGGCTTCCGGGCGGCCTTGGCACACAGGCGGATGGCGGCCAGTTGCCAGCCCCCGGTTCCGAAGCCGGTCTTGAGTTTGGTGATGCAGGCCTTGCCAGGGCCCACCCCGACCTTGGTAGCATCGGCCCCGGCGTTCTCAAGATCCCGGACCGCCTCGGGGGTGGCGACGTTACCAGCCGTGACAAAACTCATCGGCAGGTTCTTCTTGATGTATTGGATCATCTTGATAACAAAATCCGAATGACCATGAGCAACATCGATTGTGATGTACTCTGGATCCAAATGTTCGTCTTTTAGCTGATCGATGAAGTCGTATTCGGCATCCTTGATCCCCACCGAAATGGAGGCAAACAGGCCACGCTCGTGCATCCGCTTGACGAAGCCGGCCCGGTCTTCCGGCTCGAATCGGTGCATTACGTAGTAGTAGCCGTTTTGCGCCAGCCATACGGCCAGATCTTCGTTGATGACGCTCTCCATGTTGGCGGGAACGACCGGAATCTTGAACGTCCGGGGGCCGAATTTCACACTAGTATCGGCTTCCCGGCGACTCTTGATCACACACTTGTTAGGGATTAGTTGAATATCATCATAATCGAACGTTTCCACAAAAATAGCTCCTTTTTGTCATAAAATTACCGTATGTTATTATGCGCTTCTCCCCAGCCCGCGTCAACTAAAAGGTGGATCATTGTTTGTGATCGTCAAAAATAGTTCGGAAAAGTTGTTGACGGCCGGGCTGATTTCCGGTAGGATAAATAAGTAAAAGCGTTTTTTACGAAAATAAACGATGAGGTGAATAAGAAATGTCATCAGTTGTAATTGTTGGTAGTCAATGGGGCGATGAAGGAAAGGGGAAGATGACCGATTACCTCAGCCAGGACGCGGACGTTGTCGTTCGTTCCCAGGGTGGTAACAATGCCGGTCACACCATTGCCTTCGACGGCAAGAAGTTTGCCCTGCGCCTGGTTCCTTCGGGGATTTTTGGCAAGGACAAGCTGGCCGTTATTGGGAACGGTGTGGTTATCAACCCGCCGGCCCTCTTGAAGGAGCTCCACTATCTGCAAGACAATGGCATCGACGTTTCTGGTCTCCGGATTTCCAGCCGGTCCCACGTGACCTTCCCATACCACATTCTGCTTGACAAGTGCCAAGAAGAAGCCAAGGGTGATCACAAGGTTGGTACTACCAAGAACGGAATCGGCCCAACCTACATGGACAAGGTTTCCCGGGTCGGAATTCGGATGTGCGACCTTTTGGAAAAGGACACCTTCAAGGTTAAATTGCAACGCAACCTGGCCGAGAAGAACGAACTGTTCACCAAGCTCTACCATGTTGATCCGATTAACTTCGACGACATTTTCGAAAGCTACTATGAATATGGTCAGGAATTGAAGAAGTACGTTACCGACACGTCCCGGATCGTCAACGATGCCTTAGACCAGGGCAAGAAGGTCCTCTTTGAAGGGGCTCAAGGGGTCATGCTGGACGTTGACCAGGGAACTTACCCATACGTTACGGCATCTAACCCAATTGCCGGGGGTGTCTGCACCGGGGTCGGTGTGGGTCCTAACAAGATCAACACCGTTGTCGGGATCTGCAAGGCCTACTCCACCCGTGTCGGTGCTGGTCCATTCCCAACGGAACTGACTGACGAGATCGGTGACCAGATTCGGGAAACCGGTCACGAATACGGGACTGTTACCGGGCGGCCACGCCGGGTTGGCTGGTTCGACAGTGTTGCTATGCGACATGCTCGCCGGGTTTCCGGTCTGTCCTGCCTCAGCTTGAACCTGTTGGACGTTCTGACGGGCTTGAAGACCGTTAAGATCTGTACTTCCTACAAGCTTGACGGCAAGCAGATTGACTACTACCCAGCAAGTCTGAAGGAACTGGACCGTTGCGAACCAGTTTACGAAGAATTGCCGGGCTGGGATGAAGACATCACCGGGGTCAAGAAGTTTGAAGACCTGCCAATCAATGCCCAGAACTATCTGAAGCGGGTCAGTGAATTATCTGATACGCCGCTGGCAACAGTTTCTGTCGGTGCGGACCGGATTCAGACGATTATCATCAAGAACCCATGGGAACTCTAATTAAATAAAGACCGATATAAAAAGGCGGGGTGTCTGTGACACCCCGCCTTTTTGGCGGTACAATTAAGGAAAACGGAAGTAGGGTGAATGATATGGCATTAACGATAACCACGGTGCGGCAGTACCTTGACTGGCCGCTGGGGCAGACAATCAACCAAGAGGACCTTAAGCAGCAGCTGGGGGTCCACGCGACGGGCAACGATGGTGTGGACCTGACGGATAAGGTTCTCTTCAACCTCACCCAGGTCAACATCGACCAGCAGGGGGAGTACCCGGTGGTCCTGAGCGTGATGGATGCCACCGGTCAGACTGCCCAGACAAGCGTGACGCTGGATGTGCGGCCGTTGCGGTCCCAGTCGGCCGCCCAAGTCCAACAGCCAAGTCAGACGACAAATCCAGCAGTCCCAAAGAAACGGCGCGGCTGGCTTTGGGGCCTGATCGCGGTGATCGTGATCATCTGCCTGTTGTGGGGGTGGTCTAGTCACCGGCACCAGCAGCAGAACCAGGCGGCCAATAACGCCCAGCAGAGCAGTCAGATCGCCGACAACTCAAGTAGCGTGGCTAAACTGAGCGGTGATAACCGGAAGCTGGCAAACCAAGTGGCCGAACTCCGGGGTGCCGTCAAGCAGTACCAGCACGATAAGGACCAGGAGGCCTTGAACCAGCGGCTGGATAAGATTGAGAACCAGAACCAGCAATTGAACAGCCAGGTGGGCGACAATACCAAGAACCGGCTGAACCAGGTTACCAACGTGGTTGAACAGGTTCGTCAGGATCCGGATAATGGGGTGCAGATTGTCAATGACCTGAAGAACGAGAGTGGCTTTAAGGACATTTGGAATAATATTAACAGCATGGTCCAAGGCTGGATGGACAAGTTCGCGGAGTAGCGATGATTGACAGGGTCGGCTCTGACCCGTAAAATAAATATAATTACCTTTAAGTGGTTCAGCGAGGCCATCAAGGGACGGTAGAAAGTCAACGGCTCTTCTTTAATGGTAATTAAGGAAGAGCTTTTTATTGAAAATAGAAGAGGAGTGGCAAAAATGGCACATGAAGTTGTTGATGGTTCAAGCATGCAACGGGCACTGACCCGAATTACATACGAGATTATTGAACAGAACAAGGGGGTCGAAAACCTGGTCTTTGTCGGCATCAAGACCCGGGGTGTCTACCTCGCTAAGCGACTGGCCAAGCGGCTCAATCAGTTGGAAAACGTCAGTGTGCCGGTGGCGGCCCTGGACGTTTCCCTGTACCGCGATGACCGTCATGTGCCGGATCACCACCGCGAGCCCACGGTGAAGACCGACCAACTGGATGTCGACATTACTGACAAGCACGTTATCCTGGTTGACGACGTGCTCTTCACCGGGCGGACGGTGCGGGCCGCGCTGGATGCCCTGATGGATATGGGCCGGCCGAAGCGGATCTCCCTGGCGGTCTTAGTCGACCGGGGTCACCGGGAACTGCCAATCCGGCCGGATTTTGTCGGTAAGAACATCCCGACGGCCATGAATGAGACGGTTCACGTGGCGGTTGAAGAGTACGATGGCCACGAAGATGTCACGATTGAGCATAATTAATTGCGGTAATAGAAAACGACGCTGGTTTTGACATGTCAGAGCCAGCGTCGTTTTTGCATTTATTGATATTATTCTTTCCAATACCGGGCCCTGGTCAGCAGCTCGCGGGAACGCTGGTCGGCCGGGTGGTAACCCTTGTTGAAAAGGTGCTTGAAGTACATCATGTTGTAGAAAAAGCCGAATGCGATTGATGGCCATGGGAACTCCAGCAGCCAGTTCAGACCGAAGAACATTGCCACGAGGACATAGTCGAGGTCCAAGACAATCATTAGGATAAAGTTATAGTAGTCTCCCCGGAAGAGTGCCGGAAGCGGCCCAAACCAGAGGGTCGTCCACGAGAAGCCAACCTTGGCAATGCGGAGGTCTCCCTGGTCGTTAACAATCTTGGCGTAGTTTGGCGGCAAGGGGAGATTGTTGAGGTTAAACGGGTTTTGGTCATTGTCGTTGTTATTACCAAATGGGTTTTGCATGTCTCTTCCACTTCTTTCTATATAGTAATGATGATAACACACTCGCCTTCATCCTCCCACATTATCGAGTCGTCAGTAGCGATAAAAGTATGATAAACTCAGTTTGTGAAACAAGAAAAGGGGAATGTCTAATGCTATTTTTCTTAAATGACGGCATTCAGGAAAACAAGTCGGGGATCGAGCACGCCCAGATGAAGCGGCTCCAATTATTCAAGCAGTTTAAGCAACCGGCGAAGATCGTTACGCGGCAGTACTCGAACGAACTGCACCTGGTAACGAAGCACGCCGGGATCGCCGACGAAGACTTCGTAAACCTGTTTGATTACTTCCAGAATGCCCGGATTGTCCCGCCAAAAGACGTGACGATTAGGGATATTCAGATCGACCCGCACTGGCGGCGGCAAGCAGACGGCATCAACTACTCCTATTCGAAAAACGGCCACCGGATCCTGTATGTGCGGCGGCGTAATGATGCCAAGAAGCGCATCATCAACCTGCAGTACTTCGATCACTTCGGTAAGCTCCTGAACGTCAAGTGGTATGATGTGCGGGGCTTTATTTCCGTAGAGCAAGTATATGATTGGCAGGGTAATATTACAACTGAGAACTACTTTGCTCCGGATGGCAAGCTGGTCCTGCAGCTGGCCCACATGAAGGACAAACGGGGGCGGAAGGCTGATACCTACCACCTGTTTAACTATCAGGGCCGCGACTTTCAGTTTGCCGGTCTGGATGAGCTGACCAGCTTCTTCTTGGATCAGCTGGTCACTGATCAGAAAAACTGCGGCGCGGGACCGGTGGGCCTGATTGTCGACCGGGTTTACGAGACCGGCTGGTCAGTCCTCCACATGAAACAGCGGGTCCCCCGTTACATGCAGTTGCATAACGACCACGTCAATAATAATGACGATATCTTACATTCGACCCTGAACTACAACTACGAGTGGGGATTACACCATATTAAGGACTGGGACGGGGTAATCGCCCTGACCCCGCAGCAGGATGATTTGAAGGCCCGCTTTGCTAAGTACGGCGTCCCAATTTTTCGTATTCCGGGGCCGATTGTTCCTAACGCCGTTCTTAATAAGCCCCACGTGCCGTTTGCCAAGCGGATAAAGAATCAGGTGGTGATGGTGGCCCGGCTGTCGCCCGAGAAGCAGCAGGACCAGCTCTTGAAGGCTTGGCCACAGGTACTGGCGAGCGTTCCGGAGGCTAAGTTGGACTTCTGGGGATACGCCAATAATCACTTCGACCAGCAGCTGAAGAAGATCGTCGCTGCAGAGAAAATCGGCCATTCGGTAACCTTCCATGGTTACACAACTGATGTCAATGCCGTCTACGAGGATGCCCAGCTGCTGATCCTGCCCAGCCGAGTGGAAGGCCTGCCGCTTTCCCTGGTTGAAGCCCAATCGCACGGCCTGCCGATCATCGCCAATGACATCAAGTACGGGCCGGCCGACGTGGTCATCGCCGGGCAGGATGGCCTGTTGACCAAGAATGGTGATATTGATGGTCTGGCGCGGGCAATTATATCCCTGCTGACCGATCAGGAACGGCTGGCTCAGATGAGCGCGCACGCCTATGCGGACAGTCGGCGCTATTCGGCAGCCAACGTAATGAAGCGGTGGCAGGAAATCATTGATGACGTGAATGAAAGGGAGGCTCAGAAATAGTGTTTTTCTTTGTGAATCAATACTTACTGAGTAGCAATTCAAGCGTTGAGCACGCGGAAATCAAGCGGCTGAAGCTCTTCGCCAAGAACGGTGTGGCGGCCAAGCTGGTCACCCGTGATTTTGACCCGGTCCTTCACCATACCTTGCCGCGCTTCGGTCTCAAGGACAGTCAGCTGGTAAACATGTATGACTTCTTTGCCGGGGCCACGGACTACCAGGGGCAGCCGCTGCACACTGCGGACCTCCACCTGCCCTTTGACTACCAGGTGGGTACGGGGAACAACTCCCGGGAGATCAAGGACGGTCAGCGGCTGGTCGCTGAGGTCTTCTTTGCCGGGGGCACGGTCGGCGAGGTCAGCCGGGTTGACTGGTACGATCCGGCCGGCAACCTCACCCTGCGCGAGCGTTACGACCTGCGGGGCTACAAAGCCGTCGACGAATTCTTCGGCCAGGATGGGCAGCTGTACTTTGAGCGCTACTACCGGCCGGCCGGCACCATGTACCTGGAGCGTTACTATGTGCAGTCTGTTCAAAACACTCCGATCAACTCCCTGAATGTCCTGCGGGGCTACGAGGGGAAGGACTACTATTTCGATAGCCTTGACGACCTCTTCGTCTTCTTCCTCAACGAGTTGAACAGGACGACGGAGGAGACGAACACTTTCATCGCCGACCGGCCAGCCATGGCGATCCAGCCGGTATTGCAGGTGGCAGGGAAAGCTAGGAAGTACCTGTGGCTGCCGATTAACCACGTCGACGATGGGCAAAACTTGCTGAATGGCCCGGTCAATGGGATGCTCCAGGGACCGTTCACCAGTGAATTAAAGAAGTGGGACGGCATTATTGTAATGACTGAGCAGCAGGCCCATAACCTGCGCAATCGGCTTGGCAGGCATGCGCCTGTCATGGCGATTAACGGGACGCCTGTCAGCCAGCCCACCGATCGGATTACGATGGCTGGCCGGACGGCGGGCCAACTGGTCTATGTGGGCCGGCTGGGCGAAGACAAGCAGATCAGCCAGTTGCTGACGATGTTTGCCGCCATCCACCGGCAGGTGCCGACGAGCCGGTTGACCTTGTACGGGTATGGGGCGGCTGACGATGTTAAACGCTACAAGGACCAGGTCGAGCAGGCCGGCCTTGAAGATTGGGTCACTTTTGCTGGCTACCAGGTTGACCTGCAGCCAGCCTATGACCAGGCCCAGCTCTTTGTCGATGCCAGCCGCATCGATACCCAGCCCCTGGCGATGGGGGAAGCCCTCGGTCATGGGGTGCCAGTGGTCAGCTATGATTATCTGTACGGCCCGGCCAGCATGGTCGCGTCAGGGGTCAACGGCGAATTGATCCCATTGAATGACCAGCAGCGGTTCGTGGATACCGTCGTGGGCTTGCTCCAGGACCCGCAAGCGCTGCAGAAATTAAGCACGGGCGCCTACACTCACCTCGACGCGATCAGTGACACGACAACTTGGCGGCAGTGGTCCCCGGTGGTTGAAGATAATTAATACTTACGATGGGGCTGGCAGAAGATGGTACTTTCTTGCCAGCTTTTTTGCTCTGGACGAATCAAAAGAGGTTTTAGCGATGAAGAATAATCATTGGTGGAAGAACGCGGTGGTCTATCAGATCTACCCGAAGAGTTTCCAGGATAGCAATAACGACGGGATCGGTGACCTGCAGGGAATTATCAGCCGGCTGGATTACTTGCAGAAGCTGGGGGTCGACATCCTCTGGCTCAACCCGATCTACGAGTCACCCCAGGTGGACAACGGCTACGACATCAGCAACTACCGGGCAATCAACCCGATGCTGGGAACAATGGCCGATTTTGACCAGCTCCTGGCCGCGGTGCACCAGCGGGGGATGAAGCTGGTCATGGATCTGGTCGTCAATCACACCTCCGACCAGCACCACTGGTTTGTCGAAGCGAAGAAGAGCAAGGACAACCCCTACCGTGACTTCTATATCTGGCGGGATGGCCAGGGCGGTCACGCTCCGAACAACTGGGGATCATACTTCTCCGGTCCGGCCTGGAAGTATGACCCGACGACCGACCAGTACTATCTCCACCTCTTCGCTCCGGAGCAGCCGGACCTCAACTGGGAAAATCCCCGGGTTCGGCAGGCAGTCTACCAGATGATGAACTGGTGGACTGACAAGGGGGTCGATGGTTTCCGGATGGACGTCATCAACCTGATCTCCAAACCCGCTGGCCTGCCTGATGGTCTGCAGACCGCCGACGAGAAGTACGCTACCGTCGAGGGCTTTGTGCCCAACGGTCCCCGTGTGCATGAGTTCCTGCAGGAGATGAACAGGAACGTCATGAGCAAGCACAAGATGATCACGGTGGGCGAGACACCTAATGTCACCCCGGTCGATGCCAAGCGGTACGCGGACCTGCACAACCAGGAGCTCAACATGGTCTTCCAGTTTGAGCACATGAACTTAGACGCCAACCCCAATCCGGCCCTGGGCAAGTGGTACGATCAGAAGCCGAAGCTGGCGGATCTCCGTGCCAACCTGACCAAGTGGCAGACGGAACTGGCCGGAACAGCCTGGAACTCACTCTACTGGAACAACCACGACCAGCCCCGGATGGTTTCCCGTTTCGGTGATGATTCGACCGAAGACTACCGGGTCAAGTCGGCCAAGATGCTGGCGGCGATGACCCACTTTATGCAGGGGACGCCCTACATCTACGAGGGGGAAGAGATTGGGATGACCAACGCCGGTTTCACCAAGCTGAGTGACTACGTAGACCTGGAGTCGATCAACGCCTATCACCAGCTGGTAGATGATCAGAGCTTGGTTGATCCGGCGACGATGCTGAAGTACCTGGCAATGCACTCGCGGGACAATGCCCGGACGCCAATGCAGTGGGATGACAGTACCAACGCTGGTTTCTCTGCCCACCGGCCATGGGAGAAGGTTACGGCTAATTACCGGCAGGTCAACGTGGCAAAGGCCCTGGCTGATCCAGACTCGATCTTTTACTATTACCAGCGGCTGATCAAATTTCGCCACACCATGCCGGTGATCACCGACGGGACCTATGCCCTGGTTCCCGGCAACGAAGACGATCCGGCCATCTTCGCCTATACTCGGCGGGACAAGGCCACGACCCTGCTGGTCATCCTGAACTACACTGACCAGGCAATGGAGCGGCACTACGCGGTTCCTAAGACGGCCAAACTCCTGATCAGCAACTACGCCGATGACCAGGGCGCCACTCTGCGGCCTTATGAGGCAAAAGTTTACCAATACTAGAACTTAATAAGGGATCATGACAAGCGTGCGTGTTTGTCATGATCCCTTTTGTGATAGTTCTATTCCCAGTAGCTCTCAAATCTGCGTGAGGCCCCGGTCGTAGCGTCGGTCGCCGGGGCCACTGAATCAGTGGTCGTGGCTGCCGGTGCCGGTTGTTCCTTTTGGAAGGTGAACTGGGGCTGCTCAGCACCCGCCGCCAGGTCGACCGTTGTCACCATGCCGGAGAAGAACCACTCGTCATCAAGGTTGATATGGTAATTAATTCCGTCCTTGGTGACAGTCAGGACGGCCGCGGTGAGGTCATCTTCTTTGGCAAATCCCTGGTCGGGGGTGTGCTGGACGTGGTGGGGCTGGACTGTTGTGCCGAAGAACCTGACACCGTCCCCGGCCTGGAGTTCCAGATGTTTCTTAAACCAGTGGCTGGCGGTGTCGGTGATAATCAGTTTCATGTGCGCCATCTCCTTTGGTTCCACCATACTATACCTGGTGGACAGGAACAACGAATGTGCCTGAGTACAAAAGCCCCGGGCGGAACCGATCGGTAGGTGCCCGGGGACGATGTTATTTTTACTTCCGTAGCGATAACTTTACAACCACCTCGCAGCGGGCAGTCTGTGGCATCATATCGATTGGCTGGATATAGTCAACGTGGTAGATGCTGGTCAGCCGGCGGAGGTTGCGGGCCAGTGAAGCCATGCCGCAGGAAACGTAGGTGAACTTCCGCGGCTTCGTCTTGAGGATTGCCTTGATCAGGTTATCATCCAGGCCAGCCCGCGGCGGATCAACGACCAGGGCGTCAAAGGAAAGACCCTCATTTTGCCACTTCGGCAGGCTCTCTTCCGCCTTGCCAACCTCGTAGTGGGCGTTGGTAATCCCGTTGAGGCGGGCATTTTCGTTGGCGTCGGCCACTGCCTCGGGGATGATCTCCATCCCCCGCACGTTCTTGACCCGGGCAGCCAGGGACAGGCCGATAGTGCCGATCCCGGCATAGGCATCGATCAGGGTGTCATCGGGGGCGAGCTCCAGGGCCTTGGCCGCCTCCTCGTACAGAACTTCAGTTTGGGCCGGGTTCAGCTGGAGGAAGGAGCGGGCAGAGAGCTTGAAGTCCAGGCCCATCAGGCTCTCGGTGATCGTTTCTGCCCCGGCCAGGTGAATTGTCTGGTCCCCCCAGACGAGCGGGGTGTCACCCGGGTTGACGTTCTGCATGACCGAGACTACCTCAGGAAGCAGTTCCTTGATGGCAGCGAGGAGCTGGTGCTTATGGATCAGCTTGGGGGTGTTGGTGATGATCGTCAGCTGCAGTTCACCGGTGGTCCAGGATTCCCGGACGACCAGGGTCTTGATGATTCCACTGTTGTGTTCCTCATCGTAGACGGGGATATTGAGTTCTTCGATCAGCTTGACCATCGTCCGGATGACGTGCATCGTCTGCGGCATTTGAACGGCACACTCCTGCATATCGACCAGGTCGTGGCTGTCGGGCTTGTACAATCCGGCGGCCACGTGCCCATCCACCATCCGCACCTGGAACTGGGCCTTATTGCGGTAGCCATACTGGGCCGGGGCGGCGATGGTCGGCCGAACGTCGTAGTTGTGGTAGCCATAGGGCTTGAACTTGCTCAGACTGTCGAGCACCACCTGCCGTTTAAACTTCAGCTGTTCTGGGTAGGCGAGGTTCTCAAGTTCGAAGCCCCCGGCCACGTCAGCGTACGGGTCGCGTGGAGTGACCCGGTGCTTGCTGGCCCGGCGCAGACGGTGGATCTTGGCCTCAAGGAAGCGGGGCATGATCCTAGTGACCTCGGCCACCACGATCTCTCCCGGCAGAGCCCCGGGGACGAAGCAGACCTTGTGTTTGAAATAGCCGATCCCGTGGCCGTTAACGCCCAGCCGCCGGATCGTCAGGGGGAAGCGTTCCCCCACACTGACTGTAACATCTTGTTTAGCGTGTTTTTGTACCATTGTTATTGCTCCGATCTATCTTGGTGTTCCTTATTTTAGCATACTCACCGGGCCGTGCTGGTCACCTGCCCGTTCAATTAGCTTACTTTTATAACCAAAACGTTGAAAATGATTCAGCTATTTAAAAGATTACTAATAATCAGTTTTTATCCTTACCAAAATATTGTAAAATAAAAATGTGAAATGTTGCATAAAATAATGAAGGAAGTGACACCTTTGAAGATTGCTGCAATTGCCGGATCAAACGCCAATCATTCCTACAACCGGATGCTGCTGGAATTTATTGCCAAGCAGTACCAGGATACCGATGAGGTTGATGTGATTGATATTCGTGATGTTCCGATGTTTAACGAAAACTACAAGGGGCGCGCACCCAAGGTTATCGCAGACCTCGACCAGCGAATTGGTTCTGCCGATGCCGTCATCATTGCCAGCCCCGAATACAACCACTCCATTACCTCGGCCCTGAAGAGTGTTATTGAGTGGCTCTCCTATGAAGTTCACCCGCTGGAGGACAAGCCCGTCATGATCGTCGGGGCTTCAACCCACGAGCAGGGTTCCTCCCGTTCCCAGGTTCAGCTGCGGGATATCTTGATCTCACCTGGGGTCAATGCCCAGGTATACCAAGGAAGCGAGTTCTTCATGAGTGACGTTGCCAACGTGATCGATGAGGACGGCGACATCACCGATGAGATGTCGATTAAGTTCCTTGATAAGTGTATCGACGACTTTAAGATCTACGCCTGGTCGATTAACCGGATGGTTGAAGAGCGGGCCGCTGAAGCTGCAAAGAAGGAGGCGGCAAAGGACTAATGAAGAAGATTCTTGCACTAGTTGGGACCAACGCCAACTTTTCTTACAATCGCCTGTTGCTTAAGTTAATGAAGAAGCACTTCAAGCAGATGGCCGACATCGAGATCTACGAGATCAGCAAGCTTCCCGCCTTCAGTGTCGATGTTCCTCTCGAGGAGCAGACCGAGGTTTGGAAGCTCAAGCAGAAGGTCAAGGCCGCTGATGGGGTGATATTCTCCACCCCGGAATACGACCACGGGATTCCGGCGGCCCTGAAGAGTGCCGTGGAGTGGCTTTCCTACCACACAACGGTGCTGAAGAAGAAGCCCGTTATGGTAGTGGGGGTTTCCTACGGCCGGCAAGCATCTGCCCGTTCTCAAGTTCAGATGCGGCAGATCCTGATCTCACCAGACTGTGATGCCAACCTGATGCCGGGTAACGAAGTCCTGATCGGTGGGGCCACCCACGTCTTCTCCAAGGATGGCCGCCTGATCAACGCCGAGATGCGGGACAACTTGGAAGAGTGCTTTACCCACTTTATTGAATACATTCAACTTTTTGAAAATGCGGACGAGGAGGAAGTCAAAATGCCAATCAAGCAGCCACGGATCAGCGAGGCTTACATCAAGTTCCCGACTGGTCGTTTATCGCTGAAGGAAGTTCAACAGATCTTCAGCACCATTCCATTTGAAATTGACCTGATTGATAGTACCGACCACTTTGCCTGGTACTCAGATAAGCCCAACCGGGAACACGTTCGTGACGTGGCTTCCCTGGGTGAACCCGTAACGGAGTGCCACCCGCCAAAGGCCGTTCCGGCAGTGATGGCCATCATCAACAGCTTCCGTGACGGCAAGCGTGACGTGGTTACCCGGCCACTCTGGATGAACGGTCACCGTTCCCTGATCCAATACTATGCTCTGCGGGACATCGATGGGCACTACCTGGGAACCATCGAATTCACCGGTAGCGTTGAATACATCCTGAACCTCTTCGAAAAGGGCGCCTGGGATAAGGGCGGCACGGACGCCTCCACCGGGGCTTCCAAGCACGAAGACACTGCCGAAGCTAGCGACGATAACGAAGTAGCTGATGCTTCAACCGGCGCTTCAGAGTCCAGCGATGACAGTACGGAAACTACTACAGCAGCCAGCGAACCAGCAGGGACTGAAGAGACCGACGCGGACACTGGTGCTTCCGAATCCGGCAGTGTCGATGCCGACGACGAGGCTGCTGACGCCACCACTGGTGCTTCCGAAGAAGAATAGTCATCATGGATGATCAATTGATTGACCAAAAGCATACGCTGACCCACCATGCCTTGGGGACGCGGATTGTGCTGACGGTCTACGGTGACGCTGCCGCCGCCGTCCTCCAGCCCTCGATGGACCTGATTGATGGGTACGAGGACCGGCTGACGGTTAACCGCGACCAGTCGGAGCTGATGGACGTCAACCATGCAGCGGGGATCAAGCCGGTGGCGATCTCGCCGACCAGCTATGCCCTGGTTAAGCTGGCCGTGAAGTACAGTCGGCAGGACTTCGGCTTTAACGCCCTGATCGGCCCCCTGGTCAAGCTTTGGAAGATCGGGTTTAAGGGGGCCAACGTCCCAGCTGAAGCTGACCTCAAGGATCGGCTGAAGCTGACCGACCCCTGGCAGGTGAAGCTCGATGATCAGGCCCGCACGGTCTACCTTGAGCAGGCTGGGATGGAACTGGACCTTGGCGGGATCGCCAAGGGCTACATCGCTGACCGGATCAAGGATTTCTGGCGCCAACAGGGGGTCACCGCGGGGATCATCAACCTTGGTGGTAACCTGCTCTTCGTCGGTCCGTCACCCCGTCGCGATGATGGCCAGTGGGTGATTGGGGTGCAAGATCCCCAGCTTCATCGCGGTGAAAATATGGAGGTTGTTCGTCAGGCGGCCTGCTCTGCAGTGACGTCAGGAATCTACGAACGGTTCCTGATCAAGGACGGCCGCCGTTATCACCACCTGATCGACCCGCGGACGGGGTACCCGCTCGATACTGACCTGAGCAGCGTGACCGTCTTTACCGACCAGTCGGTGATGGGCGAGATCGAAGCCAAGCGGCTCTTCTTCAATGGTCAGCCGATCCCCGGATGGTTGGACCGGCCAGGCAACCACGGGGCCGTTTTCATCCACAACGATGAGTCGGTTGAAAACGTTGGAGTATAGGTTATTTTAAGAATGTAAAAAAAGGGCCGTGACATAAGCCCCGCTACATAGATAAAAAGCGAACAGCGCGGTACAAAAATAGAGGTCCAGAGCCCGGCAAAGCCGAATTCTGGACCTCTATTTGTGCTCGCGGGGGTGTGAAGACGAAGTCGTAAACGACTTCTGTCACACTCCCTTTTTTAGTTGGAATCTTATTGCCAGTCGAGCGCCAGTCCTTGCTGTTGCAGGGCCGCACTCAATTTATCCCGCGTAGTATCGTGATTATCGAGCTTGGCACCGGCGATCTGCTTGGTGAAGGAATCGATCCGGCGGTTGGCGTCCCGCAGGTCATAGTACTGGGTGACCTCTTGATCGTAGTCCTTGAGGTCGTTGGCGGAGAAGTCGCGCTGGTAATCATTTTCCATTACCAGTGTGTCGAGAGGCAGGCGTGGCTTCAGCTGCGGGTCCTGGTCCGGAATGCCGACCTGCAGGCCCAGCAGGGGGAAGGTCATCTTCGGCAGGTCGAGGACCCGGATCAGTTCTATGGGGTCATTCTTGACGGAACCGAGGATCACCCCGCCCAGCCCCATACTCTCGGCAGCGACCAGGGTATTCTGGACGGCCAAGACGGTATCCTCGACGGCCTGCTGGAAGATGTCGGTAGTGTGCAGACGGCCATCGTCCTTGCCTGCGGCCTGGCGGATCTTCTGGTTGCGGTAGAGGTCGACCAGGAAGATCAGCAGTTCACCGTTTTGACCGATGTAGGGCTGCTTGCCCAGCTGGCGAACTGCGGCTCGCTTTTTCTCATCGGTAATGTGCAGGATACTGAATTGCTGCATGAACATACTGGAGGAGGTGTGGCGAGCGGCCTCGTACAGGGTGGTCAGTTGCTCCTTGCTGAGTGCTTGCGGCTTAAAGGCCCGGATAGAGCGGTGGTTAAGCTGATGATCAATTGTTGAATTATGAATCATAATAGGTTCTACTTACTTTTTGTTAGTGACATTATAACATAAATCAATTGCAGTTGGCAGTTGCCAAAAGGGACCAGATGTAATATGATAATGGCAATAAGAAACACGGATGCATTTCAAGTAGACCACACAGAGAAGCCGCGGGTGGTGTGAGCGGCCGGTCGAAACTCCGGTGCAGAAAATGACGTGGGCGGGTAATGCCGCACGGCCGATGACCGTTATCCATCACGAGGGTGGTAGAAATACCAAACTTGGGTGGTACCGCGGAACTAAGAGCCATTTCGTCCCAAAATTTAGGACGGAGTGGCTCTTTTTATTGGAGGTAATGACATGTTAGATATTAAGAAGATTCGCAAAGACCCAGAATTCTTCAAGCAAAAGCTGGCAACCCGTGGTGTCAAGGCCGAAGAGATCGATGAAGTATTGGCCCTGGACCAAAAGCGGCGTGATCTTTTGCAACAGACTGAAACCATGAAGGCTCAGCGCAACGCTGCTTCCAAGAAGATCGGTGAGGCCAAGCGGAACGGCGAATCCGCCGACGAAGCTATCAAGCAAACCCGGGAGCTCGGTGACAAGATCAAGGAACTGGACCAAGAAGTCGAAGCAAACGACAAGGAACTCCATGATAAGATGGCCCACCTGCCAAACATTCCGCACGATGGGGTACCAGTCAGCCTGACCGAAGATGGCGCTGTAGAACTGCGGAAGGTCGGCAAGATCCGTGACTTTGATTTCGAGCCCAAGCACCACTGGGACGTTGGTGAAAACCTGGGAATTTTGGACTTTGACCGGGCACGCAAGGTTTCTGGTGCGCGGTTCGTTTACTACCTCGGTCTGGGTGCCCAGCTGGAACGGGCCGTCTACAACTTCATGCTGGATGAACACATGAAGGATGGCTACACCGAAGTACTGCCGCCTTACATCGTAAACGCTGATTCCATGTACGGAACTGGTCAGTTCCCGAAGTTCAAGGAAGGGGTTTACCAGGTTAACGGCGAAGACATGACGTTGATTCCAACCGCCGAAGTGCCATTGACCAACTACTACCGGGGCGAAGTCATTCCGGAAAAGGAACTGCCAGTCTACGTTACCGCCCTCACCCCATGCTTCCGTTCTGAAGCCGGGGCCGCTGGTCGGGACACTCGTGGCCTGATCCGGATGCACCAGTTCAACAAGGTCGAAATGGTTAAGTACACCAAGCCAGAGGACTCTTGGGGTGAATTGGAGAAGATGACGGGCAACGCCGAGAACATCTTGAAGAAGCTCGGGATTCCATACCACGTCATCACCCTGACGACCAGTGACATGAGCTTCACTGCTTCTGAAACCCACGATATTGAGCTCTGGATGCCTGCCCAGAACAAGTACCGGGAGGTATCATCCTGCTCCAACTGCCTGGACTTTCAAGCACGGCGGATGCACACCCAATACCGGGATGAAGACGGCAAGCTGAATTACGTTCACACCCTGAACGGTTCTGGCCTGGCGGTTGGTCGGACGGTTGCCGCTATTTTGGAAAACTACCAAAACGAAGATGGCTCTGTCACGATTCCAGAAGTGCTGGTTCCATACATGCACGGGGTAACCAAGATTACCAAAGAAAACGCGGTCCCATTCCGTAACAAGCTGAATAAGTAAATTACTAAAAGAGGCCGGAGAATAAATTTTCTCCGGCCTCTTTTTTAATGTTCCCGTGTCTTTTCTGCGAGGTGCACCAGGTTGGTGACGAAATTGTGGGTCTTGGCCTCGTAGTGGTACTTGCGCCCCAGCTTAACAAAGTAACCGTTGATGTAGTCGACTTCGACTGGTCGATTGTGACTCATGTCCTGGTACATTGATGGGTAGTGGTGGGGGTTTCCAACCTTGGAAACGTAATTAACGCTTTCCAGCTCTTCTGCCCGGCTATTGACAAGTTGGACGCCGGCCCGCTCACAGACGTCATATGCCTCATCGATTAGTTGCCGAGATAACTCGTCCGCCTTTTCGAACGAAGCGTATTCACCCATTGTGATTTCAAACATGGTGCAAAGGGTATTGACAACGGAGTTAAAGACTACCTTGGCCATCAATGTCCCCATGAAGTTATCTTTTAGGGATGGGTTGAAATTGGCCTTTTTTAGCTCCGCCATCAACTGCTTGGTCTTTTCGTCCGGCTTTTCCGTATAATTTGCCCAGTTGGTCGTGCCCATTCCTGGCTGACCAACGAACTCTACCTCGCCCGGTCCTGTCAGGATCGTTGCTACGAGGGCGGTCCCGGCAACTAATTTTTCCTTAGGGAAGTACTGGAGAAGCTTCTCCACGTGGCCCATCCCGTTCATCGCCGTCAGGGCGTATTGATCCTTGAAGAAGTGCTTGCACCGCTGCAGCATTTCATCTAACTGCATCTGCTTTAATTCAAAGAAGACGAAATCCGCGTCCGTCGCCGTGTATTCTTCGGGCGTGTAAACGTTGACCGGTACCAGGTGCTTATTTTGGTGTTCCCGGGTAACGTAAACGCCACCCTGTTTCTTCATCTGCTCATAATGCGGTTGCCAGCCTTCCACAAAGTCGACTTCGTTCCCAGCTTCTTGCAACAATACCCCAAAACGAAGGCCCATGGCGCCTGCTCCTACTACTGTAAATTTCATAATCCTTACTTCCTTTCTATCTTTACACCAAAGTGCTGAAAATAAAAACGCCCTCAGATTGATCGCTCAACCTAAGGACGCAGCTGCGTGGTACCACCCTAATTCGCTAATAGCTCACACTACTAGCCTTAAAATGTTCAGTCTTATTAACTAAACACCGTAGCGATAATGGGCTACTCCCACTGCAGACTACTTAATTTCATCTCAGCACTCAGAGTGATTTTCATTAATGGGAAGGTATCCTTTTCCATCAGCCAAGGACTCGCTGCAACCACACCATTAACTACTCGTCTCGTCAACGTGTTTT